>DATEPG010000456.1:0-26037 GCA_035273265.1 Polyangiaceae bacterium
GCGGCGGCTGACCGTGCGGGACACCGCCCTGGGCACGCCGGACTACATGTCACCGGAACAAGCCCGCGGGGAGACCAGTGACGCGCGCACGGATCAATGGAGCTTCTGCATCGTGCTGTTCGAGGCCATCACTCGCAGCCGCCCGTTCGAGGCCGACAATTACAACGCGCTGCTGCGCACGATCATCGACGATCCACCACAATCGCTCTCGTTCTTCGGCGTCGAGCAGCCCGAGCTGTGGAGCATTCTGACTCGCGGCCTGGCAAAATCCGCGAGCGACCGCTACCCGAGCATGCGTGACTTGGGCGAAGCCCTGGCGCGCTGGCTGCTCGATCGCGGCGTGACCGAAGATTCGGTCGGGACCTCGCTCCGTCGAGCCTGGGGCAACGAAGTCAGCTCGGTCGTCTCGCTCAAAGATCTGGTGGGTCCTGGCGAGCTCTTGCCGGCCGTGGCAGCGCTGGAACGCGCATCCACTCAAGCGCTGAGCGCCAGCTCCGCGACGGAAACGCCGGTCTCGGTGCGCATTCGCCCTTCACCCGCGGATGCTCACGGTCCGGTCATGTTCGCCCTGGAAGAAGCGCTGATGCCCCCGAACCGGCAGCAGTCGGTGCCGGATTTGGAAGCCCTGGCCGAATTACATCGCGGCGGCGATCCCGAAGACCGGCTTCGCCGCGACGCGCAGCGGCGGGTGATCGTGACCCTAGCCGTAATCGTGATCGTGGTCTTCGGTAGCGCGTTCTCGATCTTGGTCGGCACCGGCGTGATCGAGCTCTGAGTGCCCGCCCTGGGCCGCTGAGCGCTGGGGTGTGAGGGGCTGCGAAGCGCGCTAGGCTTGCGCCATGACCGTGATCATTCGGCCCGCGGAGCCCCGGGATCTGCCGGAGATTGGCCAGCTCGCTGGTGAATTGGTGCGCCAGCACCATGGCTTCGATGCCTTGCGCTTCATGCTGATGGCCAACGTGGAATCCGGCTACGCCCATTTCTTCGCCAGCGAGCTGCGCAGTCCGGACGTGCTGCTGCTCGTCGCGGAGCAGGCGGGTCGCGTCAAGGGCTACGCCTACGCGCGGCTCGAAGCCAGGGATTGGAACGCGCTGCTTGACGCCTGCGGCGCGCTGCATGACATCTTCGTCAGCGATGGGTTGCGACGTCAGGGTGTTGCCAAGCGAATGGTCGAAGCGGTTCGAGAAGGACTGCGAGGCAAGGGAGCTCCTCGCCTGGTCCTGCACACCGCAAGCAAGAATATTGCGGCACGCCAGTTCTTCGCCGCCCTGGGCTTCCGCGAAACCATGGTCGAGCTCACCGCCGAGCTGTAGCGGGAGTCTCGAGCTAAAATTTTCATATAAATTCGATAGGTCGAGCGCGACAGCGTGGAATTTCGACCCAGACCACGAAACAATCGGGAAACATTTCAGCAGTCTCGCGGAAAGACTGCTAGCGGTAGATGGAACGCCCTTCGGTGATTTCCCAGCCGAATTTACGTCAGTTAAGAGGAAAAAATCATGAGCGGTAATACGGTCCGGCAGCAGGCGATCTCCAAGGTGTCCACGTTCATTTCGAGCTCGCCGCCCTTGAACTACAAGGAAATTGGCTCTGGCACGCAATTCGGCGCCAACGTGTTCGGCCTCAACACGATGAAGGCGCACCTGCCGAAGGACGTCTACAAGTCGCTGAAGAAGACCATCGAAGGCAGCCAGCCGCTCGATCCGTCCACAGCTGACGTGGTGGCCTCAGCCCTGAAAGACTGGGCGCTGGGTCGTGGCGCGACGCATTTCGCGCACATTTTTTACCCGCTGACTGGTTCGACCGCAGAAAAGCACGACAGCTTTTACAGCCCGGACGGTGAAGGCAATGCCATCGCTGAGTTCTCCGGCAAAAAACTGATTCAAGGCGAGCCTGACGCCTCCAGCTTCCCGAGCGGCGGCATTCGCGCCACGTCCGAAGCGCGCGGTTACACCGCCTGGGACGTGACCAGCCCGGCCTACCTGATGGAGACCGAGAACGGCATCACCCTGTGTATCCCGACCGCATTCGTGTCGTGGACCGGTGAAGCCCTCGATACCAAGACCCCGGTGCTGCGCGCGACCGCTGCACTCAGCACGCACGCCAGCCGCATCCTCAAGTTGTTCGGCCACGAGGAAATCGCGGCGGTCACCTCGTACATGGGCTGTGAGCAGGAATACTTCCTGATCGACAAGAACTTCTACTACGCGCGCCCCGACTTGCTGAACGCGGGCCGTACGCTGTTCGGAGCCAAGCCGCCGAAGGGCCAAGAGTTCGAGGATCACTACTTCGGCGTGATTCCGAGCCGAGTGATGGCGTTCATGTTCGAGCTCGAGCGTGAACTCTTGCTCTTGGGCATTCCGGTCGCCGCCCGTCACAATGAAGTGGCTCCCGGCCAGTTCGAAATCGCGCCGGTGTTCGAGGGTGCCAATATCGCCGCCGATCATCAGCAGCTGGTGATGGTGACCCTGAAGAAGGTCGCCGAGCGTCACGACCTCGTGTGCTTGTTGCACGAGAAGCCGTTCGCTGGCGTCAATGGCTCCGGCAAGCACCTGAACTACTCGATCGGCAACTCGACGCAGGGCAACCTGCTCGATCCGGGCGCCACGCCGCACGACAACGCGCAGTTCATGGTGTTCTGTGGCGCCGTCGTGCGCGCGGTGCACAAGTTCGGTGGGCTACTACGTGCCGCCATCGCCTCGGCCAGCAACGATCACCGTCTGGGTGCGAACGAAGCGCCGCCTGCGATCATCTCGATCTTCATGGGCGAGCAGTTGGCGGACGTCTGGGAGCAGATCAAGGCTGGCGGCGCCAAGTCGTCCAAGGCCGGGGGCAAACTGCAAATCGGGGTCGATTCGCTGCCGCATCTGCCGCGTGACGCGGGCGACCGCAACCGCACCAGCCCCTTCGCGTTCACCGGCAATCGCTTCGAGTTCCGCGCGCTCGGCTCGAGCCAATCGCCGGGCATCGCCCTGGCCACGCTGAACACGATCATGGCGGACTCGCTGGACTTCGTGGCCAGTAAGCTGGAAGCCGGCGTCGCGTCGGGCAAGACCCTGAACCAGACCATCCAGCTCACGCTTCAGGAGCTGTACACCGAGCACGGCGGCGTCGTTTTCAACGGCAACGGCTACTCGGAAGAGTGGCACCAAGAGGCCGAAAAACGCGGACTTTTGAACCTGAAGACGTCGGTCGATGCGCTGCCGCAGTACGAGACCAAAGAAGCCATCACGGTGTTCGAGAAGTACAAAGTACTCTCGGCCCGCGAGCTCCACGCCCGTTTCGAGGTGTTCGTCGAGCAATACATCAAGTCGATCAACGTCGAGAAGAACTTGGTGCTCCAGATCGGCAAGACCCAGATCTTGCCGAGCGTGATGCGTTTTCAGACCGAGCTCGCCAACAACGCCATCGCGCTCAAGGGCGCCGGAGTCACGGCAGACACCTCGCTGCTGACCAAGGTGTCCGCGCTGATCTCCGACTTCACGACGGCGATTGCTGGGCTCGAAAAGGCCGCTGCACATCACGGCGCGAGCAGCTTGCTCGAGGAAGCCAAGTACTTCCGCGACTCGATCCTGCCCGCGCAGCTCAAAGTTCGCGAAGTAGCAGACACCTTGGAGCACCTGGTGCCCCAGGACCTGTGGCCGCTGCCGACCTACCAAGAGATGCTGTTCATCAAGTGAGTCACGCCCTCCGGGGGCTCGCGTTCAGGCGCGGCTCCCGGGCCCACGGCTCGAATCTTTCGCCCCAGCGAGTGACCTCGCTGGGGCGTTTTCTTTTGGGGGCTGGTGAGCAATTGTGCCGGCAGGGCACTCGACCTGGCGCAGCTTGCGCCCAATGATGAGGCCCATGTCGATTCGCCAGCTCGCGCATTTTTCGCTGCTAATTGCCCTGTTTGGCTGCAGTCACGACGCGCCGGCGCCGGTGAGTCCGTCGCCCGCCAGCTCGCCGGAAGTCGTTGCTGCTGCCGGCGCCGGCGCTGCCGATGTCCCCGCCATCCCCGCGTACGTGCGCGCGGCGGTCGATGCAAAGGATCGCAGCGAGTCGGACCGCGCGCTCGACGCCGGCCGCAAGCCCGATCTGACGCTGGCTTTCTTCGGGATTCGACCGGGCATGAAGGTCGCCGAGATCGGCGCGGGCCTCGGCTACACCAGCGAGCTGCTTTCACGCGTGGTCGGACCGACGGGCAAAGTGTACGCCCAGAACTCGCCCATGATCTTGGAGAAGTTCGCCAATGGGCCGTGGACCGAACGGCTGGCAAAGCCGGTACTGAGCAACATCGTGCGCGTGGATCGCGAATTCGACGAGCCGTTGCCAGCCGAAGCCAAAGACTTGGACGTGGTGCTGGACGTGCTCTTCTACCACGACACCGTTTGGATCGGCGTCGACCGCGAGAAGATGAATCGCGCCGTGTTCGCGGCACTCAAGCCGGGCGGTGTATACGGCATCATCGATCACAGCGGCTTGCCCGACAGCGGGCTGAGCGGAGCGAAGACCGTGCATCGAATCGAGGAGAAGACCCTGCGCGCGGAGATCGAGCAGGTCGGCTTTCGGCTGGTCGCCGAAGCCTCGTTCCTGCGCAACCCGAGCGATACTCGCGACTGGAACGACTCGCCCAAAGCGGCCGGTGAGCGGCGCGGGAGCTCCGACCGCTTCGTGCTCAAGTTCCAAAAACCCTGACTTGGGACCCTTCGCGGACCAGGAAACCGGCCAAATCCTGCATTTTTGCAGCACTTTCACGTCAGGGCGAACTTCCATATACTCCGCTCTGATGAATGTCCGAACTTGGGTCTACTGGTGCATTTCTGGGACAACGTTGTTGGCCTGCGGCGGAGCCCCCGTTCCGCATGACGCGCTCAGCGCGGCGCAAGCCGACGTGAAGGGCGCGGAGGTCGGCGGCGCGGGTGAAAATCCAAAAGCTGCGCTGCACGTGAAGCTCGCGAAAGATCAGATCGACATCGCGCAGAAGCAGATCAACGACGGCGACAACGAAGAAGCCGCGCGCACTCTGGATCGCGCACAAGCAGATGCAGAGCTGGCGCTGGCGTTGGCCAAGGAGGCCAAGGCGCAGGTCGATGCCGCCGAGGCGAGCGAGCAGGTCGGTAAACTGCGCAAGGAGATGAGCAAGTGATGCGACTGTCCACGCGATTCGTAAATGGTTGTGTCTCTGGCTTGTACACCGCTTGCCCCGCGCTGCTCGCGGCGGGCATGGCGTCGCTGGTCCTGGCCTGCGGCGGTGCAGCGGTTCCACCGCAGGAACTGCTCGACGCGCGTTCTGCTTACGCCGAGGCGGCCAAGGGTCCAGCAGCGGATCTTGCGCCTGCCCAGCTCGACACGGCCAAGCAGTCTTTGGACGGCGCTCAGCGCAGCTTCGATGAAGACGGCCCCAGCCAAGCGACCAAGGATCTCGCGTACGTGGCTCAGCGTCGAGCCGAGCTGGCCGCCGCCGAGGGCGGCCGTGAAAAGGCCGAGCGCAAGCGCGCCGCAGCCGACAAGGATCTCAAAAACACCCAGACGCAAGGGCTAGAGAACTTCGCGAAGACCAAAGAGGCCCTAGCCGCCGAAAAAGTCGCGCGCGCCGAAGCAGAACGCAAGGCAGCGATCGCCATGTCCAGCTTGGCGGAGATCGCCAAGGTCAAGGAAGAGTCCCGCGGCGTCGTGATCACGCTCTCGGGCTCGGTGCTGTTCGCGACTGGAAAGAGCGATCTCTTGCCGATCGCGCAAGAGAAGCTGAACCAGGTTGCCAAGGCGCTCACCGACCAAGGCTTCAAGGCGATCGTGGTCCAGGGCTACACCGACTCGGTGGGCAGCGCGACGGACAACGACCGGCTGTCGCTACGGCGCGCGCAATCGGTGCGTGACTACCTGGTGACGCGCGGCGTGCCTTCTGAAAAGGCCACTGCCGAGGGCAAAGGGTCGGCCAATCCAGTCGCCGACAACAAGACCCCGGACGGCCGCGCCGAGAATCGGCGCGTCGAGATCGTGGTCACGCCCGAGAAATAGTCCGGCTGGCGTGCGCCCAGCCTTTGCCGTACACCTCTCGCTCGGAATCGAGCATGTTCAAGATTTTCATCGACGGGCGTGAGGGTACGACAGGGCTGCAGATCCAAGAGCGGCTTGCAGCTCGCACCGATCTCGAACTGTGCGAGCTGCCGACCAATCTGCGAAAAGATCCGGCAGCTCGCAAAGCGTTGATCAACCAGGTCGATTTCGTGATCACCTGCTTGCCGGACGCTGCCGCACGAGAATCAGCCGGCTTGCTCGACAACCCGCGCACGCGGCTGATCGACCCGAGCAGCGCGCACCGCGTGAGCCCGGACTTCGTGTACGGCTTTCCAGAGTTGAACAGCGGCCAGCGGGACCGCATCCGCAAGGCTTCGCGGGTGAGCGTACCCGGCTGCCACGCGACGGGCATGTTGGCGGCGCTCGCGCCGTTGGTCGCCCGTGGGCTCGTGCCCAAGGACTACCCAACGGTGGTTCACTCCCTCACCGGCTACAGCGGTGGCGGGAAAAAGCTAATCGCGACCTACGAAACGGCCACACCCAACGAGCGCGAACACTTGCGCGGCCCTCGCCCCTATGGGCTCGCCCTGCAGCACAAGCACCTACCGGAAATGCAGCAGCTCGCGGGCTTGGATTCAGCGCCCCTGTTTCAGCCAGTCGTGGCTGATTTCTACAAGGGGATGCTGGTCTCCGTGCCGCTGTTCTCACGCTTGCTGCCGAAGAAGCCAACGCCGAAGGACGTGCACGAGGTTTTGTCCGCGCACTATCACGGGGAGCGCTTCGTGGTGGTTCGACCGCTCGACAGCGAATCGCTGTTGGAAGACGGATTTCTGAATCCGAGCGCCTGCAACGACACGAACCGGCTCGAGCTGTTCGTGTTCGGCCACGATCAGCAGCTGCTGATCGTGGCGCGCCTCGACAACCTGGGCAAAGGCGCGTCGGGGGCCGCTGTGCAGAATCTGAACTTGATGCTGGGCGTCGATGAAGCGACCGGGCTAGAGACTTGAAAGCATTCCGAGCGCGGGCTTTCGTGGCCGCCCACGCTGCGAGATCGCGGAGCCGCTAAAAGTACATCCGCGCACAACGAACTTTTCCGGAAAAGTCGCAAAAGCGCACAGGCGCGGTTCGTGTGCGGCGGATAGCACGCTTGACGCTTCGTCGTGCGACCCGTACGACTTGAAGCACGTGAGTGCTGTTCAACGATCCTTTGTCTCCTTGCTGTTGGGAGCAAGCCTGTTCGGTTGCGGACAGGCGCAGGATGCGCGTTCGACGATCGCTGCTGGTGAACCAGCGCTCGATGACGGCAACTCGCTAGTTGCGAGCAGCGGCGTGAGCCACCGCGAAAGCAACATCCACGCGGAGACGGCGTCTGGGGCAGTGCCGGTCACGGCGTGTCCGGCCGGCATGGCGCACGTGAGCGGTTATTGTATCGACCGCTACGAAGCGTACGTGGTCGAGCTCGACGCCACCGGCAACGAAAGCCCGCACTCGCCGTACACGCCCGTCGATGGCCTGAAGGTACGCGCGAAGGTGGCCGAGGGCGTAGTGCCCCAGGGTTATATTTCGCAAGTACAGGCGCAGCGCGCTTGTCAGAACGCGGGCAAGCGTCTGTGCACCGCGCCCGAGTTCTCGCTGGCTTGTCGAGGCCCCAACCGCGGCGCGAGCTACCCGTACGGTGGGACTCGCCGGCAACGCGGCAAATGCAACGAAGGCAAAGGCAGCGCCGTGACAGCAGTGTTCGGGCAAGGCGCTCCATTCGACCGGCAGCTGATGAACGACCAACGCTTGAATCGTTGGCCAGGAGGCCTGGCCAAGACGGGCGCCTATTCGGCATCAGTCTCTCCGTATGGCGTGTTCGACTTGGTCGGCAACCTGCACGAGTGGGGTGCAGAGGTTGCGCCCAACGGGCGTGGCGTCTTCCGCGGTGGCTTTTACGGTGATGCCGAGCTCAACGGCCCCGGCTGCAACTACGTCACCAAGGCGCACTCCCCGGCGTACCACGACTATTCGACCGGCTTTCGCTGCTGCCGGGACGCTGAGTAGCTCCAGGACGACCTGGCGCTAGGCTGAGCGGTGTAGGCGCAAAACCGCCGACCCAGCGCAACTTGGGGCGTAGGGCGCGGCGCGCGTGTGTGCTAAATAATCAGCGTCATGTCGAAGTGCGCGCTGTTATTGCCATTACTTCTGCTCGCCGCGTGCGGCGGTACCCCCGCTGCGCAGAACCCGAAACCTGCCGAGGCCGACCAAGAGACGCCATCCGAAAAGACCGAGGCCAAAGCCGACGATACGGCGGACTCGGACGACAGGCCCGATGCAGAAAAGGCCGAAGCCAAGAAACCGGATGCCAAACCGACGACTGACGGCCCGAAGCCGTCGCGTTCGGCTCAGGAGATCATCACCGCGCCGGACGTCGTGTTCATGCTCTCGTTCAACGACTCGGACGTGAAGCAGGCCGCAGAGACCAAGTGCTCGGCCAGCTCCGGCAATGACCCCAAGAAGATGAATGGCTGCATGGCCAAAGCCCGCAAGGCGATCGACATCGATGGCTACCAGTTCAAAGAAGTCGGCGGCAAATGGTTTTGGTCGACCCTCCGCACCCAGGGCAAGACCTTGCACACGCTGCACAAGTTCGAGATCGAATTTGGCGCGGAGACGCCCACCAGCGTGACCATCAAACCAAAGGGCAAAGACTTGGGCTCCAAGCCCGGCCGCACTCCCGGCAGCGTGACCGTTCAAGTGCCGAACGACTATCAGATCTCACTCGAGGATCCGAAGCTCGGAAAGCTCGTTTATGAGGCGAAAATCGGGCTTCTGAGTCAGTAATCGTCCGCGCTGACGCGCGCGCGATTGGCTCGAAAGACGTTCACGAAATAAGACACCGCCAGCATGAACGCAAACGGCCACCAACCGAGCGCGAACTTCATGGCAATGGAGTTCCGCGGTTGGTGGAGCGCGTCCAGGTCGAACGCGGGCGACAGCGTGGAGCGGAGGAACACGGGAAACATGGCCGCTCCCGCAGCTGAAAGCACGCCGGCGATCAGCCCACACGAACCCAAAAACGCGCGGGCGTCGAGCGTGCCCCGTCGCGAGCTGACGAGCAGCACGCTACCGGCAACCGAAAGTGCGATGCCGAGCCACGGCAGCGGACGACTCACGAGATTGGTCAGTAAGTCCGGACGAACGAAATAGGTCTCGAGCGTTACGACCGCGAACAGCGCCGCCACCGCCGGCCAAAGCTTGCGCCCGAGCGACAAGCAACGCTCCCGCACCACGCCGGCCGTGCGCCACGCCAGGAAGGCAGCGCCGTGCGCGGACAACAAAGCGACGGACAGAAGACCGACGCTCAGCGAGTAGTAGTCGAGCAGGCCGACCTGCCCGGTCGTGCCAAAATCCGTGAAGAACGGCATGGTAAACTCGCGGGTTTGGTCGACCGGTACTCCGCGCACGACGTTGCCGAAGGCAACTCCGAAGAGCAGCGCCAAGAGCAGGCTGGCCCCCGCGAACACCGCGTCCCACAAGGCTTGCCACATGCTGTCGGCCACGTGACTTCTGACCTCGATGGCCACGCCGCGCAAGGCAAAGCACCACAAGACCAAGTGCAGCGCCAAGTAGAACGCGGGAAACGCCGTGGTCAACACCTCTGGAAAGGCCAGGAACAGCACGCCGCCGGCCGCGATCAACCAGACCTCGTTACCATCCCAAAAAGGGCCGATCGCCGAAAACACGGTGCGTCGCTCGGCATCCGACTTGGCCACGAACAAATGCAGCGTGCCCGCGCCGAAGTCGAAGCCGTCGAGCACCACGTAGGCAATCAACATCAAGCCCAAGAGGGCAAACCAGAGCTCAGCCATGGGCCTCCTGATCTGGCCCATGCGCAAGCTCACGACCGACCAAAAACAGAAAGATCAAGCCGAGTACGAAGTAGAGCCCGGTAAAGCCAATCAACGTAAAGAGCGTATTGCCCGAGCTGACGCTCTTGCTGTAGCCGTCGACTGTGCGAAACAGGCCATAAACCAGCCACGGTTGCCGCCCGAGCTCGGCCGTCATCCAGCCCGCGGTGGTGGCGATGTACGGGAATGGGAACGCCAACATCAGGATCCAAAGCACGGAGCGCTTTTGCTCGAGTACACCCCTGTACCCGAGCCAGGTGCTGATCCCCATCAGCAAGATGAACAGCGTGCCCAGCCCGGCCATGACGTGAAACGAGTAGTACAAAAGCTCGATATTGGTCGGCCAAGTGTCGACCGGGAATTCATTCAGCCCGCGCACGCTGCGCTTGGGCGTGCCATAGGCCAGAATGCTGAGCACCATCGGCGCTTGGATGGCATTGTCGATCCGCCGCTCGCGCACGTTCGGTTGACCGATGAAGGTGAGTTCCGCATTTTCCCCGCTCTCGAAGCGGCCCTCCATCGCGGCCAAGGTCACGGGTTGAAACTCAGCCACCAACTTGGCTTGTCGATCGCCCGTAGGAAACGCCACCAAGAGGCTGGCCACGAGCCCGACTCGCGTCCCCCACTTCAGGTACAACCGCGCTTGATCCTGGTGCTGACCGCGTAAGAAATAAAACGCGCCGACCGCGCTGACCACGAAGGATGCGGTGACCACACTGGCCATCATCGTGTGCAAATACTCGACGATTGCCCAAGGATTGAACAAGAACTGAAACGGCCGATCGAGCACCAGCACGCCCTCGAGCATGGTGTGTCCAGTGGGGTGTTGCATGAATGCATTGGTGGCGACGATGAAGTAGCCCGACAGCCAACTGCCCGCCCAGACCGCGCACGCTGCGCCGAAGTGCCTGCGCCGACTCAACTTCCGTTCGCCGAACACCAGTGCGGCAACGAATGCGCTCTCCAAGAAGAACGCGAACATGCCTTCCATGGCCAAGGTCTGGCCGATCACACCGGCCGAGTAGCGCGAGAAACGAGCCCAGTTGGTGCCAAACTGAAACTCCATCGGCACGCCGGTCACCACGCCGAGTACGAAGTTTACGCCGAAAATCTTGCTCCAAAAACGCGCGGCTCGGTCATAACCCCGATCGCTGTTCGAGGTCGTCGAGAGCGCGCGCCACTTCCAAAGCACGATGAAGAGCGCCAGGCCCATCGTGAGCTGCGGGAACAAATAGTGATAGATGATCGTGAACGCAAACTGCAGCCGGTGCCAAAAGCTCGGGTCATCCACGCTGATCTGCTCCGCCCGGCAACATAGGCCTCACGCGTCGGATCCGGTACCGCCAAACGCGAGGTGCGACAGTTGAACGCACTCGCCAGATCAGCGCGCGCCGGGCGAAGCCGGAGCCAACGTCGGAGCGGGAGCGGGAGCCGGGGCCGGGGCCGGGGCCGGGGCCAACGTTGGAGCCAACGTCGGAACTGGAGCCTGCGTCGGAACTGGAGCCTGCGTCGGAGCTGGAGCTGGAGCCGGCATTGAAGCGGAAGCGGGAGCGAGGCCGGGAACTGGGGCCGGAGTCGGAGGCGGAGCCACGTACTGAACGGTTGGCAGGTCGCCACGTCGATCCGCGCATGCGATGTCCAGTTCGGCTTGGCGCACCTCGTACTGGCTGACGCCGAGCTCGGCACCATAGAGGGTTCGTTTGCTCATGCCCGAGAGCACGACGTAGCCACGACCTTTGCACAGGTCCTCAGCTTGTTTCACGCAATTATCCAGCGTCGCCCCGCACTTCAGGTGCCAAGAGCCGTCCGGCTTTTGCAGCGGCGGCAAGGAGGACGAGGTGCAGGCAGCGAGCAGCAGGCAAGTCAGCGTCGAGCGAAACATGGCTTTCCCATTGCCGGAATGTCCACAGCGCAGCAACCGCCAAAGTGCGCCTCAAGAAGTCGCCGAGCGATCGGCCAGGTTGCGGCCCAGTTTCGGCTTCTTTGCCGGCAAATGCTCGAAAAAATACCTTGCTCGCACCGGCGCGAGTGAGATCATTGGCCGGTGATTTCGAGACCTTTTTGCGATATTTCTCGGACGGCAGAGCAGCATGTCGCTTCCCGCTGATCGCGGCGGAGTCGATGACGATGGATTTCGAGTGAGTCTCGAAGGCGCCACGTTACCGGACTTCGTGCAGATGGAGTGTCTGGCACAGTCCAATCGCGTCTTCCGCATCACCTCGGGCCACCGCATTGGCTATCTGTTCTTCAGCCAAGGACAGATGATCCACGCGCTGAGTGGTGACCACGTGGGAGAGGCCGCCGCGCTCGAAATTTTGAAGTGGCGCGACGGCTCGGTCGAGCCGTGCAACGTGGGTTGGCCGGATGCGCCGACCATTCACTCCACGTGGCAGAACCTGCTGATCATCTCGGCTCAAGCGCGCGACGAATCGGGGCGTCACAAGCTAGTGTCGATTGCGGGCAATCGCAGCGCACCCGCCAGCGCGAGCGGAACCTTGCGCAGCGACGCGCCCAAGTTCGTGAAGAGAGAAGAACCCTCGATGAGCGCTCCGCCGAGTTCACAGTCACGGTCACTCTCGCTCGCCCAATTTCAAGCCTTCGTTCGGCTCGACACGGCGGGCAACGTGGTCAGCGCGAAGGGTGACGCGGAAGAGCTTGCTCCTGTGGCCGCCTACGCTGCCCGGTTGGCAGAGCTGATCGGCAACATGCTCGGAATGGAGGGCTTCAGCGCGCTGGAGTGCAGCTTCCCCAAGGATCGAGTATTTTTGCATCGCGAGCGCTCCGGCAACCTGGTGGCCCTCAAAGTCCCTGCCGATGCCGAGGTGGGTGCGCTGCGCGAACGCTTTGGCGTGTGATTTCTGCACGAAGAAAGACGATGAGCTCATGATCACCCAGATTTTAGCCGGAATGCGCGATGTCGACGGCGTGCACGGTAGCTTCGTCGTGACCAGGACCGGCGCGCTGGCAGGCAAAGACCTGCCGCCCATGTTCGACGATGCAGTACTGAGTGAGGTCGGGCGACGCATCGTGCGCTTGCACGAAGGCCTGTGCGCGGACGGTGGCGAATTCGATCATTGTGTGATGCGCTTCGCGGATCACAAGCTGTACCTGCGCGGCACACCGAGCGGATTCTTGTGTGTGCTGTCGACCAACGGCGTGAATACCCCGGCTTTGAAGATGGCGATGACGCTGACGTCGCGCCGCGTCGATCCTTTGATTGCGGACGCCGCTGCGGCATCACCCAATTCGTCCGCGGCCCCGCGCACGTCAGAAGTGCCACCTCCGCCATCGGGAGCTCCTTCACGGCGCCAAGCGACGTACCGCGGTCACCGAGTCTGATTGGGCGACCACAAGCACCGCCACGCAGCTCGCGCCCCGGCGAACATCTCGCGCCCGGCGGGCAGCGATCGGCGCGTCACTGCTCTACTTCGTACAGTTTCAGTCCGGCCACGTGCACGCTGCCATCGACCGTCAGCGTGAGCGTGCGATCGACGACGTCCACCGGATAGGGTCCGATCAGGCCCCAACGTGCAGTCGCGGGAGCAGAGGTCGTCAGTCTGCCGAAGAACCTATCCGCGGCGCTGGTGCCGAACATCAGTGTGCCGCTGTCGGCGCCAACGGTCGAGGTGAGCCAGGCATACGCCCAATACTTGCCGTTCGGCACGGGCCAGGTCGCAGTGTCTGCCGTGCCTAACGTGCGCCCGGTCGCAAGCAGGCTGGTGGTGGTGGTGGCCGTCGTGGGCAGCGGATTGGCGGTGTTCGAGTAAGCGGCGCCACCGTTGAACGTGATCCCGGCTTCGCTCTCCGACAACAGGGGTTCGCCACTGACAGACAGCGCGGGGCCATTCAGGTTCACGCCGAGCGCGAACGCGCACTCGGGAAAAAGCGCCAGCGGCGGCGGCGCGCCCCACAGCGTTTGTGCGCCGCGATGCACGGTGATGGCCTCGTTGACCACGAAGTTGGTGGCTCTCATGAAGGAGTAGTGACTGTTTTGATCGAAGCGCTGACCTGGGCTGCCACCCTGCAAATCCTGCGTGATCACGAACTTGGTGCCCTTGATGACGGTCGTCGTGTCGTCGAACGCGATCTCCAAGTAGCTATCGGTGAGCAGGCCGTTGCCGGCGTTTGGTCCCAGTGGAAACCGATGCACCGAGGTCCGCACGTTCTGGCTGATGTCCATCTGCGCGTTTCCGGGATCGATGGTCGCCTGAGAGTCGAAACCGATGATCGGTTCGGACATCTGATTGTGGTTGTAGTAGTAGCGAATCGTCAGCTCTCGCAGCTGCAGCGGAGCGCTGCCCAGGTACGTGAAGTTGAGCGTGAACTTGGGCGTTGGAGTCAGCGCCGCGATTTCGATCGGCCTGTAGGTCATGCCAATCAGCGGAACACAGAGCTGGTTTTCGCACTGTTGGCTCAGGCAATCCATGGCTTGCGTACAGGGCTGATTGCTGGAGCACGGCGCGCACTCGCTGCCTCCGCAATCCACCCCCGACTCCCCGTCGGCCGCGCTGTCGTCGAAGCAATGCGCTGCGTAGGTGATGGGCACCGGAAACACGCAGGGGTCGCCGGAGCCTCCTGCTGCTCCCGCTTCACCCGATGCGCCTGCTTCGCCCGCGGCCGCGCCGCCGGCGATCCCACCGCCGCCCGAGGAGCCAGTTGAGCCCGACGCGCCCGCATTGGTCCCGCCTGCGACGCTGCCGCCCGAGTCGCCACCAGCGATGGCGCGGGCACCCCCTGCCCCGGAACTCCCCGCCGGAAAACCGTACTCGGGAAAACCGCAGTTGCTGACACTGGCGCTCAGGGCAAACACCGCGGCGCCAATCACTCCCCGCCGTCTACTCAACGTATTTCCTGGGATATTTCCGAGGCGACGAGCACATGTTCGTCCCGGCATCGATCCAGTGAAGGTTAACACGCGCGAACAATCCGTGCATTCAGTGCCTGAACTTAGCGCTATTTCCTTGGCTCGGCGCCACGAGCCGGCTCGGCGCCACGAGCCGGCTCGGTTGCACGAGTCCGGCGCGGTCCACGCGAGCCATCCGCGGCAGCGGTGCGATAATTTTATTGAGCGAGGTCGATTTGGTTGTCGAGCAAGATGGCGCCTTTGGAAACGACCGTCCCACCGGGCGCGATGCCCTTGAAGACCAGCACCCGTTGCTCCCGCACAGCGAACCGCTGGATCAACGGCATTCTGCTATGTTCGCGCGCCCCTCATGTCGACTGCTCGCTGGCCCGTCCTTGCATCACTGGCGTTCGGAATCTGCCAAGCCTCGCTGAGCGCCTGCGGGAGCGGAGACAGCCGGCCAGCCTCGCTGGTCAATGCGGGCGGACGCTCAGCCAGCAGCGGCGGAGCTGCTGGTCGTGGGGGCAACTCGGGCGACGCAGGACAGGCCAACGAAGACGCGGGAAACGGCGGAAGCAGCGACGAAGCAGGCGCAGCGGGCGAAGGCAACGTGGCGGCTGCGCCGCTCGCAATTTTTCCGCGCCAGCTTCAGGTCGACGTGGGCTGCGGCGCGAACACCGACGCTGCGGAGCTGGTGATTCACAATGGCGGCCTCCTGCCGCTCACGATTTCGAGCGCGACGACCAGTGCGGGCTACGCCGTGAAAGGTCAGATGCCCTTGCAAATTGCTTCGCTGGCAAGCGCGACGTTGCAGGTAACGCCGCCCACACCGAAGGCATCGGCCTCGATCGGTGACAAGTCCAGCGGTACCCTGACCTTCGTCACCAATGAGGCCGACAGCCCCACGCGTGAGGTGCTGCTCGACACCACGCTGTTCGGCGGCAAATTTGCGTTCACCGACGGCGACGGCCAGCCTTTGCTCGCGGCACTCCCGTTGACCTACCTGAGCTCGGACAGCTGCCCCGACGACGCGACTTACCGCGTGCACAACACCGGCAACCTGGCCTTCAAACTATTTGGACCGCTCTTCCCTACCCACCTGGCGGGCAGCAGCACCGGAGCCGCTGGGCAAAACGTAGCCCCGGACTCCTACATCGAGTTCAAAGTCGGAGGCCACTCGTCGAGCGACGGCGCCTGCAGCGGGAATGGCGAACTGATCTTCACGGTTGAGGGTCCGTTCTGCGGTGCGGTTCCGAAACTCAGCGTCAGCTGGCCGGCAAACGGCGCGGCGAGCGGTTGCGCCTGCACTGCCAACAGCCAGTAGCAGCGCGGTTACTGAAGTAGGCCGCGCACGAGTGATTGACTACTGCGTCGGCCCGGTGCGGACTTCGGCGGTGCAGGAGGCACGATGCGCAGCGCCTCTTGGAGCATGAAGCGCGGCAAGGCCTCGAGATCGTCGAATTCGATCGCCAACGAGCGACTGAACTCGCCCGGTCGGCGACCATGTACGACGCGCGTCACCGTCGCTTCCGCGTCGATCCAAACGGTGCTGCGCGGGATCCGGAAGGACACCAAGATGCGCTCACCGGTCAGCGCTGGGTCGGCGGGACCCACCAGCGCACCGGTCGCGGAAAGGTCGACCACGCGGTCAGCGATCAGGCTGAAATCCCGCTCCCGAACCACCTGGCAGGCGATTTTGACCGTATGGCGAGCAGAACCTCGGGGTGACTTGGGTAAGCGGCGCATGAGCGATCTCCAGGGTGAACAGAAATCGTAGCGACCCGGAGCTGGTTCTGTCCAAATTCTGGTGAAACCCATTTTTGGTGGCGGCCTGCGCCCAGCTCCTTGCTCCCTGCATCCTGTCGGCAAACGAGCTACATTGATCGAACGCGATGCGGGGATTCTCATTGTGGCTATTGGTATTGTTGGCGCTGCTCGCAACGCCGCCGCTCGCCGCGTCCGAGCCCGGCCAGGAGCTGAGCATCTCACTGCTCACGATGGGCCCCGGCAAGCACCCGTTCACCAAGTTCGGGCACAGCGCGATCTGGGTGCACGACGCCCTCACGCAGCGCGACGAAGTGTACAACTACGGGACCTTCGCCTTCGACTCACCGACGCTGGTGCTCGATTCGGTCGAGGGCAAGCTGCCCTACTGGCTGTCGGTGCAAAGCATGAGTTCCACTCTGCGGATGTACCGCGCACAAGGCAGATCCCTGCTCGCTTCCGAACTCGAGCTGACGCCCGCCGAGCTGGTGCAACTCCACGCGGCGTTGCGCGAGAACGCGCGCCCCGAGCAGCGCTACTACCGTTACGACTACTATCGCGACAACTGCTCGACGCGCGTGCGAGACATCGTAGATCGGGTGATCGGCGGCCGGATGCGGGGAATGCCCAGTGAGCCGGCCAGCTTGAGCTATCGCGCGCACACGCAACGACTCGTGGCAGACGATCGGCTCTTGTACGCGGGGCTAGATTTGGCGGTGGGCCGCGAGACCGACGCTCCGGTGACGACCTGGGACGAGGCCTGGCTACCCGATCGACTGCACGCGCTGTTTGCACGCGCCACCGTGACTCGTGCGGGCCAAACGCTGCCCCTGATTCGTAGCGAGCGCTTTTTGCTCACTTCGCGCTTTCCAGCGCCGCTCGTGACGCCGCCTACTTGGGCTGGCTACTACGCGGCCCTGGGCTTGGCCCTCGGCGTTTCCTTTTCTGTCCTGGGCTTCTTTGCCAGCTCGGGGCGACGTGTTTTGCGAATGGTGCTGGGCGCTTCGTACATCGCCCTGGGCAGCACATTGGGTCTGCTCGGCTGCGCGCTTTGCTACCTGACGTTCTGCTCCGCGCATTCTGCCGCAGCTTCGAATTACAACGTGCTGCTGCTGCCGCCCTGGCTGCTGCTGCTTTCGCCAGCAGGAGTGGGAGTCTTGCGTGGCAAGCCGTGGGCCCTGCCCCTCGCGCGCTGGGCCGCCCTGGGGGCCTCGATGACCAGCGCGCTCGCGCTCGCCATTCACGCCCTGAGTGAAAACCCACAAGCGAACCTGCAAGAGATCGCAGTCGCGCTGCCACTGTGGCTCGGCGTTGCGCTGTCGAGCTGGCAGGCGCGCAGCGCGACAAATACAGAAAAACCCCTGACTCTGCCGCAGCTGCGAGAGTCAGGGGTCCAGCGATCCTGAGATCGCTGTTCTGGGCTACTGCTGCGTGGCGATCGGCTTCTGCCCGATCCAGCGATCACGCCGACTGTAAGCCACCTTCTTGGCTTCCTCGGGCGAAACCGTGGATTTGTCGTTCTTGATGTTCTTGCTCATGGTGACCATGAACACGGTCGAGCTCCCCTGCCCGCCGATGATGACCGACCAGGACAGGAACATCATCCACATGCGAAACCACTTTTGACCGTACTTTTCGACGATCGCGGCTTCGTTCTTCTTCCAATTCTCGTACCACTTGTGAATCGTCACCGCGTAGTGCACGCCGCAGTTTTCGACTCGGTGGACCTCGAAGCCGGCGCGCTCCGCTTGTGACGTCACGAAGCCCAGTGGGCAGCTGGCGTCAGCCCCGGGGAAGATGTATTTGGCCATGAACAGGCCCCAGACCAGGTCTTCGAATTGCCACGAGCGGCGCAGGCCGGCGATCTGCAAGTAGAAGATGCCGTCGTCGTTGAGCATGCTGCGCACCTGCAGCAAGAACTTCTGAAAGTTCTTGATGCCGACGTGCTCCGCCATCTCGAGGCAGGTGATCTTGTCGAACTTTTCCGAGGGCAAGTTGCGGTAGTCGTCGACGATGATGCGAACCTTGTCGGACACGCCGGCTTTGGCCGCGCGCTCCGTGGCCCAGGCGGCCTGCTCTTTGGCCAGCGTGATGCCGGTGCTGTGCGCGCCGTAGTGCTGCGCCGCGTAGGTGATCATCGGACCCCAGCCACAGCCGATGTCCAAGTGCTTGTCGCCCGGCTTCATCTGCACGTACTGACAGATGGTCTCGAGCTTGCGATCTTGCGCTGCCTCCAGCGTCTCTGCCGGATCACGGAAGATGCCGCTGGTGTAGGTCATCGACTCGCCCAAAAACCAATTGTAAAAGTCGTTGCCGCGGTCATAAACGTGGGCAATGTCGCCCTTGTCCGAGGCTTGGCTGTGGGTCACGTTCTGGCCTAGGAATTCACGGAAGTAGAACTTCACGTCGCCCCAGGTGAAGCAGAACTGAAACAGCTGGTTCCGGCGTAGCATGACCTCGTACACGTCCTGCTTGAAGTCGATCTTCTCGGCCATGTACGCTTCGTAGAAGATCTCCATCGGGATCTTCTTGCCCGCCCAGCGCTTGCCTTCTGCGGCGTCTTTGAAGCTGAAGTACTCGGTCCATTCCGCGGCTCCGCCGTCGGCCTGGTGCGAGCGGTAGACCAAGTACAACAAGGGCAGCACCACGCCGCACAACGGGACGGCCAGCCAAGCCAAACCGAAGGTCAGCGCTCCGGCCAAGGTGAAGCCAAAACCACTGAGCGCGAGCACCAGTCCGGCGACGACCGTGGGCGCAGCGAGCAGCAGCGCGCCGTTCTGCTCGAGCAGCCAGAAGATGAACGGCATGCCGTGGGTGCGGCCGGTCTCGTTGTGCTGTGATGCTGGCTTCTGGCGCAGCTGCGCGGCGCGCGAAAGGATCTGCGCATCGCTGGCGAGCGGCAGCGGACTATTGGGCGTTTCGCCAACGGCGAGCACGGGGCTGGTTTGCTTCATGGGGTCGTACAGTCGATTCGTAGGGCGCGTCCGTTTCGCGTCGTTGATGGATCAGTGAGGGCGCAAAGCAGAAGCGAGCCCGCCCGGGCATGCCGCGCAACGGTGCGAGGCAGAAATGCTTCCGAGAACGAAACCTGAAGCTCAGGAGCGCTGGCCAAGGTGCCTGGTCGCGCACATTGCTAGAGCTTCAAGCTGCGGTCGTACCGTGCAACGGCAGTGACCACAACCGCGCGGAGCGCCCAGACCGCCCGACCAGGAATGACGCAGCGCGCTGCCTTCTGGGTCAAGCGGCCCGTTGGCGCACCGCGCTGACCGAAGGCCAGCGATTGGGTGGCCCGGGCGCCCGCAGCGCGGAGCGCGGGGGACTCCCGGCCCGCGGGATGCGAGGCGATGGCGAGCACTTCTTGGCTAGCTCCCGGTGCATCATCCGCGTTAGAACCGGCCCGCGGGAGCAGGCACTTGACGGGCGAACGGACCCCACGGTAGGCGTGCGCTGAAACGGCGGGGAAGTACCCCCCACGGCATGGACGTCCCCAACTCGGCGGCCCTGGACTCCTCGAACACCCTCATGAGAAAAATAATCAACGACTTCGTAAAGTTCCAAGACGCCAGCCTGGCGAACAAGTGGAACGGTAAGAAAGTTCCGTTCTCGCGCGTGTACGAGGCCTACATGGAAGGCCAAATCGACATCGCGGATGACCAGTGGGAGCCGTTGTTCAACGCGCGCCACGAGACGTCGGCGTTCAGCCTGACCGACACTCACTTCAAGTGGGCGTTCACCAACTTTTTGCCGGAAGTCGCGATTCACTCCAAGAATCAAGATAGCCGCATCGTTGGCGAGCACTACAACCGCGGGAACGACTTCTTTCAGTGGTGCTTGGGCGAAGCGATGGTTTACACCTCCGCTTGGTTCGAAAACCCGAGCGTGCCCCTCGAGCAAGCTCAATACGAAAAGATCGATCGCGCCTGCAAGAAGCTGCGCCTGAAGCCAGGCGAGACGCTGCTCGACATCGGCTGTGGCTGGGGCACTTTCGTCGCTCGCTCCGCCCGAGAGTTCGGCGTCAAGAGCTACGGCGTGACGCTCGCCCAAGAGCAGGTGAACTTCGGCACCGACCGCATCAACGCTTACGGCGTCAGCGACCGGGCCAAGGTCGAAGTCTGCGACTACCGCAACGTCAAAGGCCAATTCGACAAGATCGTCAGCCTGGAGATGTGCGAGCACGTCGGCGTCAAGAACATCGTCAGCTACTACAAGAAGGTGCACGAGCTGCTGAAGGACGACGGCTTGTTCGTGCTGCAGTGGACCGGCATCCGCGCCCTGTACAGCCCGCAAAACCCGCTGACCGCGATGACCCTGCGCCCGGAAGATCTGATCTGGGCTTTGTTCATGGCCCGCTACATTTTCCCGGGCGCCGACGCCAGCCTGACCTTGTCGGGCATGATCCGCGCGGCCGAGGACGGCGGCTTCGAGGTGATCGACGTCGAGAACATGAGCCCGCACTACGTGCTCACGTTGCGCGCTTGGCGTGACAACTGGATCTCCAACGAGAAGGCGGTGATCGCCGCCTACGGCCAGCGTTGGTACCGCCTGTGGAAGTTCTTCCTCCACTGGTCCGCGCTAATCGGCGAGCAGGGCTCGGCTTTCACCTATCAGCTGATCATGCACAAGAACAACGAGAGCTTCGACCGCATGGGCCTGCGCTACAACGGCGGCAACTTCCGCTGAGCGTGCGCTGAGCGACTGAATGAGGCCCCGGGCGAATTCGTCCGGGGCTTTTTTTTATTTGCGAAGTCAGCGCACGCTGTGAAGGTGCAGCGAGCTCGCTGGAGATCGTTCTTGAGCGCACTCGTCGCGTTTAGGGATCGTGCCGCCGGGGATCAAACGTGGCCGCGCAGCCAAGGCAGTCACGACTGCCGTTTGGAGATAGTACTCAAGCTGGTCTCACTATTTGGCCGACCCGACGATTGGAGCATGGCACTCCTGATCGCCACCTGCGCGCTCCACGCATTTTTTTGAGATCGCTGCCCAAGAGTTCGTAGAGCGGTATTTCGCTCCCAACTGCAAAACGGCCTCCCCGACCGGGTTGGTTGCTCGCGGCAGTATGGGCACGGCAATCGCTTGTTGTGGTGTCGCCCTGCTCACTTGTTTAGAGAACTAGCTGCTCGGAGTGGCAAGGGAATGAGCTGATGGCTAGCGAACTTTCGCCAGCGCGTCGAGTCACTCTTCGAACCACTCCGGATGATGTGCGAATGAGCTCAGGTCAGAACCCCAGACGCCCGCCACTGTCGACGAGGGTCGTCGCCTGGGAAATGTCGATCTTAGCGGAGGCGCATTCAAGTTTCGGATCATGACAGTGGCGCTTCTCGCCATCGTCGAGATCCGCCACGCATTCAACACGTCATATGTGCCGCCGCGACGCAGTCATACTTCTGGTCCCGTTCGTGGTTGACGAGCGTTGTCGGACAAGGCAACTGGAGCATGTCATTCTGGACGGGAAGGCGTTCCGTCCCGACACGCGCACTCCTCCGAATTCTTCGGAGCCGGAGTACCGGTCTGCGCTAGACGCCCGATTAGCACGGATATCTCATGACAACTCGAATTCAATACCAAGGTACTGATGAGGCTGCGCGGATCAGCGCCGCCGGCCGCGAAACTGCGGTCAAGCGCCTCTTGGGTTTCGGGGTTGTTTGCATCGTTCTAATGTCGGGTTGCTCGCCGTCGGCGCCATCAGGCGACAACGAACTCGTTGCATCTTCCCAGAATGCAGTATCCTCAACGCGGACATTTTGGGCGAACTGGAGCTCATCGTACGACGCCTCGTTTGCTGATGTGAATGGAGACGGCAATACCGACATCGTCGGTGTCGGTCCGAGTGGCGACATCGTGGTTGCGCTATCGCATGGCACTGGCTTCGGAATGGGAAGTGTATGGCAGTATTGGAGCTCTGCCTATGACCACCAGTTCGCTGACGTGAATGGCGACGGTAAGGCGGACGCAATCGGCGTTTCGGGGAGCAACGTAGTCGTGGCTCTGTCGAACGGAAATTCATTCATCGGCCCTGCGACGACCTGGGTGAGCTGGTTGTCCACGTATGACCATCAGTTCGCCGACGTGAATGGCGATGGCAAGGCAGACATTGTAGGAGTCGGTCCGAGCGGCGACGTCATGGTGGCACTATCAACGGGCTCATATTTCGCGTCAGGGACCGTGTGGCGTTACTTGGGTTCGAATAGCTACATGGAACACTACTTTACTGACATCAATGGGGACCGCAAAGCTGATCTGGTCGCAATTGAGCCTTTCGGGAGCCGCAACGCAATTGGCCTCTCGACCGGAGCTTCGTTCGGCTGGACTTGGGGTCCTAGTCTCCCACCTATCACTGAGCGCGGGTTCTTCGCTGATGTCAATGGGGACGGCAAATCCGATATGTTGTCCCTAGTCGGGGGCTATCAAGAGTTCCTTTCGACTGGTTCGTTCTTTTCGCTTCCCGGGCCCAGGCTATTTTCCTACTCGTATCGCTATTATGATTTTGCGGATTTCAACGGCGACGGCGCCGCTGATCTGGTCGGCATCGAAGGAACGAACGTTTTCGTGCATTTGACCTCCCGTTGGAAAACGCCAGGTCGACCATGTGCCGATGCACTGCAGTGTAGTGCTGGTGCCTGCGTCAACGGAGGCTGCTGCGACGCCACGAACAGCGCAGACCCACTCGCCAACGTCGCGATCGACCCTACCGTACCCACTGATTTCGTCACTCAAGTGGCGCCGCTATATACGGGCGTTGCCCCGTCCCAAGTGCTCGGTGACGGAGGCGCTATCGACGATAAGCGCGTGAGCGTCATCCGCGGAAAGGTCCTCAATGCCACGGGCTCCGCTGGGATCCCTTGTGCACGGGTGAGCGTCGTCGGCTCCCCCACCCTTGGCGCCACGTATACGCGCGCGGACGGCTCTTACATGATCGCCGTGAATGGTGGAGGTGCCGTGACGATCCGGGTCGAATCGGGCGGGTATCTTTCCGCGGATCGCCAGGTCGAGACTCAGTGGCTCACCTATGCTGTGGCCAAGGATGTGCGGCTGCTGCAAACGGGCACTCCTCAGCTTGTCGCGACCGACACTCAGGGTGCAGTCTTGAATCAGACCGTCATTTCTGGCGATACGGAAACAGACGCTCACGGAACTCGCGCAGCGAGGCTCATCTTCCTTGCTGGGACCAAAGCGACCGTAGCCGGTGAATCAGCGCCCCGAACAAACTTCAATGTGCAGGTCAAGGAGATGACCAATACGTCGACGAGCGGTCGCGACGGCATGGTTGCCTCGCTACCAGCGGCGACCGCCTTCACTTACGCGGTGAGCTTGTCCTTGCAGGGGGCCGAAAGCAAATCGGTCAGTTTCTCTCAGGCGCTTCCCGTCTACATCGACAATTTCTTGAGTATGCCAAACGGCGAGACGGTACCAGTAGGCTACTACGATACCGACAAGGCCCAATGGGTGGCGTCGGACAACGGCCGTGTCATCAGTATCGTTGGAAAGGACAACGCTTCGGGCGAGGCGTTGTTGGACATTGACGCGAATGTTGGAGCCGAGAGCTCGGCAACCGTCAATACGCAGCTAGGGATCACTCACGCTGAACTCGTGCAACTCGCCACCACCTATTCGGTCGGCCTGCCCGGCTTCACCAGCAAGTCGCTCTGGCGTTTTTCGACCACGCACTTCTCAGCTTGGGACGCCAACTGGGGTTGGGGACCACCGGGTCCCACGCCCAAGAACCCAAGTCCTGCCCCACCTCCGCCGCCCTGCGGTGGCTCAACTGCGGTCGGCTCACTCATCGACTGTGAAGGCCAGGCATTGCGCGAACACTTTGCGGTGGCGGGAACACCATTTTCTCTCTTCTACTCGAGCGCGCGTCAGCCTGGAGGCGAAAAGCCGCTGCGCATTCCGCTCACCGCAGACACGCTGCCAGCAGATCTGCAGAGTGTCAGGCTCGAGGTCAACGTCGCCGGCAGGCGAATCACCCAGGAGTTCGCTTCACCCGTCGCTAACCAGAGCTATGACTTCCGGTGGGACGGGCGGGACGCCGCTGGGCGTATGCTGATGGGCGCGCAACCCATCGGCACGAGCGTCGGCTTCCACTACAACGGCACCTATCGCAGAACGGCCGGATTCGGCGCGAATGGACAAAGCGTCGTAGTCGCAGCTGGAAGCGACCGCTTCGACGCCACCATCTGGCAATCATGGTCGGGGTACATCGAGCACTGGGACGCCAAGCAAACTGGTCTTGGTGGTTGGGACTTCGACATTCACCACGGTTATGACCCGTTGAGCGGCACGCTTCATCGCGGCGACGGTCGCGACGAGATCGTTCCGTCTTCGCTCACGGTATTCAAGAAACTTCCGCTCACGCCACGCCCGATACCTCTCTACAACGGACTTACGGTGGGTCCAGACGGCTCAGTTTACTTTGTAGAGACGGGCAGCGGCACTCAGACAAAGATCAAGAGGCTCGCGCCAGACAATTCGGTTACCACGATTGCAGGCGGAGGCTCCGCGACGGTCTACCCTTACGGAGATGGCGGCCCCGCACTTTCGGCAACGCTATTTGATCCGTACTGCCTGGCGGTTGGATTAAACCAGAAGCTGTACGTGTGTGAAGGGCAGCCCTATCAGGGTTATGGCCGCGTTCGAGTAGTTGACTTGGCGGCCAGCCCACCCACGATCTCGGCCTTCGCAGGCGGTGGCACGGCGCCCCCTCCGGCAGTCGGGATATCTGCCGTCCCGACATCAGTTCGTCTGTCCGATCCGCGCGCGATCAGTGTCACCGATGACGGGACAGCGCTGATTGCCGATGCGGGGGGAAACAACCAGATTTACCGCGTTCGTGATGGACTGCTCTCAGTATTCGCGTCGACCGGAACTCACGCCATGGCAGTGCTCAAAGATGGAACTGTATATATCGCCAAGCACGGCAATGACGAATATGTTTTGAAGATCGACCCCACAGGTACGACAACTGCAGTGACACGCTCTCGTTACACTGGGCAGTGTCCCACAAGCGACGAAGGCCCTGCTGCAACGACCTGTCTCGATTATCCCACGTCACTCGCGGTGGGCCCGGATGGTCTCCTATACATAAGTGACGGTATCGCGTGGAAGGTAAAACGAATTGGTCCGACCGGCAACATCGAAACCGTGCTTGGAACTGGCACGAACGGCAACGGCCCCGATGGCCTCGCTGGCCGCCAAACCGCAATCGGCGGGGCGGGAGCGGTTGCGGTTGGCCCTGACGGTACACTCTACGTCGCCGAATCCAACAGTACCGACCCGAGCATCCGCGCCAGCAAGCCCGGCGTTGCACGGTCGTTCCCCGCTGTCGTCCCGTCTGCCGACGGCAGCGAATTGTACAAATTCGATAACAATGGGCACCACGCAGAGACCGTTGACTCGCACACCGGAATCCTTCGTCACGCCTTTCGATATGATGCAATAGGCTACCTGAGCGGCATTTCGGACCGTGCCTTGTCCGATCCCGCTCGTCACGAAATGACCCTGACTCGCACGAGCGGTCCGGAAGGCGTCCAAATCGATCTC
>DATEPG010000457.1:0-7268 GCA_035273265.1 Polyangiaceae bacterium
ACTCTCAAAGAGCGCGTTCCAGCTCGTCTCAAGGCCGCCATTGTGCGGGGACTTCGCAGAGTTACCTCGCGGCATCTAACCTCGTGGTTCGTCCATTGCGGCTATCACTTCAAGTGATCTCCGGTGTAGTCGGTGATGCCATCGCCGCAAATGATCGCATGGCAAGGGCCCCCCGATCGCACGACTCGGAAAAGAGACTGCCGCCCGGGCCGCCCGCGGTACCTGGCGCGAACCACATCTCCTTACTCGCGTTGCCGCACCGCGGCTGATAACACACAGCCGGAGGACCCGCCTGAGCCCGCGTTGCTGGCGCCAGCGCTTCCGCCGGAGCTCCCGCCACTGCTAGTAGCAGCGCACGAGCCTTCGCGACCGCTAGTAGCGGCGAACGAGCCCCCACGACCGCTAGTAGCGGCGAACGAGCCCCCGCGACCGCCCGTCGGGCCCTCCCCGCCGGAGCCTGGAGTGCCGAAGTACTCACCCGAACAGCCGAGGAGCAGCGCGCACCCCGCGCAAAACCCCGCTCGCATGATTGCGAAATGCCCCCGCTTGCTTGTCACTCCCGCCTCCCAAGCACGATGCCTGCTCCACGACATAGCAGAAAATGCAAGGCTCTGTCGAGTACAACGACGCTCCTTCGCGCCGGTGACTAAACGCTTTGCGAAACGAGCTGTGGACCAGAAACCGTCTGACGAACGGCGGAGCTCGAGGGACTTTTCAAGTACACGATGCGCGTGTGGTCTCCGGCAAGCTCCCGGGCACGGGTCATGAGTGGGTGTGAAACCATGGTCACGATCACGATCACCAGAGCGATTTTGCTGGCAGCTGGCTGGAGTTTTTTGGGCACGCGCGCTTCGTAATATCGCAAGGCGTAGCCGCTGGCTTCGACGACTTCACGATAGCGCGCCTCCAAACCGCCTTTGCCGCCGATGATCACTACCGTATCGCGCCCATGAGAACGAGAGGTGTCGGGGTTCATGCCTGCGCGTATCGCAAAAGGCAGGCCAAACCTGCGTGACTTGCAGAGCGCCTCAATTCGAGCTGATTGCTCAAGGTGGTTGTCTATTCCCCGCTATCTTGGCGCGATCTCGCTGCGATTTGCGCCAAGTTGGCAGCTCTGCGGGGTCGGTCAGGCTTGAACACATCGAGCGAGCCAATGCCGAGGTAGACCGGTCCGGCTCAAAGGCTCAGGCTACGATTGCTCCACGAGCACGGTCGGCCCGCGCGCAGTCAAGCAAGGTTGTTGATCGGTCGCCGGCTAGGTCGCCGAGGACTCGTCAGTTGGCGAGCGCTATCAAACGCACTGAGCGTTGCAGTCGTTGATGCACTTCGCAATTATCCGACGTAAGCGGCGAGGTGCTTGCCCGTCAAGGTGGACTTCTTCTTGACCAGCTCCGCCGGGGTCCCCTCGAACACGATGCGACCACCGTCGTGGCCTGCGCCGGGGCCGAGGTCGATGATCCAGTCGGCGTGCGCCATGACGGCTTGATGATGCTCAATCACGATCACCGACTTGCCAGAGTCCACCAGGCGATCCAGGAGGGCGAGCAGCTGCTCGACGTCGGCCAAGTGCAGACCGGTGGTCGGTTCGTCCAGCACCAAGATGCCGCCCTCCGCGCCCATGTATGTCGCAAGCTTCAGGCGCTGTCGCTCGCCACCGGAAAGCGTGGTCAGAGGCTGCCCGAGCCGTAGGTAGCCGAGGCCCACGTCGGCCATGCGCTGCAAAATGACGTGGGCGGGCGGTGTGCGCGCCTCGCCCTTGTCGAAGAAGGCGACCGCATCTTTGACCGGCAGGTCGAGCACTTCGGCGATGTTGAGCTTGCCGAGCCGGTACTCCAAGACCGAAGCCTGGAAGCGTCGCCCTTCGCAGTCTTCGCAGATGGTGGAGACCTCCGCCAACATTCCGAGGTCGGTGTAGATCATCCCAGCGCCGTTGCAGGTTGGGCACGCGCCTTCGGAGTTGGCGCTGAAGAGGGCGGGCTTCACCCCGTTGGCCTTGGCAAACGCCTTGCGGATCGGCTCCAGCAAATCGGTGTACGTGGCCGGGTTGCTCCGCCGCGAGCCGCGGATTGGTGTTTGGTCGACGGAGACCACTCCGTCTCGGCCCGACACCGAGCCGCGGATCAGCGAGCTCTTGCCCGAGCCCGCCACGCCGGTCACCACCACCAGCACGCCGAGCGGGATATCGACGTCGACCTTCTGCAAATTGTGAGCGCTCGCGCCGCGTACCTTCAGTGCCCCGGAGGCTTTCCGCGGCGAGCGCCTCAAAGCGGCGCGATCGTCCAGATGCCGTCCAGTCAACGTGCCGCTCGCCCGCAGCCCTTCCACGCTGCCCTCGAACACCACCTCGCCACCCGCTGTGCCGGCGCCAGGGCCCAGATCGACCACGTGGTCGGCGATCGCGATCGCCTCGGGCTTGTGCTCGACGACGAGCACCGTGTTGCCCTTGTCGCGCAGTCGCATCAGGAGCTGGTTCATGCGTTGAATATCGTGCGGGTGGAGCCCGATCGTCGGCTCGTCGAACACGTACGTGACGTCC
This sequence comes from Polyangiaceae bacterium, assembly GCA_035273265.1. Classification (GTDB taxonomy): domain Bacteria; phylum Myxococcota_A; class Polyangia; order Polyangiales; family Polyangiaceae; genus PMG-095. The sequence goes on from DATEPG010000457.1 coordinate 2,537, forward strand.
GTCAGTGAAGAGCCGAGGTGCCGAATCATCTTGGTGCGCTGGGCTTCACCGCCCGAGAGCGTACCCGAAGAACGATCTAAGCTGAGATAGCCCAGCCCGATCTCGACGAACGAGTCGAGCGTGTGCGAAAGCGCGGCGAGCAGCGGCGCGACCGACGCCTGCTTCAGCCCCCGCACCCACGCGGCCAGGTCGTTGATCTGCATCGCACAGACCTCGGCGATGTTGATGCCCTTGATCTTGCAGGATCTGGCGGCCTCACTCAGCCGGGTGCCGCTGCATTCAGGACAAGTACTGAAGGTCACCGCGCGCTCCACGAATGCGCGGATGTGCGGCTGCAGCGCGTCTACGTCCTTCGACAGGAACGACTTTTGGATCTGGGGGATGAGCCCGGTGTACGTAAGATTGATGCCCTCGATCTTGATCTTGGTCGGCTCCTTGTGGAGGAAGTCGTGAAGCTCCTTCTTCGTAAACTTCCGGATCGGCTTGTTCGGGTCGAAGAAGCCGCAGCCGTTGAAGATGCGACCGTACCAGCCCTCCATGCTGTAACCGGGCACGGTCAGTGCGCCCTCGTTCAGCGACTTCTTGTCGTCGAACAGCTGGGACAAGTCGATGTCGTTCACCGAGCCCATGCCCTCGCAACGCGGGCACATGCCGCCTGTGATTGAGAACGCGCGCTTCTCGACCTTCTTTCCTTCGCCCTTCTCGATCGAGATCTGTCCGACCCCGCTGGCCGACGGAACATTGAAGGAGAAAGCGTTGGATGAGCCAATGTGCGGCGTTCCCACGCGGCTGAACAGCACGCGCAGCATCGCATTGGCGTCGGTCGCCGTGCCCACGGTCGAGCGGGAGTTGGCGCCCATCCGCTCCTGATCCACGATGATCGCGGTGGTCAGCCCGTCCAGCACGTCCACTTCGGGTCGCGCCAGGGTTGGCATCATCCCCTGCAGGAAGGCACTATAAGTCTCGTTGATCAGCCGCTGTGACTCGGCCGCAATGGTACCGAACACCAGCGACGACTTGCCAGATCCCGACACACCGGTGAACACCGTCAACCGGCGCTTGGGCAGTTCGATGCTCACGTCCTTCAAGTTGTTCTGCCGCGCCCCACGGATCCGGATCAGATCGTGGCTATCTGCGGGATGCTGGCTAGGCTTGGGCTTGCGATCAGTCATGAAGAAGGCGCTCGAGGGGCTCGCTCGAGTAGTAACGTAAGGAGCCCGGCGGGACAACGCCTGCTTGCCGCGGGCGCGACCCGGGCGCGAAGTGTTTCGCCCGAGAGCGCGACGCTCGTACGGTCGCGATGTCGTATCTTCACGGCCAGCGCATAGTTTTTGGGGACGCTCTGCCGCTCGTGCGGCAAGAGATTGCTCCTTGCCTGTCCCGCAAGAGGTCTGAAGATTGTGGGCTTATCGAGCAACGTATTGGCGCCACTCCCGGTCCACCCGAAACTGAAACGATGTCAGCGAACCGGAGAGGAACGCCGCGAGAAAGCCCAAACCGAGCGGGCGCGTGCCGTGCACGACATTGTCGTAAACGCGCCGCACGCTCGCGCCAAGAAACGCCAGGTACAGTGCAGTGCCCGCTGGATCGCCGAGCCGAACATGCTTGAAGAGCGCGGCACCCGTGCCGAGCCCATAGCCGCGAAGAAGATTCGTCGCCTCACTACCCGGGCGACGAACCCCTAGGTGATCGACCCACGCCTCCTTGGCGTTGACCACTTTGAGTCCGCACTTCAGTGCTCGAAACAAAAAATCAGGCTCTTCGCCGGCTCGCATGGGTGAGCCGGGCCCGAGCATGGGGTCGAAGTTGCCGATGCGTCCGAGCGCGCTGCGGCGCACGGCAAGGTTGGCCGTGATTCCCCAATCGCTACCGAAAGGCGGATAGCGGTTTTGCCATTCGCGTACCGACGGCTCGAAGCTCATGACAAAGCCCACGTCCCGAATGTCCTCCGGAATGCGGACACTCCCGCAGACCACGCCGACCTCAGCATCGGCCGCAAACACTCGCGCGATGCTCGACGCCCAGTCCCGAGCCACGCGGCAATCGTCGTCGGTAAAGGCGATGATCTCGCAGTTGGTTGCTTCGATGCCAATATTGCGCGCGCGCGTCACTCCCCGAGTATCGGTTCGCAGGTAGCGGACTCGAGCATCGTTCAAGCTCCAGATCTTTTGCTCCGTTTCATGTCCATCACTCTGATCGACGACGACCACTTCATCCAACCCGGTGTTTGCAAGAATCGCTTCGAGACACGCCACGGTGTGCTCGGCACGGTTCCTGGTTGGAACGACCACTGAAAGGCTTGGAACTTCAGAGGCTGAGTCTTTGACCATTTGGACCTCGCTTGGAACGTATCGCTACGACTGACCCATCGTGTCGCTCGTTCTTCGTTCGCCCGCATCCTACGTGCGAAGGAGAGCGCGCAATAGTAGTCGACACGCGTTTTCGACAATGAGGTCACACACGCGCATTCACGACACAGGCTGTCGCGTCTCGGCTGTTACATTTTGGCCTTGGGCTTTGACTCGTTCGCGGCGACCTTTCCGGATTTCGCGGCGACTGCTGCAGGCTTTCGGCCTGGGCATCGTCCGCTGCGTTCGCGTCGAACCGGCTGCGATGCGTGTTTCGCAGGTACTGCGGGCGCGACCAAACGGAAGGGACGACGCTCAACGGGGCGCCGCCGAGGGCACCCCGGGCGGCAAAGGAGAGGGTGAAGCGGGCCTCGCTGGACCGGAGTGATGCGAACAGCAACGGGGCTGACTGGTTCCAGCGGCGATGCCAGCTCGAATGCGTCAGTGTGTGCGGACTTCAACGATCCCGGGACACCTCGAGCGCTCGCCCGTTATGCGTCAACCCCACGGCCATGAAGCCCCCAACGCCCGCTCCCAAATCCGGACTCCGTAGGGCGCAATGTTCGTTGTTACTGGTCGAGATTCAATGAGGTGGTGCTCACATTGTAGCGGCCACTGTTGTAGAACGTATACACGCTAGCGGGATGGCCGGTGCCGAAAGCGATGCCCACGATACTGCGCCAGGAGGGAGCTGTCACGACCTGGGCTGACGCCGCACTGCTGGCATCCCTGCTCGTTCCGACAGTGCGGTAGAGGCGACCATCGTCACCACCCCAATAGTAATACCATTGCCCGTTGTCGGAGTTGTCAGCCTCTACCAACTGACTCATCGAGAAGCGAGTGACGAGACTGCCGTACACGAATGGCCGCCTGAAGGGGGCTGTGCCATTACTATAGAACGTGAGATTGTCGGGCGTACCTTCGGACACGGTACTATCAGAGTAGAATGTATATACATGGTTCGTGTTCCGAGCGATGCCAATCGCAGAAATCTCCCACGGGTTTTTCGTGCCAGACGAATAGCTGTATCGGCTGAGGCAAGGGTTGCCGGTATCGCCGTGGCAATAGTTGCCGTCGTCCAACCACATATAGACGCGTTTGCTATGACCGGGATCAGTCATCCCGAAGCCCCTGATATTCCAGTACTGATATCCATACGCATCGTACATGTACGTCATATTCCACCCGTAATTCAGGGCAGCACTGGTATTTGACACCGCCTCCTCTTCGGGAATGGCTTGCTCGCTACCAGTGTTCAGCGCGCAGCCGACAGACATCAAACTGATGATGATTGCAATACCCAAATCTCTCAAGTTGGCCTCCCGGCTACTTTATATTCGAGAACCAATGGGCGAGCAATCGATTTGGACTTCGATGCCATCAGCTAGCTTGAGTCGCCCACCTGCGGCAAAAACGTCCACCTCGACGGCGGCGTTGAAGGCGGACAGGCACTGCGGTGTCCCTGCTCTACGGCTCCCCTGCTCGTCGCATCGAGCACCGACTGAGGCGCCTTCGCACACACGAAAATCGAGTTCGACCGGCTTGGGGAAGCGCTCCGCCATCTTGTCATCCATCATGCTTTGCGCGCCGCGCCCCAGCTCTTCTCCCGGCTGAAACACGACGAGCGCGGTGCCGTGCCATAGACCGCGGTGCTCCGACAGAACGCGTGCAGCGCCCATCAGCCAAGTCACGTGCATGTCGTGACCACAACCGTGGAACACACCGACGGTCGCGCCATCGTCGTCCTGGGCTTTCACTGTGCTCGCGTACGAAAGCCCGGTCGCCTCGGTCATCGGGAGCCCGTCCATGTCGGCGCGAAGCATCACCGTTGGGCCCGCGCCGTTGCGGAGCACGCCGACCACGCCGGTCTTGCCGACCCCGCGGCTCACCTCGTATCCGTAGCGCTGGATCCAATCGGCCGCGATTTTCGCGGTGCGCACCTCGTGCATCGAAAGCTCGGGGCGTTGATGCAGGTCTTTGTAGACCGCCTCGAGCTCCGGCAGCAAAGTCCCGGCTTGGGAGGCGAGCGCCGTAGTCAGGGCGTTCGCGGAACTCACCTCGAAGTTGGGTGGAGCCATCGCTCCGGTGAGCACGGCAGGCGTGGCGCTGCTTGCGCTCGGTACACTCGTCCGCGTCTGCGCAACACCGCAGCCTGCAAAAAGGGCACAGCTCAGAGTCCCGGTCACGAACGCCCTCGCAGTATTGAGTATGATTGGCAGGCTATCACTTTGGCGGCGGCATCGGCTCTGTGCCGACGAGCTTGCGCCGCTAAAGCCGCTCTAGAGACGTCATGGCATGGGCGGGAAGATCGAGCTCTGCTGCGGCGAGATTTTCGCGAAGATGCTCGATGCTCGACGTGCCGGGGATCAGCAGAATGTTCGGCG
>DATEPG010000458.1:0-34471 GCA_035273265.1 Polyangiaceae bacterium
TGCGCACCGGACGGTTCTTCGCGTGCAGCAGCTCCGCGAGCAGGTTGGTCGGAGCCGCATTTTCACCCTCGACGCCGACCGTGCTGTTCAGAGGATTGTGCACGTCGAACTCCGAACCCCGCGCCTGAACGTCCCACTTGATGGCCTGGCCTGGCAAGAGCGGGCCCTCGAAAAATAGCGGGCGAATGGCGGTCGAATAGCGCTTGGACGACGGCGGCGGATCGCGCTCGAAGAACTCGACCGAAAGCGCCACGTCACGTAGTGGATCGCTCGAATTGTTGACGATGCCGATCACCGCCTCCGTGTAGTTCTTGTCCTTGCGTTCCTCTTCCTCGCGTCCGCGGCGCACGTGCCGCGACATGGTGAGCACGCTGAGCTGTGGGATGGGATCGCGCCAGAGCAAGGAGTCGGCACGTCGACAGCGACAGGTGCTCGTCGCATCGACGACGGCGGAGGCAGCGGCGGGCGACGCGGACGCCTGCGCTGCTTTGGATGCGCTCGCGGACGCCACGGTCGGGATCGCAGCCACCGGCTCGGTCGGCGCCGCCTGGCGCTGATCGGCCAAGCGCGGCGCGTGCGCTGCCAGCTCGTGCGCGTGATCGGTCGTCAGCAGCCACTGCATCATCAGCACGAACGAAAGCGTTGCGGCCGTCAGGCTCATCACGATGGCCGCCGTCGTGCGCGGCAAGAGCCCCTGGAAAATCGCCAACGGCGCGGTCTTCGAGGCAGCTTTCGGCGGGGCAAACGGCGAGCGCACCAAGCCCGGCAAGAAGCCGGAAAGGTCCGCCACGAACGCTTCACGCGCGAGCGCCCCCTCGAGACCGCCGCTCTTCAATAATTGATCCGCGAAGAATCCTAGCCCGCACAGGAGGACCGCCGTTCCCAGCGCGATCCCAAACGCGCCGATCGCGGTCGTGCCCGGTGCCAAGCGAAACGCGGCTGCGCTCGCGATCAGCGCTCCGCTGAGCGCCGCACCAACCGTCGCCAAGCGCACCAAGAGCCGGCGGCGATAGAGCTTGTGATGATGCCCCGCGCTTCCGCTCGAAAAATTCACCAGACACAAGCGGTTGAGCGGACTGAGCTTGGGATCGAGCGCGAGAAATACTTGCTCACCGTCCAGCGATGCCTCCGCCAGCTGTGGCCACGGCACGAGCAGCTTCTCGCTCTCCTTTTGCGTAGTCTGCGTGACGGGCACGTAGCCTTCGTTGAAGCCAGCCACGCCCAGATAGAGCAAGGATAGCCCGATCGGCGCGCACTCGAGCTCCACGGTGCCGACCGCATTGCTGCGCTCGCTGGCCATGGCAATCGCTCGAAATCTCATCGCGGGCGCAGTGTAGTCTGGAGTCGCCAAACCACGAGCCCGCAACCACTCCCCGCCGAGCCAGCGCGAGCATTTTCAGTCCATAGGCCGGAAAAATCCAGATTTTCTGGACTGGCTGAGCTTTTATTCGAGCGTCTTGCTAGATTCTCGGCCAATGGCCCAGGTCGTCGTCGAACGACACATCGACCTCGCGTCGGATCGCGCCCCCCTGTGGTGTGCGGTCGGCGACACCGAACGCTTGAATCGCGCCATCGGCCTGGGACGCCTGCAGCTCACCCCCAATACGGACTCGAGCGCCGCGCGCTTCGTGGTACGCACGGTCTCGGCGGGCTTCCCCCTCGAATACGAGGAGCGTCCCTTCGAGTGGCTGGAGGGCGAGCGCTTCCGCGTACTCCGCGTGCTGCACGGTGGCGTCATGAAGAGCATCGAGACCAGCTTCGCGCTCGAATCGTTGCCGAGCGCCGGTACACGGGTGCACGTGCGCATCACCATCGAGCCTCGTTACGCGATCATCAATCCGGTACTGCGCCTGCAAACCTCGCGCATGATCGATCGCATCGAAGCAGAGTTGCGTAGCGCCGACCGGGATCTGCAAGCCGGCAAGAGCGCCTGTTTCCGAAAGACGGTGACGGCCGTCGATGCCGGTGCTCTCGGCCGGGCGCGAACCGCCTTACTCGCCAGTGTGACCGCAGATCGCAAGACGCTGGCCGCGCGCCTGGCCGACTTGATCGAGACCGGCAGCGACGCCGACATCACGCGCATTCGTCCGCTCGATCTCGCCCTGCAATGGGACGTCGACGGCCGACAATTGTTGGCGGTCTGCCTGTCCGCCGTGGTCGTCGGGCTGCTCGAGCTGCGTTGGGATCTGGTCTGTCCGAGTTGCCGCACGGCCACCGACCGTCAAACTTCGCTCAGCGAGCTGCCCTCGACGGCACACTGTCAACTATGTGACATTTCTTATGAAATCGAGCTCGACCGAGCGATTGAAGCGACCTTCATGCCGGCCCCCGCGCTGCGTAAGCCCGAGCCCGGACCATTCTGCATCGGCGGCCCCATGCGCACCCCGCACGTCGTCGCTCAAACCATTTTGCCGGCGGGCGGCAGCGTCACCCTGAACGCTCCCGAAAAACCCGGCCGCTACCGCATCTTCGTACGCGGGGGGGCCAGCGCGGCGCTCGAGGTCAAAGACCTCGGCGATGATGTTGCACGCTACCGCATCGAAAACGAAGCGTTGCTGCGCGTCGATGCCGACGCCGCAGCGACCAAGCTTGCGAGTGTGCGGCCCGGGGCTCGACTAGAGATCAGTCAAGCCAAGGACCTCGAGCGGCACCTCAAAATCGAGCGTTTGGAGTGGGCGAGCCGCGCCGCCACCGCGCATCTGGTGAGTACGCTGCCCGAATTCCGTCGCCAATTCTCGGGTGATCTCTTGCGCCCCGGTGTATCCCTGCGCGTCGCTCGGGTAGCCCTATTATTCACCGACCTGACCGACTCAACCGCGCTCTATCACAAGGTGGGCGACGCCAAAGCCTTCAAGGTCGTGCAAGAGCACTTCGACGTCCTGTCCGCGATCATCGTCGAACACCGAGGCACGATCGTGAAAACCATCGGTGATGCGGTGATGGCCGCGTTCGTCGAAGAGCGCGACGCGCTCGAAGCCTCCTTTGCCATGCACCGCGCCTTCCCCGCCTTTCGTGCCGGAAACAGCGACGCTTCCCGCACCTTGCTCAAGATAGGGGTCTTTGCAGGCCCCTGCTACGTCGTCACCGCCAACGGCATCCTCGACTACTTCGGCCAAACCGTAAACATTGCTGCCCGCCTGCAAGGCGCCTCAGGCCCCGGTGAGGTAGTGATCGACGGTCTGTTCGCCGAGGAAGCCGAGCGCGTCGGGTGGCTCTCCCACTTCAGCATCAGCGAACGCTTCGAAGCGCGCCTCAAGGGCTTGCCCGACCCAGTCCGAGTGGCGCGCATCGTTGCCGATCGCCTCGCCCCCTGACGAGAAGCAAGATTCAGACTTTGGCTGCAACGCGATCGGCGAATGCGGTTACGCGTTCTTCGATCAAATCCAAATCGTAGTCCAGGGTGGCGACGTGGAACGAGCGCTCGAGAGGCAGCTCGGTTACGTCCTTGCTGCGCACCGCGCGCAGAATAGCCTGCGAATTTTCGGGTGGAACGCTGTGATCGGCGCGGGAATAGGCGACCAAAATTGGGCAGCTGAGGTAGGGCAGCTGATTTCTGATGCGCGGAAATTCACGGACCAGCGAGTTGCCGGACTTTGCAGGGAACCAGCTGTACGCGAGCTCGTTCATGCCAGGCTTGGCGATGTCGTTGCGCGCGAGACCCGCGGCGCTCACCGGCGCCAGCGGTAACACGTGCTCCAGCAACGGCGCCAGCTTGACCAAGATGCCTTTGCGATCGAGCACCGGCGTATTGATCACGGCCACGCCCGCCACGCGTGTCGGATCCTGGGAGACCAGATCGAGCACGAGCGTTCCGCCCATCGAAAGTCCGAGTGCGATCACCCGTTCGGTCCGCGCGCCGAGACGAGCGAGCCCGCTGTCGACCTCGCCGCGCCAATCCTCGTAGCGCGTGCTCATCATGTCCCGAAAGTGGGTGCCGTGGCCCGGTAAGCGCACGAGCTCCACGGCGAAGCCGCGCTGCGCGAGCAGCTCTGCCAACGGACGCAAGGACGCGGGGCTGCCCGTAAAACCATGAGCCAGAAGCACGCCGATTCGTGCGCGCGCGCCCGAACCACTCGAAGACCACGGCTCAGCGCCGGGCAATACCGGAAAAGTCACGGCCGCAAGTCTACACGAAACTCACGGTTGGCCAGGGCCTTCTCGTTCTGATAGGTCACTGCCGCCAGCATCCCGGTGCTCGGCATGCTTCGCGTCTTCGCCTTCATGAGCTCGCTCCGCACACTCTTGCTCGGCCTTTTGTGCTGGGTCGCACTATCCATGCCGCGCGTGGCCGCCGCCCAGCGCGCGGCCGATACCCAGCCAGCACCCGAGCCCTACTTCTACAAAGGCTACGACTACGGCTCGCAGGCGTTGTACAGCCCGCTCTGGGTGTTTCTGAACCGCGGCTTCGACGTGCTCCAAGATCGCACCGGGAGCCGCAGCATTTTTCAGCAAGAATACCTGCAAAACGGTGAGAACGTCGGACGGAACCTGCTGGACCCATTTCCGGGTATCTCGCAACGCGGCTGGGAACGCTTCTTTCGAGAGGAAATCTTTCCGCTCAGTTTCACCAAGGGCACGGCGCGTTGGGTTCCGAACTATACGCTGCACCTGATCGGCGGAGGCGTGACGTACACGGGACTCACCGAGTGGTTCCGCCACCACCACGTGCCGGCGCCACGGGTGTTCTCCATCGCCACGGTGCTGGTGACCGCCTTCGTGAACGAAACTTTGGAGAACAAGGGCGTCGCGCCATACAACACCGATGCGGTGGCCGACTTCTTCTTCTTCGACATCGGCGGCATCATCCTGTTCAGCTTCGATTGGACGAACGAGCTCTTCAGCAGGCACTTGATCGTCGCCGACTGGTCTTCGCAGCCAGCGTTCACCTATCCGGGCTTCGACCTACACAATCAGGGCAACTATTTTTCGGTGAAATGGCCGTTGCCGTTTCATCCGCGGCTGCGCCTGTTTGCGACCATGGGCCTCGGCACGTTGCTCGGCCTATCCTACCAGATCGATGGCCAGTACTCGATCTCCGCAGGCGGCGGTACCATGGCCTCGCGCTTGATTCGCACCTCGCAAAAGAACGCCAACAACGAAGTCGAGTTCGCCCCAGCGGCGGGCATTTTCCTGGACCGCAACAACTCGCTCTTGGCCTCACTGAAGGTGACCAACGTGCAAGACTACTTCCTGAACTTCAACCTGTATCCGAACGCTTTCTCGATCCCCGAGCTTGGCATGTGGGCGGTCGTGGACAAGGGCGGTCACTTCGTCGCCGGCCTGTCGTTTTCGAAATCGTTCGGCGTCGGCGTCGGCATCGGCAAGCTCGGGCTCCGGTAGCGCTCGGCGCGCTCAGGCTACTCGTTGTGGCGCGAGCGCTCGTCTTCGTCTTCGTCGCGCACGACCATGCTGGCGCGCCCTTTGACGACCTCCCATTCTTGCGCGTGGGTCTCGTCCCGATGCGGACCAGTGTGGTCCGGCGAGAGTGAGCAATACAGCTCGATGCGTTGGCGGGCTACATTGGTCGAGGTGCCCTCCATCTGCCGAGTGACGAGCAGCACCGCCCTTGCGTCGCAAGCCATGATTCGAGTCTAGCTTCGGCGCGCCGGATCGCGCCAGAACAATGGCTGATGACCGGCAAATCCGCGCGCCAGGAGCGCAAATTCGTCCCGGCTCAGGCCGCGCTCGCCGTGATGACTTTGGACAGGAAGCAGCGCTCGACGGCGCGCACGTCGAAACCCGCCGCCGTGATACCCGAGGCCAGATCAGTGGCGATGTAATCGGCAAAAAACGGTTCGTTCATACTGCCGGCGAAGTTCTCCAGGAACACCTGCAAATCTGCGGCCTCACTCAGCTGCGCGGCGTCTTCAATCACCAACAAGCCGCCTGGCTTGAGTACTCGCCGCATTTCGGAGAGTACGTTCTTGCGGGCGCGGGCGGGCAGCTCGTGGAACAAGAAGACACTAGTTACGACATCGAAGGATGCGTCGGCCAGCGGCATGCACTCCGCGTTCTCGGTCACGAGCGAAAGATTCTTCACGTGCGCGAGCCGGCGGCCGGCGTGCTGCAAATAAAACGGGCTGAGATCCAGCCCCCAATATCGTTCGGCCGGATGGGCGAGGGCGAGCTGATTGAGCGCCGAGCCCGTACCACAGGCCACGTCCAAGATGCGCGCAGGGCCAGCCGCGGCGTCGCGTTCACGCAAGTAGCGGGTGACCGGCGGCACGATTTGACGACGCATGACGTCCGCCGTACCAAAGAACAAGAACTCGACCCCGACGTCGTACACGGCCGCGGAACGCTCGCTCAAGTAGCCATCGGTCTGCCAATGGAAGTTGCGCCGAAAGTAGTCTGGGTAGGCGGCGAGATCGACTTCCGCCGGCAGATCTCGCACCAGCCGCTGCTTGGAGCGACGCAAGCTGCGTACGACCTCGGTCGCCAGCGATGGCAGCTGCTTGATGTACTCGGCGACTGGCATGTCGAACAACAGCCGCGCCGGATACAGGCCGAGCTCGGCGTTCTGGCAGTCTCGCTCTTGCAAAGCCGAGAGCTGCGCTTGAAGCGCTTTGATGGCCGCCGGATCGGGACGGACCGCACGACGCATGCCGAACGGGCGGAGGCCCAAGTGCGCTGCGACCAGCGGCAAGCGAATGGCGGCTTGGCGCGCGCGATAGGCGTAGCGAGTCAGTTCCTTCGGCAGGAGCGTAGGCGCGGCTTCCATGCTCCAAAGGTGGCGCCCGATCCCTGGCTTGTAAAGGCGGGAAAATCGCGAATTGTTAGACAAAGCCTGGAACCACGCTAGCTCACCGAGACGATACTGCATTCACGCATGCCTTGCGGAGTGCGTAGCTCTACGTCGTCTGCTTCGAGCTTGCCGAGCAGGGCGCGCGCGATCGGTGACTGCGGGGTGATGACGCGCACTTCCCTACCGCCGACGGTGACCCGCGACCCGCCTCCCGCGGGCGCAATGAAGTAGTACACGATGTCTCCGTCGTCATCGAGTGCGACCAACGCGCCAAGGGCGATTGGAGACTCCGCGCTGAACGCTCGCAGCTCCAATGCCTTGAGTAAGTTCAATGCGTCTTGAAGCTCTACCACGCGCTGCGCTTGGCCGCGGGCGAGGTAGCTTTGCTCGAGTGCGCGCGTGTCCTTGTCGTTTTCAGGTCGATTCTCTTCGTGCGTTGCGCCGTCGACGACGACGCGCTGCGCCGCGCTCATGGTCGCTAAGTCCGCGTTCACGGACTCACGGAGCAGCTTCAGAATTTCTCGCTTGTCGATCGCGCTTGGCATGGGCGAATCAAGGCGTTTAGCACTGTCCAGCTCGACTCCGATACCGTAGCAAAATCAGCGCCTTCTTCGAAGACCGACGGTCCGCGAGCCGGCGCTCCGTTTCGCGAAGGCGCGGGCCCGATGATCCCCCCGATCGACGAAGCGCGCGGTCGTCTGCGCGTGGTCATGACCCGAGCAGTCGGGCAATGTGGCTGGTTTGCGGAGGAAAGCGCTCGAAGGTTAGGCCCGAGCCCGAGGCCTGATAGGCTTTGGTTATGGCACTCGCCGACGATTTTTCCGCCGCTCAAGCTCGTGTCAAACAACTCTCGCGTACCCCTGCGAGCGACGAACTGCTCGAGCTCTACGCTTACTACAAGCAGGCCAGCTCGGGGGACGTCAGCGGCGAGCGCCCCGGCATGCTCGATTTCAAAGGGCGCGCCAAATTCGACGCCTGGGCCGCGCGCAAAGGGGTCAGCAGGGATCAAGCCATGACCGCATACGTTGCCCTGGTCGAAAAGCTCGTCGCCAAATACGGCTGAGAGACGCTCAGCGAGCGGCCCTGGCGCTAGCAGCGCTTGGCCAGCAACATGGTCCAGTCGTCGTCGTGCCGACCGGAGAAGGCTTCGACGGCATCGAACACGGCGCGGGTCACGTCGTCTAGAGCCTTGCCTTGGGCCAAGGCCGCTTCGAGCACTGCGTTCATGCGCTCGACGTCGAACAGTTCGCCGTCGGCGTTTTGCGCTTCGGTGATGCCGTCCGAATAGAGGCACAGCACGTCCCCCGAGTCGACGGTGAGCGCCGTCACGGGAACGTCCGACAAGTCCGGATCGATTCCCAACCACGGCCCGGGGGCTTCGATGATCTCGCAGCGACCGGTCTTGGCGCGATACACGATCGGCCATTCGTGCGCTCCCACACACGCGAAACTGCCATCCCCCTGATACGTGAGCAGCTGAGCCGTGACGTATTTATTGTCGCGCAGTCGATTGCTGATGTTCTCGCACAAGAGGGCGTTCACTTCACGCAGCACGCGCGCCGGCTCCTCCGCCGAATTGTTGAGAAAGTGCGAGGCGAACGCGGCTTGCGCCATCAACATCACCAGGCCCGCCCCGACGCCGTGCCCAGAGACGTCGCCGACGCTGATCCAGAGCGTCCCCTGCTCTGCGTTCGAGAGCACGTCGTAGAAATCGCCACCGACTTCGTCAGCGGGCACCATGCGGCCGGCAAATTCGAAGTCGGCGTGGCTGGGCGACGGCGGCAAGAGCGCGCGCTGGATTTGCGCGGCAATTTCCAGTTCGCGAGCCATGCGCGCTTGATTGCTGAGCGCCGCGCGAGCTCGCCCGAGCTCACCGGTCATATCGTTGAACGCGCCGCCCAGCTGCCCGAGTTCGTCGCCCTCGGTGAGGCTGACACGCCCTTCCAAGTCGCCCGCGGCGATCCGACGCGAGGCGTCACGTAGGATTTCTACCCGGCGCGTCACGCGGCTGCCCAAGATCCAGGCGAAGACCAGGCTGAACAAGACGACGCCGCTGACGAGCGTCGTGCTCACGGTCAGCGCGCGTTGGGTGGCCCGATACTTCTGCAGAGCCGCCGTGCGCACCTCGTCGTTCAAGGTTCGCTCGATGCTCGCCAGCAGAGCCAGCTTCTGCTTGCCGAATTCGAACCACTCGCTGGGGTTGATCGTCAGGTCTTCTTCGGTAGTCTCCAGCGCCTTGCGGCGTAGTTCGAGCAGGCGTCGGGTGGCGTGCGTGGCCATCGCCCCGTCGTAGCTCTTCTGATGTTCGACCGCGGCCGTGGTGCGAAATACATCCGCGTAAATATCCAGCTCGGAGATCAGCGACACCAGGTCGCGATAGCTGCCGGGGGGAAATTCGCCCTGCGCGAAGACATGCGCCAAAAGCGCATGTTCGCGGCTCATCCGTTCTTCGAGCTGGAGCAGCGAGACGAGTGAGGTAATGCTGCGCAAGAGCTCGCCGTCGTCGCTCAGGTCCGTCAAACCGGCGATCGCGCGCACGAAAGCTTGGATCGCCGCCCGGTGCAGCTCGAACACTTCCGCAACGCTGGCTTGGCCGCTGTCGACCTTGCTGCGCATGGCCGGCAGCTCCTTGAGCCGGCGCTGCGCCTCCAGCAAGGGTCCGGCGAGGCGCGGCGGCAGACGTGAGACGTCGCGCCCTCTCAAGAACGAGTCGAGCCGAGTGAGCGCCTGATCGCTGGCTCGAACGTGCTCGTCGGTCTCGCGCGCTGCGACGCGCTCCGCGGCGGCCGCGTCGGGCTCCGGCTGGCCATTCGGCGCGGCCTGGGCGAGCTGTCGATGAATGCCCAACGAGAGGGCCTCAGAGGCGCGTTCGAGCTGCAGAGCGTGCACCGTGCTCGTCATCTGGGCCGACAGCTCGGCGAGGCTCTCGATCGAACCGAGAGCCTCGGCCTTCTGAGCTTGCGCTCGGGCACCGCTGATGATCTGAAACGCGAGCAGCATTGCCCCGATCATGGGGATGCCAGCAAGCAAGCCCAGCTTATGTCGAATCGACAGGTTCACTCCAAGACCCAAACGACTTTCACTCGGGGACTCCTTAACCCAGCCGGACCCAGCAAACTGGCCCCGTCCCGTGCAACCGTGGCCGAGTCTGCCGCCCAGAAAATGCCAGATTGAGGGGCAACAGACGAAAGAACCTGTTCAACATAGTTCCACCGCGGTCATAATAGGAACGACGAAACGACGGAGGGCTCTGAATCCGCCATGGGGGCGGCCGTAACCATCAACCAGACCCGAGGAGCCGACGTGGAAACCGCCGAAATTCCCCCCCCTTCGAAGATCGCCCCGTACCCGCTGGTGTTCATGCGTTTTCGACCAGCGTGGGCTTACATCGACGGGATTCGAGAGTTTGGCCGATTTTTCTGTCAGACCACGTTCGGCACCCAGGAGCTCGCCGACCGAGCCTGCGTCGTGATCCAAGAGACGCTCGAGAACGCCGTGAAGTACTCGAGTAATTCGGCGGACAGTGAGCTAGAACTCTCGATTGGGAGTGATGGGTCGAACATCGAGTTCTCGGTCTCGAGCCTGCCGGATGCCTCGCATCTGAGCAGCCTGCGCGAAGAGCTGAATGGAATTCAAACGCTCGACCCCGAACAGGCCTACTTGGCCGCGTTCATTCGCGCATCCAACGAGCCGGAAGCCTCTGCTCGCTTGGGCCTGGCGCGTATCCGCTACGAAGGCGGAGTAGAGTTGTCCATGAAGGAAGAGTCGGGCGGCCGCATCCGCATCACCGCGACAGGCAAATTATGAGTCAGTTTACCGTCGTCCAAGTTCCCAAGGCAGACACGGTCGCCATTCAGGTGACCGCTCCCAACCAGGTCAAGCTGTCCGGTACCATCACGCAGAAGGATCCAGCCAATGATCTGGCCGGGTTCTTCAAGGCGCTGCACACCGCCGCCCTGGCCGACAGGCTCAGCGAGGTTCGAGCGGACGTTTCTGGCCTAACGTTCGTGAACTCGTCGGCCATCCGCCTGTTCGTCGACTGGGCGACCTGGGTGAAGAACGAGCGCGGCCATCGCTACACGCTGCGCTTCATCACCAGCCGCAACGTGACCTGGCAAAAGACGAGCTTCATGGCGCTCATGTCTCTGGCCAAGGAAGTGCTCGCTATCGAGCATGTGACGTGAACTCCTCCGAACGCAGCGGATCGCCCTCGTCCTCGCCTCGGCTGGCTGTGGCCTCGAGTGCCGCCAGAGGACCTTCGCGGGGTGAGGGCGGCGTTCTGACGGGCCGCACGTTGGTGCGCGTGATCTGCACGGCGGGTTCCGGCGCGCTGGAATACACGCACGCGTTCGTCACCGCCTATACCGCCGACCACCTGCGTGGCGCGGTCGCGCAGCGGCTCAGCGTAGGCGCCTACGAGCTGCTGTCCAACGCTCTGAATTTCGGCTCGGTCTCGAGCGATATCGTGATCGAGTTGATCGAGTCCGAGAACATGGTCGGCGTGCGGGTCGCCAATGATGCGATTGCCGCCCGCATCTCGATGCTGACCGAGCATTTACTCAAGCTCAAGACCAACGCCGAGCAAACGTTCTTGGAGGAGCTCCGGCGTTCGGTCACCGGCGGCATTCCGCGCCCCATGCTAGGCCTCGCGCGGGTTTCGCACGAGGCCGGCCTGACGCTCGATTTGCAAGTGCAAGAACGAAGAGTCGCGGTCACGGCCCAGTGTCGACGCTGAGCGAACTCTGCTAGTCCGCGAAGCTATTTGTTGATCTCGAGCGCAAGGTCGAGCGTGACCTCTTCGCCGATGACGACGCCTCCGCCCTCGAGGGTCTTGTTCCAGACGAGCCCGAAGTCACGGCGGTTGATCTTGCCTTGGAACTTCGCGCCGCGGACCTGCTTGCCCCAAGGGGATTTGATCGGCCGGCTCAACGTTCCGTCGAGCGTGATGCTCTTGGACTGATCGCGGATCTTCAGATCACCGGTCACCTTGAAGCCCTTGCCGCCACGAACGATCTTGGTGGCGTGGAATTTGATGTCCGGGTATTGCGCCGCGTCGAAGAAGTCCGGACCCTTCAAGTGCGCGTCGCGCTTCTCGTCGTCCGTGTTGAGCGATTTGACTGGGATCGTGAGGTCGACCGTGCTCTTGGTCAGGTCCGCCTCTTCGAGCATGACCTTACCGGTGACCTCTTTGAAGCGACCACTGACGCTACTCACGACCAAGTGAGAAACACTGAAGCCGACGAGGGAGTGCGATCCATCGATCGCCCATTCAGCAGAGTCGGCGCTGGCGGCGCTGGCAACGAGCAGCAGGGCAAGAACAGCGGGGAATGCGCGCATGATGAAATTTCCTGTGAATTCGAGAGTGTCGGGGTGCCTTCGGCCACAGCGCGTGATCCGGAACCCCCCGCCCTCGCAATGCCGGCGTTGCGTAAACGCGACGAACGCGGCCAATGGACCCAGCCGGCCGAGCCGACGCACGGACATTGATTGACCGAGCCGTGCCAGGGACACTGAACAACCGTCTAGATTTTAGAGGCAGCCCGCGGTAATCCTGCCGAAGTGGAGACCGAGGCCAACGTCGAACTCGCGCAGCTGGATGCCGTCCAGTGGCTGCGCGGTCTAGCCAGTGACTCAATCGATTTGCTGATCACGGACCCGCCGTACGAGTCGCTGGAGAAGCACCGCGCGGTGGGCACCACGACTCGGCTGAAGGTCAGTGCGGGCTCCAGCAACCCCTGGTTCACCGTGTTCCCCAATGCCCGCTTCGCGGAGCTGTTCGGGGAGGTTTATCGCGTACTGAAGCGCAACAGTCACTTTTACCTGATGTGCGACCAAGAAACGGCGTTCATCGCCAAGCCCTTGGCCGAGAGTGCGGGCTTCAAATTTTGGAAACCGCTGATCTGGGACAAATGCACGATCGGTATGGGCTATCACTACCGCGCTCGCTATGAGTTCGTGCTGTTCTTCGAAAAGGGCAAACGCAAACTCAACGATCTCGGGATCGCCGACGTGATCACGGTGCCCCGTGTGCGTGGCGGCTACCCCGCAGAGAAGCCATCCGCCTTGAGTGAAACGCTGATTCTGCAGAGCAGCACCGCCGGGGATATCGTGGCCGACCCGTTCATGGGCTCGGGGTCGGTCGGGGCGGCCGCCTTGAAATTATCACGCCGCTTCCTCGGGAACGATGTCTCGGACTCAGCGCTGGCCCACGCCCGGGCCCGCTTCGCCCAGCTCGGCGGGCACGAGGGCTCCGTCATTTCGAGCAGCGCTCTGGCACCAGCCCAGCGACGGTTGTCATTGGTCCTGCCATGACCGGCAACGAGTATGCGGATCTAATCGCCTCCTACCTGGTCAAGAACTTCTCGGCCCGCGGAGTCACAGTCTATCGCGAGGTTTCACTGGGAAAAACCATCATCGGCAAGAACCGGCACGTGGACATCTTCGTGCTGCACGCGCAGTCGGACCACGCGCTGGCCATCGAATGCAAGTACCAGGATAGCTACGGCACCGTGGATGAAAAGATCCCGTATGCCATCCAAGACATGCAGGCCATGGGTATGTCCGTCTGCTTGGCCTACGCCGGCTCGGGCTTTTCAGACGGCATCCTGCACATGCTCGCCGGCTGTCCCATCGCGGCTTCCTGCCTGCCACCGCCAACACTAGAGCCCACTCGCGAGACGCGGGAGCTCGACGTCGCCGTCGCCATGGCCTTCAAGTGGTGGGACCTCGCAGTCCAAAACAAGAAGCCGTTCGCGCTTTCGTCACTGGCGCCCGTGACCGTGCACGCGAGTCCCGTCGGACCGGGCCCCAGCTCGGTCAAGTAGAAGCTCAGCGTACTAGTACGCGGGCGTACAGCAACGCGAAGCGTACCTCGCCCACGGTGAGCCCCGAGTGCTGTGCGATTTCCGAGAGGCTGGGTCGCCGACCACTGACCGCCGAGAACGAGCGTACGGTAGAGAGCACTCGCGAAAGCGCAGCCGGAGGATTCTTGGGTTCCGCGTCAACGGCATACCCCGCCGCTTCCAGCGCGTCGAAGATGGCCTCGATCTCCGGCATGGTCACCGCTGCCGCGCCGATCGCCTCGGCTAGCTCCTCGAGAGTGATGGGCGAACCCGGCACTTCGTCGGTTCTACCGGTGAGTAACCTACCGACAACCTCGGACACGATAGACAAGGTAGTTTCCATGCTGGAGAGTACGTACATCGTATCCTGTCCGCGAAATTACGCGAAATGCCGAACGCGAAACCTGTGCGCAAAGCCGAGCACGCGGACTCAGCGCTCCGGCGCGCACGTGATACCGAAGCCGAGCGCCGGCGCGGTGACGCGCCGACGCGGCGACGTTGAAAGCACGTCGCCTTTGAGCCAACCGGCCGACAACTTTCGCGCTAATATTTGTAGTTAGGCGTTAGCGATGATCAGCATCGCGCCGTCTTGGAGGAAAACAATGTCTGAGTCGAGCGGTGCAGTGTCGGGTCCCTTCGTTTCGGGTTTGGGCAAAGGTCGCGAGGCGTTCCACGCCGAAGTGACCGAGTTCGCGTTGCGCGTGGGAGAGCGCACGCCAGAAGACTTCCTACGCCACTTTCCCTGCCGCGCGATCATGCGCTCGCTCGAGGCTCGGCCGATGGAGCGCGCGCGCATCGTCAGCCAGTCCACGGGTGTGCACGAGAAGGTCGCGCACAAGATGTCGCCGGATGCTTCCGGTGAGTCTTTGCAGATCGCACTCGACGAAAGCGTCACTACCGCCGCCGCGATCGTCAAGCTGTTTCAGCCGGACGACAAGCAGCGCTACTTGGAACGCCACGCGCTCTGGGCGTTCGATATCGAAGGGCAGCCCTGGAAGACCACGCCAGCCACCAAGAGCACCCACGATCGCGCCAAATCCTACGTCGCGTACATCTTGGACCGTGCGCTGAATAACCTGCTGGTGTCGCACGAAGAGGTGGTCCACGCGATCACGGTCACGAAGCTTGCGCAGTGTCTGCCGAAGGAGAAGCTCGGCTCCATCATCGAAGCCAGCTTGAAGACCAAGGACAAGTTCACCGAAGAGGACCTGCTCGGTGCAGTGCCCCCGCGCGATCTCGTCGAGTACGTTGCTCTCGATTACTTGTGGGAAAAGGTCGTAACGCCGCTGATCGCGGAAGCACACGACTACGCGCCGAAGCCGGTCGTGCTGCTCGCGGGCGGCAAGAGCGAGCTGAAGGCACCCAGCGGTGAGGACGCCGACTGGGGCTCACGCAACACGAACCCGCCAGTCAGCCCCGCCCCCGCGAGCAGCGGCGACGAGATCGTGAGTGAGGACGAGATCCTCGAGAGTGAGCTGACCGAAGACGACTTGAGCTCCGGATCGAACGTGGGTCTCAAGGTCGCCGCCTCGGATGGCAAGAAGGCGAATACGCGCTGAGGCTACTTGTACGTGGCGAGGCCTGTGTAGTGCAGAATGCGCACGCACAGGCCCGAG
The DNA here is from genome assembly GCA_035273265.1 of Polyangiaceae bacterium. Lineage (GTDB taxonomy): Bacteria > Myxococcota_A > Polyangia > Polyangiales > Polyangiaceae > PMG-095. The sequence goes on from DATEPG010000458.1 coordinate 15,204, forward strand.
CCTTGCGATCCTTGGCAGGCGTCGTTGCCTTGAAACTTGGTCTCGCCGTTGCGTAGAGAACGCATCACGTCACGCGTGATGTCGTGTCCGCCGTCTTTGCAGCGAGAGTCACCGCAAGGGACCATGAACAGCGCCGGCGCGCTGGTCACCACGATGTGACGGATGTGATTCTGCTCCGGCCGACGCGAGGTGCCCTCGTGCTCCTCCAGCTCGAGCTTGAGCGTGACCAGCGTTGGTACTTCCGTGACCAGACGCGGAGCCGCATTCTCGAGCTCACGCCGAGCTTGTGCGCGTTCGGCGGCTTCGGTCTTCTTCTTATAGTAATTCATCGAGCGACTCGGACCGTAGCGCGGCTCCGCGGGCAAATGCCGAAAATAATCTGGGTCCCACCAAACCGGATGAATTTCCGAAAGAAACGCGGCATTGATGCGAGAATGTCCAGTACTGACAAGGGCTTGACGCGGTTAAGCCGCGGCCCGGGCGACCGTTCAGGTTCGTCGGACTCAGACCGATGCTTCCAATCGACTGCTTGCACTGCCTGACCATCGATTTTACGCACGCGCCCGAGCCTGCGCGCGCGGTCTTCGCGCTGCAGGCCGATGAGCTTCGCGACTTATTGTGCGAAGCCGGGCGCGCCTCGGCACCGCTCTTGGTCCTGTCCTTGCGGCACTCGCTTAGCCTGGTCTCGACCAGCCAAAGTCACGTCCGCGCGTTCCGGCCGGTGCTGGCGCTGATCCGGGAGAAGCTCCTGGGCCTGACGGGCTGGCGCGCGCTGCGCGTGCACCTGGCCAGCGGCAACGACGCCGGTCGGCAGTTGCTGAGGCAGGGCATCCCCGAAACGCGCGTCGAGCCAGAAATCGACGTTTTCGTGCGCGAATTGCGGGCGGCAGGCCAGCTATCGAGCACCTGCGGCTCGTTCAGCAGCGAACTGGGCGCCCTGGTTCACATGACCGAGCACGTGGCCGATCGCGTCTGGCAGGAAACCCGCTTGGGGCGCCCCTGCTCCAGCGCCGCCGAGATTGAGCTCGAGAGCATGGTCCTCGAACGAATCCTCGAAGAAGAGCTGGTGGCTTGGCAATCGTCCTACCCCGCGCTTCGTTCGTCGCGACGTCCGGTGTCGGATGCCGACATCGGACCATTCGAAGGCGAGGAGCGGCACAGCATGGTCCGCATTCGTGCGGAGGCCCCGGTGACCAAGCGGGAGACGGCCTGAGCGCCGAGCGCTCGAGCGGGATAGCCCGCGCTTTTCGTCAGCTGACCTTGAACGATGCCTCGCGCACCGGGCACTGAGCTGCGAATCAGAACCTAGCCACTCGGTCACGTTGCACGTTGCACGTTGCACGTTGCACGCGGCACGGAGCGCGTAGCCCCTAACCGGGACTGGCTCGAGCCTGTGTGGGCGCGATTGTTCGCGCGCGCCGCCTCGAGCCCTGCGGACGAGTGGCCGACTTCGAACCCGAGAGGTGCGGCGGTGAGCCTTCGTCTGTTGCGATTTGCCGTAGTGAGTTCAATCCTGTCGTGCGCCACGCGCGCCCTGGCTCAGGAAGCGCCGCCCAGCGCAGGCACCGAGAATGCGGCGAGCGTGACGCCACCGCGACTGATTCGTGCCGAACCAGCGATCGTGCCGGACGGCGAAGCACTGGCAGAAGCGGTGTCCGTCACGCTCGCGCTGACCGTCGACCAGACGGGACGCGTGAGTGAGAGCGAAGTGTTGGAGTCGGGTGGCGAGCGCTTCGACCTCAGCGCGTTGCAAGCGGCGAAGCAGTTCGAATTCGAACCCGCTCGTCGCGATGGCCTCGCCCTCGCAGTCAAGATCCGCTACCGCTACGTCTTCCCGGCGCAAGCCCCCGTGCCCGTGCCCGTGCCCGTGCCCGTGCCCGTGCCCGTGCCCGTGCCCGAAGCGTCCAAGGCGGCCGAAGCACAGGCAGCACCGGGCCGCAGCGAACCCGAGCAGTTCTCCGCGGTGGCCAGCGTGGAAGCGCCGCCGCGCGAGCCCACTCGTCGCAGCATTTCAGGCGAAATATTGACGACGATCCCGGGCACTCGCGGCGACGCGCTGCGTGCGATCGAGATGCTGCCAGGCGTCGGTCGCACCACCCTCAATAGCGGCGACCCGATCTTGCGCGGGGCGGGCCAGGACGAGAGTCAAAGCTATCTGAACGGCGTACCCGTGCCTTTTTTGTATCACTTCGGCGGGCTGACCAGCTTCTTCAACTCTCGCTACATCGAACGCGTCGACCTGTATCCCGGCAACTTCAGCACTCGCTATGGAAGAGTGTCCGGCGGCGTGCTCGAAGTGCGCAGCAAGGACCCACGGAGCGATGGTTTTCACGCCGGCTTCGATCTGAATCTGATCGACAGCTCCGCATTCGTCAGTTCCAGCGCCGGCCCCAAAGCAAGCTTTGCCCTGGCTGCGCGGCGCAGCAACATCGACTTGGTCTTCTCCAAGTTGGTGCCGAAAGACGCCTATTCCGTGGTCGCCGCCCCGCTGTACTACGACTACCAAGCGATTGGCGCGTACCACATCGACGCTCGCCACACGCTGCGCATGCTCGGCTACGGCTCGCGTGACTCACTGCAGCTACTGTTCTCCCATCCGAACGACGAAGACCCCTCGCTGAGCGGTAAGATTGCGGGCACGATCGCATTTCACCGGCTGCAACTGCAGCTCGACAGTAAGATCGCCGACAGCGCTCGCCAGAACCTGAGCGTGACGGTCGGGCGTCTCTCTGCCAGTCAGGCGATCGGCCCACTCGAGCAGGTGATTTCGGGTACGGAGCTGCACGCACGAAACGAGTGGCGCGTAGAATTATTTCCGGAACTGAGCGCGACCTTGGGCGCGGATTTTTACGGCCAATTCTTGGGTGGGCGCTACCACGGACCAGCGCCCGGCCAGTATGAAGGCAACCCGAGCGACGACAACTCGCTCGTGACGCGCCGCAACGTATCGACGGCATTGCCAACCCTGAACGTGATTCGGCCGGGCGCGTATCTGGAGTTTGCGGCTCGACCGACCCGGCGCTTACTGCTCTTGCCGGGTCTGCGCGCAGACTACTACGGAGACATCGATCGCTCTTCGCTCGACCCGCGCCTCTCGGCCCGCTACGAAGTCAGCGCCGGCCTCACGCTCAAGTCAGGTGTGGGCTACTACAGCCAGGCTCCACAATACTGGCAGGCGCTCGCGGTCGTCGGAAATCCGCGAATCGAGCCTTACCGCGCGCTGCAAACCAGCCTCGGCTTCGAAGCCCGCCTCGCGGACAGCCTGAGATTCGGCGCGGAAGCCTTCTACAAACGGCTCGAGAATCGCATCGTTGGCACGCCGGGTGGCGTCGAACCGCACTTCATCAACGATGGTGAAGGGCGCATTTACGGTGCCGAGTTCTCGGCCCAGTATCGCCCAGGCCCCAACACCTTCGGCTATCTGGCATACACCCTATCTCGCAGCGAGCGGAAGGATGGAGATGGGCCGTACCGCTTGTTCGATCATGATCAGCCGCACATCTTGTCGCTCGCGATCGGTCAAAACTTGGGCCGCGGGTGGACCGTCGGCGGTCGCTTTCGGTTGGTCAGCGGAGACCCCACGACGGCCGTAGTGGGCAGTGTATTCGACGCGCGCAGCGGCATCTACGTGCCCAAGTACGGCGCAGTCAACGGCCAGCGCGATCCGGCGTTTCAGCAGCTCGATCTGCGAGTGGAAAAGAGATGGGCCATCGGCGCAGGCGGGCTGTCGGTCTATCTGGACGTGCTCAACGTGTACAACGCCAAAAACCCGCAAGGCTATCGCTACAGCTTCGACTATTCGAAAAAAGAGCCCGTGTCTGGGCTCGGGCTGTTCCCCAACCTCGGACTCAAAGGTGAGCTATGAGCGCGCGAACTTCGCTTCCCCTGTGCGTTCCGCTATTGGCCGCGCTGTGCGGCGCTGGCTGCGATGATTCCCTGAAGAGCGTGTCACTGATCGAAGAGACACGCGTGCTCGGCGCACGCGTCGAAGTCGAGGAAGATCCGCTGCGGAGCTCTCCGCGTCCGGGTGAGCGCGCATCACTGCGCTTCTTCGTGGCTGCCCCCGACGGAAAGCCGCAATTGTCCTATGCGTTGTCGCTGTGTACCGTGCGACTGACCAACAACGGCTTTCCGCCATGCGCCGATGCCCCCTTCGCGTCCAGCGTTCGAGCGGACGCGAGCGACGCCGACGCTCGCCTCGATTTCCAGCTGCCGCTCGGGGTGGATCTGGAAACCACCCCGCACGCCTTCGCTAGCGGGCTCATTTGCCCAGATTCTGGCTTGATTCTGGGCTCCGATGGGGCTCCCAGTTGCCTCACGGGGACGGGCACCGAAGTGGCGTTCGAGTTCGACCTGGTCGGGAACAATCACAACCCCTCGCTCGAAGGGCATGCACTCTTGCTCGACGGCGAGCCCTGGCCCGCAAGTGCCGAAATGACCTGCGACGATGGCTCGCTGCGCCAAGTGACGGCTAGCAGTCGACATGCGCTGCGAATCGACTTGGCAGACTCGAACTTCGAGCCATTGACGCGGCAGAGCTCGGTCGAGCCGGGCCGGGAATCCTTGCTCGTGTCTCCCTTTTCGAGTGCCGGCGAGCTGGATCACGGCTTTGTCATGGTGAGCGCAGACACTCCACCGGACCAGCGCCGAGTGGGTTGGGACGCACCGCGACCGGCCAACGCGCTCCCGAACTTGGTGCGATTCTATTTCGTCGTCCGCGATACGCGCGGCGGCGAAGACTTTGCCCAGCGCGCGCTGTGCGTCGTGCCTTGAAAGACGCGAGTTCATTCGCAGAATTGACAGAACAGGAGAAAATCGTGGATTTATTCGATCGATTGTCGGGTTTGACGCAATTTGGGTCGCTTTGGGTGTTGTGGCTGTTGGTCGGGCTTTCCGTGCTCGCGCTGACGGTGGGCATCGAGCGCGCAGTTCTCTTCATTTCGTCGCGCGACGATGTACTCGGTCTGCGTCGCGAGGTCCGGGGGCTGCTGAGCGACGGAAACGTCGGTCTGGCGCGCAAGCGGCTGGAACATTCACCGAGCTTCGAAGCCCGAGTAGCCGTGGCCGGGCTGGATTCCGAAAACGCCGCCAGCGCCGAGGAGCGCATGCGCGGTGAGCAGCAGGTCGCGCGCTTGACCATGGAAAGGAACTTGGCCTTCCTGGGTACGCTCGGCAACAACGCGCCGTTCATCGGCCTGCTCGGCACGGTGATCGGCATCGTGCGCGCGTTTCGCGAACTATCCCACTCCAAGGGCCAGATGTCGGCGGCGCTGATGAACGAGATCGGCGAGGCGCTGGTGGCAACCGCGGTCGGCCTGTTGGTCGCGCTGCCGACAATCGCCCTCTTCAACCTGTTTCAGCGCTCGATCCGCGCCCGCTTGAGCCGCGCGGATGCGCTCTCGGGTGAAGTGCTGGCCCACCTCAAATCAGGCGCCGCCGGCGCCGCGGAGTGAATCATGGCTGTGCAAACGAGCGACCCGGACGAGATGATCTCGGGCATCAACATCACCCCTCTGGTTGACGTGGTGCTGGTTCTGCTGGTGGTTTTGATGGTCACCTCGTCCTATTTGGCCTCGCACGGGATCCCGGTCGATCTGCCCAAGGGGGCAACGGGCGAGAGTACGAGCAGCGTTCTCAGCGTGTCCGTCACGCGCGAGGGCGCGCTTTTCCTCGACGGCAAGCCGGTGCCCGATCGCGAGTTTCGAGAGCGAGTACGACAAGCATACGCCACGAACCACGATCTTCGCGCCGTGATTGCAGCCGACGGTGGAGCCGCGCATCGCAGCGTAGTGCACGTGGTCGATCTACTGCGGCAAGAACGAGTCACCCGGTTCGCGCTCAATGTCGACCCTGACGCCGTCGCCTCCAGGCCCTGAGCAGCGCATGCACTCGCGCAGAAAAATCGGCCTATTTCTGGCCTTTTGCTGCAGCGTGGCCGTTCACGGAGCGGCCTACGCCTCGCTCTCGAGCGAGCATCGAACCCCGCTCGCGCCCCCTCCGGTCAGTCAAATGAACTTCGAGCTGCCACCCCTGCCCGCGGCAGCGCCGGAAGCGGAATCGACCAGCAACGTTCGACAACCGGAAGCGGCGCCTTCCCCCGTCACGCGGGCGTCCACACCGAATCAGCCCACGAGGCCCCGACTGGCCGCGCTGACGCCGGCGATCGCGCCAGCACCTGCTGCACCAGCCCTCGATCTCAGTGGCGTCACCCTGACCAACGACACCGGCAGTGGCTTTGCGATGCCGGTTGGAGACGGCAGTGCGCTTCACGGGCCGATTGGCCTCCCGGTACCGCGAGAGCAAGTCGGTGCCTCTCCATCCGCCGCGCCGAGCGCAGCAAAAGCGCCCGCGCTGGTCGACGCGCGTGATCTCTCCGAGCATCCTAGACCGCCCTCGTTGACCGCCCTGCTGCGCGCCAACTACCCGGAGCAGGCACGTCAGCGAGGACTTCGCGGCAGCGCCAGCCTGCGCGCACGCATCGACGCTGACGGCCTGATCCGCGGGGCGCGCGTACTGTCCGAAAGTTCGGCCGGCTTTGGCTCGGCTTGCCGGCGTACGGTGCTCGGCTCGCATTGGTCCGCGCCACGCGCCAAGAACGGCGGCGCGGTGGCCACCGAAATCGTCTACACCTGCCACTTCGAGGTCGACCAATGAGGGTCCACGGGTTTGCGGCTGGTCTGGTTTTCGCTGCGCTGAGCGTTGCGGTTGGAGCGCGCGCGCAGCCGGCGACCCCGGCCGCAGCGGTCACGAGCAGTGCGCTGCCGCTGCAGCTCGACCTTGGCAGTTCCGGACTCGATGCCGAAGCGGTGCGCAAGGCCATCGAACTGGAGCTGAAGCGACCGGTCGTGCTCACGACCCTGGCCGCGGACACTCGTAACGCCCCCGACCTCTCCGTCATCGCTCACGCCGACCACACCGTGACAGTCTCGTACCGAACGAATACGGGCACGACTCGCTCACGCTCGATGAACCTGCCGGAAGATCGCGCACGCGGGGCAGAGGTCATCGCGCTTTTGTCCGGCAACCTATCGCGCGACGAAGCCGCAGAGCTGCTCGCCGATCTAGCCGCGAAGGGCGCGCCCAGCGCGGAGACCGCGCCCGCGACCAGTGACGGCTCGGAGACCGTCGCCCAGAAGGCCGCGGCCGAGACCGACACACCGGCACGACCAACAGCGGCCGAAACGCTTCCGCCACCGTCACCGCCAAGCGTGCAACCGAGCGCCCCACCCCCACTCATCAAAACCTCGCCCCCCGCCATCAACCTGTCGGTGGTCCCATCGCTCGCGCTGTATCGCAACAGCGAACAGCGGATTTTCTCGGTCGAGTTCGGGCTCGCCTACAGCCATGTCGGTGAATTGCATGGCGCTGGCTTGAACCTAGCCGTGCTGCGCACCGAGCGCGACGTGCGCGGCGCAAGCTTCGCGGCCTTCTACAATGTGACCGGCGGCACGGTGACCGGCGCCAGCGGATCGGCGCTGATCAATCGCCGGCAAGGTCTGCGTGGATTGGAGTTCGGCGGACTGTTGACTTTCGGCTCCGCGGACGGGCAAGGCGTCGCAGCGGCTGGTTTGGCCAACCTGGCGCAGGGATTCGAAGGCTTGCAAGCCGCGGGGCTCGTCAACTCGTCGAAAAATCTTCGAGGCGTTCAGGCAGCAGGCATCTTGAATCGAGCGCATGCGTCTACCGGTCTGCAGGCGGCCGGCGTGCTCAACATCGCCGATTCGATCTCCGGTCTCCAGGTCGGCGTCGTCAATGTGGCGAGTGAGGTGCACGGGCTACAGCTCGGCGTCGTGAATGTTGCCAAGCAGGTCAAAGGCACGTCGATCGGCTTGGTCAGCGTGGCCGACAACGGGCGAGTGCAGCCGGTGCTCTGGGCCAGCAGCTCACAACCAATCAACGCCGCCGCCAAATTCACGGTCGGCCCTGTCTACACCCAAGCCGGTCTGGGCTATTCCCATGGCGACCAGACTTACAGCTACGAGCTCGGCCTGGGCGGACACTTGCCGATCGGTCGCTTCTTCTTGGAACTCGGGGTGCACTATTCGGAAGTGCGCAGCGCGAAGCACCCGTTCGATCACGCATTGGTCGAGTTCGGGCACTACCGGGTCGCCGCTGGTCTGGACGGAGGTCGGGTCTCACCGTTCGCCGGTGTGGGGATATTGCAGCGCTTCGCCCACAGCGCGGATGCTCCGTCGTCGACGCCGGTGACGGTCGAAGTCTTCGGTGGGGTGGCCTTCTTCTGACACTAACCACATGAATTCATTAAGCATTCTGAATGCAACAAGCCGCGCTACCCAGATTGAACGTTTTGCCGCGGAGTGGGCACAGAGTCCACGAGCGCACCCGAATTTGTTATGACGATCCTCGGGCTAGCCATGGTGACGGAGCAAGCGCTCTCAAGCAACGCGGAGCAGGCGGACGACCTCGTGCTGCGCTTGCAACGCGCAGAGCCCAGTGCGGTGGCCGAGGTCTACGACGCTCACCACGCCGCGGTGCGCGCGTTCGCCAAGCGCTTACTAGGTGACGCAGCCAGCGCCGAAGACCTGGTGCACGAGGTGTTCGTATCGTTGCCGCAGGCCGTGCGTAAATTCCGCGGTGACTCGGCGCTGCGCACGTTCCTGATTTCGATTGCCGTCAATCATGCCCGGCATCATGTGCGCGCGGCGCAGCGGCGACGCCGGGCGCTCAGCGCCTATGGAGACACGAACAGCCATGATTCGACCGATCCGGAACGGGAAGCGCGCCGGAAAGAACTAGCAGAACTGTTGACCCGCGCGCTCGACACCTTGCCCATCGATCAGCGCGTGGCCTTCGTCTTGTGCGAGGTCGAAGAACGCAGCTCTCGAGAGGCCTCCGAGATCGTCGGCGCCCCCGAAGCGACGCTCCGCACCCGCCTGTTCCACGCCAAGCGAAAGCTACGTCTGGCGCTGGAAACGGAGGGCCTAGAATGAGCAAGGATCTCCTGGACGAAGCCACTCGCGCCCTGCGCGAGACCGAGCCGGTCAGTGAATTCGAGGCGCGGGCCACACGCGCTCGAGTGATGAATGGTCTGCACCAAACGCGGGTCCGACGCCGCACACGGGTGGCTTTCTTGTTGCCGATCGCCGCCAGCTTCGTGGCGGTCAGCGCCTGGGGAGCTGCCAGCGGTCAGGCGCGACGCGTGCTCGACCAATTCGAGCGCTTCGTCGGGATTACGGCCAGTGCGCCGGCCAGCGCCAAAGCACCGGCGCGGCATGCGGCGCCACCTCGTATAGCAGCTCCAAGCCCAGAGCCGACAGCCCTCGCGCCAACCCGCGAAGCCGAACCGCCGCCGTCCTCGCCAGCTTCCAATCCGGCAACCAGCGCCGTTCGAGCGAACAGCATGGCCAGCGCTTCGCCCGTCCGCGCGGAGCGCGCTGATCCGAACCTGGCCTTGTATCGCCTTGCGCACGCCGCACACTTCGTCGACCGCGATCCGGCGCGCGCGCTGGCAGGCTGGGACGCTTATCTCCGCGCGGCGCCCAGCGGGGAATTTGCGCCCGAGGCACGCTATAATCGCGCCCTCAGCTTGGTTCGGCTCGGTCGCGTCCCGGAGGCGCGCAGCGCGCTCGAGCCTTTCGCGAATGGTGCGTACGGGGGCTACCGCAAAACCGAAGCCAGCGCGCTCTTGGAACGCTTAGCCCCCTGAACGAGCGCCTACCCGCCGACATTCAGCGAGTAGGGCGGCGGGCACGGGCGACCAAGCAGCCGTGCGCGCACGGTTCACTTCACTTGGCGAAATAGGTCGTGGCGCGCTTCTGACCTTTGGTCGAAAGCTTCTTCTCGCTGATTAGCTTCTTGGCCGGCAAATTCAGCTCTTTGGTGCTGATGTCCAAGCCTTGCGCGATTTGCTCGATGCGCTGACCCGGGTTCTTCGCGATGTAGCCGTGGAGCTTCTTGATCAGTTGCTCGAGCTCTTCTGGAGTGCGCTTCGCGCCCTTCTTGCGATTCTGAGAGAGCGACACGAACGCCGGTGCGCTCGCACGGCCACCGCGAGCTCCGCGACCACCACGACCGGGAATGGCGCTGGCTTCAGCCAGGGCATCCTCGACAGACTCTAGGGCTGCTTCTTGAATCAAACTCGAGAGGTCGTTCACGAACGCATCGAGCGCAGCTCGAATCGTGTCACTAATATTCGCCATGATGGCGTTCGTAGGCGAGGACCACGCAGAATGTCAATCTCCGAAGAGGGGGCTATGCGAGTCATGCGAACCGCGGCGGGGCATTTCGTCACAGCGACAATCGGAGGGCGGATCGCGCTCTAACCTGCGTCATTCTGTCCAATTCTTACAATTCGAGCTGCTTCACCCTCGGGAGTGAGCTTTGCGGCGAATTTACTCAGACCACGGGCAAGCGACGCGAGCGAAAATTGATGGGCTGGCGTTGTCGATCGACCACACTGCCGTGAGCGGCTGAGATTTCAGCGCGATCGTGCACCGGCACGCTCTCACTCCGCGCAGCCCAGCTTGCGTAGTCAACCGGCAACGGGCCAGGCAAGGCCGGCTGCGCGGTGCGTTCGAACAGCTGAAAATCGTGCTTGCCGACCAAGTTCAGCGGCAGCCCGCGCTTGGGGCCGTCTGCCTTGAACCAGGCCCGAGCCGCCTGCACGTTTTCAATCAGGACGAGGTGTTGCGGATCGAGCCGAGCCGCTGCCAGGAAATGATCTTGCATGCCGCTCAGGTCCCCTTTCAAAAATGCAATGCACCCCAGGTAGTTCAGCGCCAACCCCGGCACCGGAGTGCCGAGCGCTAGGGCGCGGCGCACGTGGGTTTCCGCGAGCTCCAGCTGGTTGGCTCGAAAATAGGCGCCGGCCAGGTCTAAGTGCGCGGCATGGTGGTCGCCCAGGTAGGCCAAGATGGCCTGATACTCCGCGATCCCTTCACGGTAGTAGTCTTGTAGCCCTTTGTTTTGCTCGAACCACGAGTTCAAGAGCTCCGTCACCTGCTCGGTGGCGTCGAATGGCACCTTGAATTCTTGAAAATCTCCGCTGAAATACTGTTCCCGGTCGAGCCACTTCTCCCGCTCCGCTTGCTGAAAGTCTTCAGTACCCGGGTAGATGGTCAGGCAAGAGAAGATGTATTGATGAGGTTTGACGCGCGTCAGAAAGTCCAGAGTCTCCTGGAACGTCTCGGCGGTTTCACCGCGGTTACCGAGCATCATGTAGAAGCGGACCTGAATGCCGACGCGCTTGGCCATGGCTGCCGCGTCTTCGATTTTCTGGATCGTGATGCGCTTGTTGATCTTATCCAGGATGGTGGGCGACCCGGTCTCCACGCCGAGGCTCAGGCGTTGACAACCCGCCAGCCGCATTTCTTTCAAGAGTTCGTCGCTCAGTACGTCGACGCGCGTGTCACAGCTCCACAAAAATTGCAGTTTACGCTCACGGATCCCCTGGCATAGCTCGAGGACGCGCTTCTTGTTGGTGGTGAAGGTGTCGTCCTTGATTTGCACCATCTTGACGCTGAGGCGCGAGATGGCCTTCTCCAGCGCGTCGAGCACGTAGGGCACGGACTGACCACGGAAGCCGCGGCCCCAGGTGGTCTCGGCGCCGCAGAAGGTGCACTGCCACGGGCAACCGCGTGAGGTCATCACGATGTGTGTGTCGAAATATTCGTGCGGCGACGCCAATGCATCGAGATCGTGAATCGAGCCTCGGCCTGGCGCGGCCTGAACGCCCGCCTCGTTCCGATAGAGCGTGCCATGAATGCCCAGCGGACTCTGGCCTTCCGCAAGCCGCGCCACGAGCTCCATGAACGTTTCCTCGCTCTCCCCGAGGGCAACGGTATCGATCGCCGGATAGTGCTGGAGCATCTCGCGACCGAGCGGCGTCGCGTGCGGTCCGCCGATCAACACGTGCGCGCGCGGATGGTGTCGCTTGATCGCATCGGCGACCAGCGCCACGCCCCGTCGGTTGGACGTCCAGCACGACATTCCGAACAGCTCGGCATCCAAGGATGCGACCACCTCGTCCACCTTGCTCCAGGCAAAGCCAGACAAGTTCAGCACCTTGACCTGATGCCCTGCCCGCAGCGCCTGCGCGCCCAAAGAGAACAAACCGTAAGGTGTCTGAAAAAAGTCCGCGTCGAGATCACCCGCGCGATAGTCCGCCGGAGGACCATCACCAGCGGTGTCAGGGGACTCACCCGGACCTGGAATTTTCCAGGGAGGCGGATAGATCAACGCGATGCGCACCAGCCAAGTTCAGCATGCGATCCGCACCTGCACAAGTTCCACGGGCCAGCGCTGCCGAGAGCACCGCGATCCGGGCTTCAAAATTCAGAGGAGGTCCGCGCGCGGGGGCAGCCAGGCGGGCACGTATTGGGGACACTCGTGTTCGCGCTCGGCTAGCAAGAGATCCGAAAAATCCAGCCCCGGATGCCGATCGTAGCGGAGATCTCCAAGCACGCGAGTGCCATCGGCGGCCGGCGCGGTGACGTAGGGAACCCGGGCAAAGCGCGCGAAGCCACGAGCCTCACAGCGACTGCGCATTAGAGTCTGCAGCTCGCTCAGCGACACGCGATACTCGCTCAGCAGCGTCAAGCGCGCGTTGTTCGGACCGGTCAGGGCGCGCAGCGGCGCGCTCGGGCTCGCGTCTTGGTCGCCCGGACACGAGCTCACGTCTAGCCATGCAGGCCAGGTTGCAGCATGGCCCAGGCGCACCACGTACGTCGCCCCCTCCTGCTGCACCAGCAGCACGCTCCAGCAAAAGGGATTGGCCGGCATCGGAGTGACCACGATATCCACGCTCCGCGCACGCGGGAAGGCCAGCGCCGCCTGCTCGCGAACGATACCCTTGGCGTGCCGCGAATTGAGCACGAAGACCACGCCGAGCAGTAAAAAACCCGAGCCAGCCACGAGCATGCGGGCGTACGGGCTGAGTTTGCGAGCAACGGTCAAGAGCGTCAGCGTCAACAGCGAGAAAACGACAGCGTGTCCACGCGACACGAAGGGCCGATACCAGAGCGCGCCCAGTGCCACGCCCAAGATCAACCACAGCCCAACGCGTAGCCATTTGGAGCGGTAGGAGAAAGCCAGCGGAGCAATCAACACCAGCCAGAGCGATGGCTCGAGGATGAACAAGGAATCGCCGTAGAACCAACCCGAGTACAGCGGCCAGAACGGATGAACGCCATAGTTGTTGGCGAAGTCCATGGTCAGATGCAAAAGCGGGCTGACCAGTGCGACCAGGCTCAGCAACCACCAGTCAGTGGCGGGGAGCTGCTTGGCACGCCACCTGCTCGCCCCCCAGAGCACCGCCAACATGGCGAACGCGAACACAAACGCGGCGAGCACCGTGTGGGTGTACCCGCGGTGCTGCAGCAAATAGCCGAAGCGCTCGCCGCTGATGCCCGCGTAGCTGAAATCGAGATCGGGCAAGTTGTTGCCGATGATCGCCAACGCGTAAATCGCAGTTCGTGTCCAGGGGTGCAACACGCGGCGACGCTCGCTCACACGCACCACCGCTTCGGCACTCAGCAGCCCGACCAGCGCGTGAGTGAGGTTGTCCACGGCTCGCCCAGTATGGGCCCTCGGGCTCGCGCCGCAAGTCTTCAGCCGGAGCCGAACGCGACGTCTGCTTTCGGGCAGACCGAGCCGACCTGAGGCAGCCCCGGTGACGGCGCCGAGAACAGCTGATTGAGTGCTTCGCTGATGGCATCCGGCTTGGGACGCAGCACGGCCCGACCGCCCGTGGCTTGCATCGCGCTCACGTGCTCCACGCCCAAGACCAAACCGTGCAGGTGCGTGGGCGAGACGCGAAGCAAACGCCTGGCCAGCCTGAGCACCTCGGCTCGACTCAGATCGGTTTCAATCGAATCTTCGAAGGAGCCGAACAGCGAGGGCAAGCGCACGAGTGTGCTCGTCTTGGATAGCTCGCGACGCATGCCGACCAAGATCGCTTGTTGGCGACGCGCGCGGCTGAAGTCGGAGCGTCCATGGCGAGAGCGGGCGTACATCGCGGCGGTCACTCCATCCAGGCGCGCTGCCCCAGCAGCCAGATCGAGTTTGCGATAGCCCGTAGCATCACGCGGGTCGAGGAAGCGGTCGACGATCGGGCAGGGCACATTGACGGTGACCCCACCCAAAGCGTCGACGGCTCGCTCGAATACGCCGATGTCAATCGCGAGGCTGTGGCTAATCGGCAACCCCAGTGTGTTCTCGACGACACGCCCGAGCAGCGCCAATGGGTCGTCACCCGCTCGCCGAGCGACGTTCATGACGGTATTGATTCGATCCTCGGCATGGCCGGGGATCTCCACCCACAGGTCGCGCGGGATGCTCACCAAGCCCAGCGCGTCACTGGCTTCGTCGAAGACGGCAATGAGCAGCGTGTCCGCGAGCCCCGCGCCACCGCCAAATGGTCGGCGATCGAGGCCAACCAGCAGATAATTGTCGGTATATTCGAAGGGCGGCGTGTTCACTCGGCTGGCGGGTGCAGCAACGACGCCCGAATCTGCTTCCGCACGCGCAGAGGCGGCCGCCGGGGCCGGGACCGGTGGCGTGAGGACCGCAAGTCTCGCGCTGATGGCAGGTCGCACCGGCCCGAGCAAAGGTCGACGATACGGACGCTCAGAAAGCCAGCTCAGCGTACACGCCGCGGCGAGAGCGATCACGGCCGATAGGAATGCCAGCCGACGCCAACTTGTCATACTGAGCCCCATTGCAACGCGCAGGCCAGCCTGCAACGTGTAGACTGGGCAGGATGGTGGTGCCTCTGGCCGAGGAGAAGCTCGGACCGATTCGTGCGTTCGTGGCAACGGTTGGCGCCTCGTTCATCTATTTACTGATCCGAATCTTCGGACGCACGGTCCAACCGAGCGCGGTGCCCTGGCTAGAGGGGCCGATCGGAAGCGAATACATCGGAGACAGGCCGTACGAAGAATGCGCCCAAAAGGAAGGCTTGGACGTCGAACGTCGCGCCAACAAAGGCGGCCTAATCGCCAATTTCGACTCTCTCGCGAGTGCTGAATTCGACGTCGCGCGCGTCCACCCACGAGTGCGTCACTTCTACGAACACACAGCGCGCTATCGCATGGATGTTTGGACCGAGACCGCGTTTCCGGCGAGTATTGGGCTTTGGCTGCTGGTCACCACGATCAGCCGCAAGGTCAATCAACTCAACTTTCCGCTGCGCGTCTTGGAAGCGGCCAAGGGCATGGATAGCGAGATCGTGTTGCTCAGGGACAAGCAGGGGAACGTCCGCTACGCCGGCTGGTATCGTCGACTCGTCGAGACGGGACGAGCGATTTACACCGGCTTTTACATGGTGAGTCGCACCCCGATCGCCGATCGGCCGGCGGTCAAAGTCGTCTTCCCGATGCCGCACGGCAACGCGACGGTGATCTTACGGCCTCGCTTGAGCGAAAGCGGTGAGTTCGAGCTGTCATCCGAGGGCCAGAGCTTCGGTGACGTCGGCTTCTATCGCATCGACAGCAAACCCGATGGCAGCCTACGCGTCTGGCGCATTCGCACCTTGAAAGAGCATTTTCGCGTGTACGTGGACGCGGCGAACACGCTGCGTTGCGACCATCGCGTGCGCTTCCTCGGTCTCAGCGTATTGAACTTGCACTATCGTATCGAGCAGATTGCAGCGTAAAATCTCGCGGCGCAGGTCAAGAGCGAGCCGCGCTGAGCATGTCGAAAAGCAATTTACAAACCACGGCCAAGACGACCACCGTCACCACGACCTGCACGAAGCGATCGCCCTGACGAAGCGCCAAGCGCGCACCCAGCCGCGCGCCGAGTATGTTTGCCGCGGCCATGGGCAAAGCCAACTGCCACCAGATCGCGCCGCGCCAAGCGAACAGCAGAAAAGCCGCCAGGTTCGAGCCTAGATTGACGACCTTGGCGTTGCCGGAAGCAAATAGTGGTGAGTCGCCGAACAGCGTGATGAACAAGACGATCAACAGCGAGCCGGTGCCCGGCCCAAAAAACCCGTCGTAGGTGCCGAGTGTCAGCGCAATGAGCGCGAGCGCCAGCTTGGGGCGCGAAAGCGGCGTTTCGCGCACTCGGATACGCGAGCGTAGCAGCATGAAGCCGAGCGCAAACAACAGCAGCACGGCGATGATCGGCCGCAGCGGCTCCGGGCGCATCTCTAGCAGCAGACGCGCACCCAGTAAGGATCCCAGAAAGCCGCACACGAAGCCCAGCGGCGCGCGCTGACGATCGAGCCCTCCGCGCCGCCGGAAGAAGGTGATGAACGAGGCCAGCGCGCCCGGAGCGGCCTGGCCCTTGTTCGTGGCCAACGCAAGCCCCGGCGGCAGACCGGCGGCCAACAAAGCGGGGACCGTGAACAGCCCGCCACCGCCTGCGACGGCATCGACCAACCCAGCCACGAAGGCCGTGCCCGAGAGCAGCAAGAGCAGGACGGTGGAAGGCGCGGTCACGCCACGTCGCTGCGCAGCGAATGGCGCAGACCGCGGTTGGCCACCACTGTCAACATCACGATTACGATCAACGCCGCGCTCAAAATGTATGGGTATTCTGCGCGGAACTCATACAGGCCAGTCCCAGCCAGCGGCCCGAGCATGCGGCCGAAACCGAGCGCCGAACTATTGAGGCCGGCGACCACGCCTTGATCGTCTTCACTGACTCCGAGCGACATGGCCGCTGTCACTCCGGGCACCGCCAGGCTCTGACCGAACGCCTGGGCAGCGAGCGCCAGCGTCAACACGCCAAATTGATGCGCGAACGCCAGCGACACGTAGCCCAACAGAGCCACGGGCATGCCAATCGCCATCAGTCGCAGCGGCGACCACTTGTAACGGCGCACCAAGAAGCCTTGCGTGAAAACCGCGACCAAGCCGTACACGCCGAGCGCCATGCCGACGGTGCGCGGCGTGGCGTGATTCGAGAGCTGCAGCCGATCTTGATAGTAGAAGCTGATCGTCTGCTCCATGGCCACGGAGGCCAAGCTGAGCGTGAAACCCACCGCCAACAACGGCCACACCAGTCGCGCCACGTGCCCGGTTCCGTTGGGCGGCGCTTGCGCTGCCAGGCGCTTCGATTCCGGTAGGAAAAACCAGACGAATGCGAAGTTCAGCACGGCCAGCGAAGCCGAGAAATAAACGGCCGCCAGCAAGCTGACCAATGAAAACGCCGCGCCGATCAAAGGGCCGAAGATCACCCCCAGTCCGAAGGCGGCCCCGATCATGGCCATGCCAGCGGTGCGATCGCTGCGCCCCGTCAGGTCGGCCATGTACGCTTGGGCGGTGGGCAACGTGGCCGACGAGAAGGCGCCGCCCAGCAAACGCGCCCCGAGCAATGCGGCGAACAGCACCGGCGTGGGCCAGTGCGCCCGCCCGCCCAAATCTGCCAAGAGCGCGAAGGCGAAGAAGCTGACACCGAAGCCGAGCACGCCCGTGAGCAACACGCGTTTACGTCCGATGCGTTCGCTCAAGCGTCCCCAGGAGGGGCTGAGCAGCACCTGCATCAGCGCGTAGCTGGCGGACAGCGACCCGACCTGGAGCTCGCTCAAGCCGAGCTCACGCCCGAGTGGCGCGAGGATCGGAAACAAGACGCTCAGCCCCAAGATGCTGTTGAAGAGCGTGATGAAGAGTAAGCCCCGGGGGGACATGGCGACGGCGGGAGTAACTGAGTTACGAGATCTTTGACACAAGAAAGCTGTGCTACTGGACAAAAGTCTAGCTAGGGCCTAACAAATGCGGGCGATGTCCCAGCCAGAGTCCGAGCCCACCACCGATACGCCCTTCGACCCGGTCCCGCTATTAGCTGCCGAGCTCAACCTGCCGCGGGCCTCCGTCAGCGCGGTCGTTCAGCTGCTCGCCGAGAGCTCGACCGTGCCATTCATCGCGCGCTACCGCAAAGAAGCGACGGGCGGGCTGGATGAAGTGCAGATCCGAAATATCGAGGAGCGCCGCACTTATCTGGTGGAGATGGACGCCCGCCGCAAATCGATCCTGAGTGAGATCAAGAGCCAGGGCAAGCTCACCCCGGAGCTCGCCAAGCAGCTGGCAAACGCCGGCACCAAGGCCGAGCTCGAAGACTTGTACCTGCCTTTCAAGCCCAAGCGGCGCACCCGTGCCACGATCGCCAAAGAGCGCGGGCTCGAGCCGCTGGCCAACCTGATCTGGGGCCAAGGCCGCGACGGCTCACCGAGCACCAGCGCCCAAAGCTTCGTCAATCTGGAGAAAGAAGTGGCTGACGTGAGCGCCGCCCTGGCGGGCGCGCGTGACATCTGCGCCGAGCGCATCGCCGAGGATCCGGAGGTGCGTAAGCACACTCGTGAAGCCTACGTGCGCGATGGTTCGATCCGCGTCTCCAAGACCAAAGACTTCGAAGACAAGACGACCAAGTTCGATAGCTATGCCGCGTTCGAAGAGCCGATCGCCAAGATCCCTTCGCACCGCTACTTGGCCATTCGCCGCGGTGAGAGCGAAGGCGTGCTGCGCGCGGGCCTGGATGTCGATCAGAGCAACGTGGTGCCGTTCATCCAAAAGCACGCAAAATTGGATGCTGCATCGCCCTGGGCCGGTGAACTTTCGAGTGCAATCAAGGACGGCGTCGAGCGTCTGCTCCTGCATTCGGTTCAGGTGGACGTACGGGTCGAGCTCAAAATGCAGGCCGACAAAGGCGCGATCGACGTGTTCGCGCAAAACCTGCGTGAGCTCCTGCTGTCCGCCCCATTCGGCACCAAGACCGTGCTCGGCATCGATCCCGGCCAGCGTACGGGCTGCAAATGCGCGGTCGTCGATGAAACCGGCAAGTTGCTCGAACACGAGACGATCTACCTCGTTCAGGGCGATGCCGCGCTCGAACGCGCGCGGCAATCACTGCGCGCGATCTGCAAGAAATATCCGATCGTCGCCGTCGCGGTCGGCAACGGCACGCATGGCCGTGAAACCGAGGCGTTCGTCCGCGAGCTCTTGAAGGAGGAAGGGCTGACCAAGAGCGCCACGCCGCTGTGCGTGCCGGTCAGCGAGGCCGGCGCCAGCATCTACTCGGCCAGCGACATTGCTCGAGAAGAGTTCCCGGACCTCGATCTGACCGTGCGCGGAGCGATCAGCATCGCGCGCCGACTTCAGGACCCGCTCGCCGAGCTAGTCAAGGTCGACCCCAAGAGTATCGGCGTCGGGCAGTACCAGCACGACGTTTTTCAGCCATTTTTGGCCAAAAAGCTGGACGAAGTCGTCGAGAGCTGCGTGAACAGCGTGGGGGTGGAGGTGAACCTCGCCAGCGCACCGCTGTTGTCGCGCGTGGCCGGCATCGGTCCGACCCTGGCCAGGAAGATC
>DATEPG010000459.1:0-15384 GCA_035273265.1 Polyangiaceae bacterium
GCTTCGCAAAGCTATTTCCGAAGGTCGCTTTCATATTTTCTCCTAGTCAGTTTCCAACCAAGTTGAGCGATGTGCGGTAACCGAGCACACGCCGCCTCTGCCAGTGAACACCCGTCTACATTGCTTCGTATGAACACGATGTTTCGGGTGAAGTAAAAAACGCAGTCGATATCGGTTTCCGGGTAGTCCCCGCGAACCCCTCATTCATTCCTGGCCGTAGAATGGGTTCCCGACCCGGCGCTGCCGCGGAGCGGAAACCCAAGCACCGAACGCGGAGCGGCCGAAAGCCCGCGACTCAGTCCAACATTTGCGCGAACTTTCCGCCGTTTTCGCGATCAGGCCAGCGCGGCGAGAATCTTCTTGGAATCCGAAACCCAACCGAAGATACCGCCCTGAGCCTTGATCATTTTCAGGCCCACCTCGTGAAATTCGGGAAAGTAAGAGGCGCAGCAATCGCTGGGCACGATGCACTTGAAGCCGCGATCGTTGGCTTCACGCACGGTGGTGTGCACGCAGACTTCGGTAGTCACGCCGCACACGATCAAGCTTTCGATCCCCTGATGCATGAGAATCGAATACAGATCCGTGGCGTAGAACGCACCTTTGCCCGGTTTGTCGATCACGGGCTCGCCAGCGATCGGGTAGAGCTCCGGGATGATGTCGTGCCCGCTTTCACCGCGAATCAGGATGCGCCCCATCGGGCCGGGAGCGCCAATGCGCGTCGCCGGATCGCCCCGCTCGACTTTGGCCTTCGGCGCGTCACTCAGATCTGCACGGTGGCCTTCGCGGGTGTGAATGACGAGCATCTTTTTCTTGCGCGCCCCCGCCAAGAGCGCCTTGATCGGCTCGATCGCGGCACTGAGCAAGGAGACATCGTTGCCGAGCGATTCCCCAAAACCGCCGGGCTCCAAAAAATCACGCTGCATGTCGATCACGACCACCGCGGTGCGCTCGGGGTTGATGGCGATTGGCTCGGGTTCGGCGTCGACGGTGGTGACCATGTGGAGCTTTCTCGCGGGCTGCGCGATTCATCCGATTTCGGGCGAACGTAGCGAGCGGGGGTTTCGGTCGCTTTTCGCTGCCGTAAAATGCGCTCGAATCAGCAGGTTTTTCGCTGATTTAGCGGCGGGAGCGCACTGCTTTCGATCTCACCCCGCGCGCCCAGCGCGCTCACTCGCCAGCTTGCCGGCCGTTCGGCTGCACTGCCGCGCTGCAGGGGGGACACGGCATGACGACCGTCGAATAACAGATCGCCTGTTGCGCTGCACTGATACCCGAGCTGCGCCGCCAGCCGCTGGTACCCGTAGCAATCAGCCACGCCGTGCGCCTGAACACCGGAAAATCGCGGCATATTGCTGCGAATAGCCACGGGATCAGCTGTTGCGAGCTGGCATTACAATTGCCTAGCTCGGGGCACCACGGAGGTCACCAGCCAATGAAGCTCATTTCTCTCGACAAGCAGCAGCCACCATCTGCAATCGATCTGCTCAAGAAGCAACACGAGGAGGTCAAGGCGCTCTTCAAACGCATCGAGAAATCCAGCGCTCGCTCGAGCAAGACCAAGTTCTTCGACGAGCTGGCCGCCAATTTGGCCGCCCACGACGCCATCGAGCGCGAAATCTTCTACCCCGCGTGCGAGAAAGCCATGGGCATGACCGACCTCTTGGGCGAGGCGCTGGTCGAGCACGGCGTGGTCGAATTCAGTCTGTACCAGGCCGACCAGGCCCGGAAAGACAAGGACTTCTCCTTCAAGTGTCAGGTCCTGAGTGAGATCGTCGAGCACCACGTGAAAGAAGAGGAATCGGAGTTCTTCCCCAAGGTGCAGAAGGCACTCGGCAAGGAAAAGTTGCAGGAGCTGGGCGGACGAATGCAGGCGCGCTTCGAGCAAGCCATGGCGAAGGACTACCGCCCGGCCTTGAAGAGCAACTTGAAGCAGGTCCTGGCCGGCGCTTTGAAGCCCTCCAAGCGCGCGAGCTCGAGTCGCAAGTCCTCGCCCGCAAGCCGGCGAGGCAAGGCCGCCTAGCGCCGCTTCGTCCGGCTATAGCCGCCCAGCTCTGGACGGCTGATGTACAGCCACAGCGTCTTGGTCCAAGACCTGTGGCTGTACAGCGACTCGTAATATTCGGGAGCGAGCGCGCGCAGCTCTGCCAGCCGAGACCCCGCGATATAGGGGAAATCGTGGTGCTCGTTGTGGTAGCCGACGTTGAACGTCAAGCGATTGAGTGGGCCGTAGTAGGAGTACGTTTCCTGTCCGGCGCGAAACACGTAGTGCTCCGAGATGTAGTGACCGGCGACCGGGTGAAGGCCCATGACGATCAGCGAGCTGATCGGCAAGTAGGCCAAAGCCTTGCCCCCCCAGAAATACAGGATCAGCGCGTTGAAAATGAGCTGAAGCAGCAGATTGCCAAGCTCAGCGGCTGACGGCCGCTTGGGGTGGACGAACAAAGGGCGCAGCGCGTACGCGAATCCCTGCCCCATCACCCACAGCAATTTGAGTGGCGCGCGGAACCGACCGCTCAAAACGCGCCCTTCGAGCTCGGTCGGTAGATCCGTATCGATCCCCTCCTCGCCTTGATGCACGTGGTGCAAGAGATGGTAGTAGCGGAAGGTTTCGGCCACTGGCACGCCCACCGGCAAGTTGATGAACAGCGCGAACAGTCGATTCTGCCAAGGCTTTTGAAAGGCCAGGTTGTGACTCAGCTCGTGGATCGCGAGCAATAGCGCCTGATTGACGACCCCGCCGAACAGGTACGCGACCGAGACCAGCAGCCACCAAGGGGCGTCACGCAAGAGGTAGGCGCTGGCAAGCTGAACCAGAACCAGCAACGAGCAAACGTACTTCGTGCGCCAGCACGGACCGTAAAGCTCCTTGATCTGCGGATACTTGTGCAGCATCTCGCGCCGCCGCGCAGCGTGGGGCTCACGCTCGCTCGACCAAACGAAGCCGCGTTCAGCTTCCGAAGCGCCGAGGCCGAGAGAGGGCGAGCCGGATGAAGAAGAAAGTGACGCGAGTACTGGGTCGGGCGCGGGCACGGCAACATTCTTCATCGTCCGCGGCTCGCGGTCGATAGCCGCCGTCGAATCCGCGAGAAATCACTAGTAAACAGCCAGAAACGGTGCGCATCGTGCGAGATCGTGAGCAAGGAGACGCGCCGTGATTGAACCGACTCTATCGCAGCTAACGAGTGCCACGAACATCGCTTGGGTTCTGCTGTGCGGCTTTCTGGCGCTGTTCATGCAGGCAGGTTTCGGGCTGGTCGAGACTGGGCTGTGCCGGAAGAAGAACGCTGCCTACGTCATGGCCATGAATTTTCTGGTCTATTCGATCGGCATTCTCGGCTTCTGGGCACTCGGTTTCGGGTTCCAGATGGGCGGTGTCGGCGCGCTGTCGACTCTGGGTGGAGACGCCACCCTCTCGGACGAGTTCATCGTCCAGATCGCTGGCAAGCCGTTCGGGCTGTTCGGCACCCGGGGCTTCTTCCTCACCTTTGCCAACTTCACGCCCGCGGTGGCTGCCCTGTTCTTGTTTCAGGTGGTGTTCATGAACACCGCCACCACGATCCCCACGGGCGGGCTCTCGGAACGTTGGAAGTTCGTGTCCTTCGTGCTCGTCAGCTTCGCGATCTCGACGGTCATTTACCCAATTTATGCCAACTGGGTGTGGGGCTCGGGCTGGCTTGCCCAGCTCGGCACGAACTATCGGCTCGGGCACGGCCACGTCGATTTCGCAGGCAGCTCGGTCGTGCATTTGACGGGCGGCGTGGTCTCGCTAGTGGGCGCCAAGCTACTTGGCGCGCGGATCGGTAAGTACGACCGCTTCGGCAAGGCGCAGCCCATCCCCGGGCACAACATCCCGATGGCGTTGCTCGGCACCTTCGTGCTCGCGTTCGGTTGGTTCGGCTTCAACGCGGGCTCCACGCTGGCCGCCAGCGATACCCGCATCGCAATCGTGGCAGTGAATACCATGCTCGCCTCGGCAGCCGGCGCATTCAGCGCGGCGCTTTTCGTCTGGATCCGTTATGGCAAACCGGACCCTACTTGGCTCGGCAACGGCATGCTGGCAGGCCTCGTGGCAATCACCGCCCCGTGCGCGTTCGTGGGCGCGCCCGAGGCGGTGCTGATCGGCGCCATCGCCGGCGTGCTGGTGATCGTGTCCGCGAATTTCATTGAAAAGACGCTCAAAATCGACGACCCCGTGGGCGCCTCCAGCGTCCATGGGGCGTGCGGGATCTGGGGCGCACTCAGTGTCGGGCTGTTCGCCAATGGGGACCACGGGGAAGGGCTCAACGGCGTGCCCGGCACGGTGACCGGTGCCCTCTTCGGTGATTCGTCGCAGCTTCTCGCGCAGTGCATTGGAGTACTCGCGAACATCGCGTACGTCGGCGCGATGACCGCGGGCACGCTTTGGTTGACCAACAAGTTGGTCGGCAATCGCGTCTCCGCAGAAGACGAACTGGGCGGCCTGGACATCCCAGAGATGGGCGTCGTGGCTTATCCCGACGACGCCAACGCCAGTCAACCATGAGCTAACACGCTCGCAGATTTGACGCGCGCCTCCGCTCGTGGGCCACTTCCGCAATGGTAGAGCCGCTCCGACCATCCGTCGCTCCCGAAGCGGACTCAGCGCAGAGTCCGCGTCGCCCCGTGTTCTTTCTGGCCACGCCTCTACACGACGGTCGCGTGCATCATGCGTACCTGTCCGGCGCCGTACAGCTGAGCGCGGCTGCCCCCGGGCAACTGATCGTCAGCACGTATACGAACTCATTCCTGCCCGTCAGTCGCGATCTTCTGACCGCGCAATTTTTGCGCTCGCCCGCCACGCACATGCTGTGCATCGACTCGGACATCGGTTGGAGCCCGGCTGACGTAGAAAAGCTGCTGCACGCCAACAAGGACTTCGTGAGCGGGATCTATGCCAGAAAACAGCCCGATGGCGCGCCCGCCTCGTTCTTGCTCGAGACCCGCGAGGGCCCACTGATCGAGTGTCAACACGCAGCGGCCGGCTTCTTGCTCTTGACGCGTGCCTGCGTCGAACGGTTGGTAGCCGCTCACCCGGAGCTCGAATACAAAACGCCCCACGGCACCAGCTGGGCCTTGTGGTCACCCGTGTTCAACGGCAAGCCATACAGCGAGGACACCGCATTTTCCGCGCGCTGGCGCGAACTGGGCGGCAAAATCTGGGCGCACTCGCAGGTCTTGTTGAAGCACTACGGGGAGAAGATGTACTTCCCGAACGGCTTCGGCGACCCAACGCTCGAGGGGCGCGTCTAGAGTCGAGGAGTCGCTGATCGGCGCTCACTGGCGATCAGCGACTCGGCTTCGCGTGCCCTCAACGCCCAGACAGGAACGACAGGCGCTGGAACAGCCACTCGGGTGTGTTCTTCACGATCGGCATCGTGGCGCGCCAGAAGGACGGCACGTAAGCCTCCGGCACGCGCGCGTCCAACGCTTTTAGAATCGAGCGCGCGACGGACCTCGGCTTGCCGAACAGCGCGTGCTTCTTGTGGTCGCGCGTCATGGGCGTATCTACGGGACCGAGCTTCAGCGTCGTGACGCTGACGCCGGAAGCGTATAGGCGCGTGCGCAAGCCCTGCAGGTAAATGTTCAAGGCGCCCTTGGCGGCACCATAGGTGTAGTTGCGCGGTCTGCCGCGATCGCCAGCAACCGAAGTGATGACGCCGAGCGTACCCGATTTGGCCTGCTCCAGGTGGTTGGCCAACGGGATCAGCAGCGACACCACGCTGCTGAAGTTGATCCTCAAGATTTGCTCGGCGTCCGCGAAGCTCCGTTCGCTGGCGAGTTGATCGCCAAGCTCACCGTGCGCGATCAAGACGCAATCGATCCGACCCAGCGCGTGCACGGCTTCCGTCACGCACTGCTCGTTCTGTTCGAGCTGCGCGAAGTCGGCCGTTTGGGTCGTGACCTGGGCGAGGGCGCAACGCCTGGCGACTTCGGCCAGCTTTTCCGTGTTGCGACCAACCAAGTGCAGGCGGTCACCCCGCGCAGCACACAGCACGGCCACTTCAGCGGCGACGGCCGACGTCGCGCCGAAGATCAACACGTGTCGAGTGGAGTCGGCTGGCTGGCTCATCAGAAACCAATCTTGCGCATCACGAAGCGAGGCAGGCAGCGAATCACGAGCATGACCAAGGCCCAGATCCCCGGGGTGTAGATGACCGCCTTTCTCTTGTCCAAGGCGCGCACCACGTCTCGAGCGACTTGTTCGGGTTCACCCGCGAACGGAGGCGGCTTGAGGCCAGCGGTCATTCCAGTCTTCACGAAGCCCGGCTTTACGCACAAAACGTTCAGCCCGGCCTCGTGGTATTTGTGATCGAGCGCTTCCAGATACACCGACAGGCCCGCCTTGGCAGAGCCGTAGATGGCCACCGGCTTTCGTCCGCGATCGCCGGCTACGGACGAGAATACAGCCAGTCGCCCGCCCCCACGCGCGAGCAGCCGTTTCCGGACATGTTCGCAAAAGACCAGCGTGTGCGCGTAGTCCAAGGTCACCAGCTTGCGGGTCAGCTCGATATCCGCTTCTAATGCCTCTTGGGTCGCGAACATCGCGGCCGTCACCACCACGGTGTCGAACTGACCCAGGGTCGCATCCGCCGCGTCGAGCGCAGCCGCAAAGCCTTCAGGCGCGGCCAGGTCGCACAGGGCGTAGCCGATTTGCGCCCTCGCGGGATGGTGCGCGGTCAAGTCTGCAGCGCTGCGCGCGAGCTCTGCTTCCTCGTTGCCCAGCAGAAAGACCAGGTCTCCCCGCTCCACCAAGCGACGCGCGATGGCGCGCCCCATGCCGCTCGTGCCGCCAAAAACGATTGCTTTCATGTGTAGTCGCCAAACAGTCGCGTCGACTGCGCGCTGCGCAGCCTCCGCTTCGGATCCCACTTTTCACGCAGCCCCATGAATACAGGCAACCGCGGCTCCATCGCCCTGAAGTGCTCAGCGCGCGTGAAGCGATCTTTGGCCAGACAAGTCCGACCTTGGCCCGCGAACGGCGCCAGGGGCTCGATACTGGACACCCTGCTACTCTCCGATCCGGCGGATCGGCACGAGCGAGGTGGACGGCCGGCTGAACATGCCGAACGGTATTCCGGAACATCCCACCCGGCAAGCCGTCAATTACGGGCGCGTGAGTTCACCAGCCGCACCGCTGGCGTCCAAGCACGCTTGCCATCCGGAAGTTCGATCCGGGCGCGGACGTAGCCCTCGTCGCCGCGCAAGACGTAGACCGCAGGGCCGCGAGTGAGGCTGCTGTGACGCGCGATTTCGACACCGCCCGTGCCGATGAAGACGACGCTGGCACCCGCGTCGACGGGATCCACCTCGTACTCTCGCTCGCGCACGGCAATGCGTCGCAACTCGACGCCGGTCGACGCGTACAGCTGCCCCTGTGCCATCGCCGAACAGATGGCCGCGCTGTCGGTCACGTCGCCGAAGGTCGAAATCCAGGCCCGTCCCGGCGTGGCCGGGGGATCGCTCGAGATGTCGATGTGGTGTTCGTCGTCCACGCCGACGCCCATGAAATCGGCGCCCGCCTCGAGCGCAATGTCCCAGAGCGCCTCGTGCGATGGATGATCCGCATCGCCCGCCGTACGCACATACGGATGTCCACTCGCGATTTCGAGCAGTGAGGCGTCTCGGGCATCCGTGACATCCGCTGCAGTGAGTCCCCAATCGAAGTTCGGATGATTGACCAACGCCACACCGCCCTGATGGCGGACGGCGCCGATGCCGTTGGACAGCGCCGCTGCCGCGCTGCCAAAGCTTCCGCCGGGGATGCGGCTCTTGATGCAGAGTCCGTTGACATGCACCTGGCGACCTTTGCCGGTCATGGTGATCTCTTCACCCGAAATCAGCACGAAACCCGGGTGCTGAAGCGAGGCGTAGCGGGCCGGTCGCGAAAGCAGGTTGTGATCGGTCAGCGCCAGGAACTGGTAGCCGTGGCTACGATACCAAGCGATGGTATGCTCCGGGCTACTTCCGCCGTCACTCAGCGTCGTATGCGTGTGCACGTTCCCTTTTTGGAAATGCCTGACATCGAAGGTTCGACTGAAGCGCGGTTGAACGGAAACATTCGCAGCACTCGCCGGGCGCGCGCTCGGTCGCCGATCGCCCGACGCGCCGAACCCAAGGCCGCTGAGCAGGCCCAGCGCGCCGACTAGAGTCGTGGTGATTCCCCGGCGATGCGTAGCGAGTGACATGTTTCTTCGGGTGGCTTAACTACGGCCAACTCAGGCAGACACTATAGCGCGCCCGCCCGGTTGCCCAAACCCGGCAGCCACCCTGCTCCAGGCGAGGCCGAAAGAGTGCGGCAGTCGGGATGGAACTCGAGGATTACGCTGGAATGTGCCGCGTGCTCCGGGCGCTGACGCGCGGTCGCCGACCACACGCGGGGGAGCCTGCCAACGAGTGTCACCCTGCGGCCGCTGGACTTGGCCTGTGATATTCTGGTGTCAGCGCCCCGTGAACCTGACGATTATCCGCAACCTGCTCTCGCCCACGCTCCTAGCCCAGATCAACGCGCGCCTCGCGACTGCCAAGTGGGTGGACGGCCTGCTCACGGCGGGCCCCGCGGCAGCGCGCGTCAAGCGTAACCTCCAGCTCGAGGCAGGGCCTGAAGCGCAGGAACTCGGTGAGCTGGTCAAAAAGACGCTGCTGGCCAACGACAAATTTCCCCCGCTCGCCCTACCCCGTCGGCTCACTCCGCCGCTGTTCAGTCGCTACGAAAACGGGATGGAATACGGCGCCCATACCGACGACGCAGTGCGCAGCCGCGACGGAGTGCGCACTGATTTGGCCGCCACGCTGTTCTTGTCCGAGCCCGAAAGCTACGACGGCGGTGAGCTCGTCGTGAACAACAGCGCAGTCAAGCCGGCGGCCGGAGATCTCGTGCTCTATCCAGCCACCACGGTGCATCGCGTCACCCCAGTCACTCGAGGGGTTCGCCTGGCCGCGGTGTTCTGGATCCAGAGCCTGGTGAGGAGCCAAGAGCAACGCGAGCTGCTCCTGGCCCTGCACGGAGCGATCGCACGCCTCGGCGATCACCCGGTGACGGTGAGCGTCGAAGCCGTGCAGCAGAATCTGCTGCGCATGTGGGCCGAGCCCTAGTCGCGTTCCGCCGCGACCTCAGGGGCAAATTCCGCTCGGGTAAGGCACGCCAACCGCACCGGCGCTCAGCCAGGCCAAGATCTTGGCTTTGGCATCGCTGCTGATCGTTTTGCCCGAGCCAGGCGGCGGCATCGCGTTGTTCGTCAATTCGTCCGTGATGCTGCCCTTCTGCGCGAAGACTTGCGCGTACGTCACGAACGGCATCGGCGCTCCGTTCGGTGGGGCTGAATGACAGTCGCGACAGACCGTGAACAGCGTATCGATGTTTCCGGAGCTGCAACTGGCCGAAGCAGGAATGAACAGCACGGGCGCGCCAGCAGAGCCGGCAGTGCCAGCCATGCCGGCCTTGCCGCCGCTGGCGCCAGCGCCTGCTGCGCCGCCCGTGCCGCCGCTAGCCGAAGTGCCGCTACCGCCAGCCTTGCCGGTGCCCGAGCCCCCGGCGCCGCTCGAGCTTGCGCCCGACATGCCACCGCCGTTGCCGGCGCTGCCGCCGGTACCCGCAGTGCCACTGACTCCGCCGGTACCCGCAGTGCCGCCAGTACCCGCAGTGCCGCCAGTACCCGCAGTGCCGCTTGTTCCAGCGTTGCCTCCGACTAGTTCTCCGGCTTGGCCACCTCCCTCTTCGCTGCCGGCGTTCCCGCCTTCTGTCGTCGGCTCGCCGGCCATGCTCATGCTCGAGTCACCAGCTGAGCTCACGCTAGCGGCCTTGCCTGCGCTACTGAAACCAGCGCTTTCGTCGGGATCCGAGACCCAGATCTGTTTGGTACCCCCACACGCTCCGCCGACCACCGCGGCGAGGAGCAAACTCGAAGCACTCAAACTAAGCCGATTGGATCTTGCCATCGCCATTCCTTCTCGATCTCATTGACAAGACTTTGCCGCACCGATTGCGCAGCTGCCGTTCTGACCCAGCCACTTCAACGCGGTCGCCTTCTGCCAGGCAGACATCGTGTAGGGCGGTCGCGGCATCGTGCCGCCCTTGATCACCGCGTAGATTTGCCGGGCATTGGGTTTGATGTCTGCGAAAGTCACGTATGAACTGAAAACGCCTTTTACCGGCGGATTCGTATGACAATTGCGGCACACGTAGAGCGCGGTCGAGACGTCACACGGAAGGACCATGTCGAGCGTCGAGGGATCGTCCGCCGGGTCGCACGCGACTTCGATCACCGCCGGAGCGCCGGCCGCTGCTGGAAAACCTGCGCCGGAAGTACCGGCAGTTGCCGCCCCTGCGCTCGAGGCACCGGCGCTATGATTCGTGCCGCTGGTACCGCCCATTGAAAGTGGCGGAGCTGCGTTGTCTGCGCCAGCAGTGCTCGGTTCCGGCACGCCGCCCGCGGATGGCTCGAGATCGGGCGGCAGCCAATCGTGGACGGCGCCGCCCTGGTTGATCGGCATACGGTCGATGGTCGTGGCCCCGCCGATGCCGCCCTCAGAGCCAGCATCGGCTTCGGCCGGCGCCACGCCGCCTGCCGTGACCGCGGAACCTGCGCCGCCGCTCGTCGTGACCGAAGCCTCTTCATGGTCGCCGGAAGAACACGCCCAAACGAAGAGGAAGGTCACGACGAGCAGCGAAACAAGCGAGGACGCCTGAGGACGCCTCTCGAACATTCAATGCTTACTGCTGCGACGGCGGCGCACGAGGCCGAGCATGGCCAGGCCGAAGCCCAATAGAGCCGCGCCGTGCCCCTTACTGGCTGGCGTCGCGGCGGACACGCTGCAGCCGCCTTCATCCACGGTCTCGTAGTGGCCTGTCCCGGCCATGCCTGAGGGCTCACCGACATCGCTCCCGCCGGCGCTCGAGCCCGAGCCCGCTTTGCCACTCGGCTTACCGCCGGAGCCCGTGCTGGCCCCGCCGACGCCGCTCTCGCCGCCGACGCTGCTCTCGCCGCCGACGCTGCTCTCACCCGCTGCTCCAGCGTCGGATTCGACCGCGCCTGCTTCGCCGCTACCACCGATGCCGGCGGTCGTGCCGCCGCTACCTGCGCTCGTACCACCGCTACCCGCGCTCGTGCCGCCACTACCCGCGCTCGTACCACCAGTGCCAGCGCTCGGGGTGCCAGTGCCGCCGCTACCAGCGGTGGCCCCGCTGCCGCTGCTACCGCCGACGCCCACCACCACGGGAGGTGGTACCGGCGTCGGCACCTGATACGAGAATGCTGCCGAGGTAGCGACGTTGCCCACGCGATCGGTTGCGCTCAGTTTGACGGTCACGACGGTACCGGCGGACTGCGCCGGAATCGTCGCGCGGAACAAGTCCGCGCCGTAGAACGTGCCTTTGACGGTCTTGGGAGTGCCGCCAGCGAGCGAGTAAGTGATCGATGTGGCCTTGATCATTTGTCCCGCTTCGTTGGTCACGCTGTCGCGCAATGCGTAGCGGATCACCGTCGGCGTCTCGGCCAGCGGCGTAGGCGTCTGGATCGCGCGGAAGATGGGCGGTTTGGTGTCCGGCACGGAGCCGCCACCGCCGTAGTAAACCTTCTCGTCGAAACTGCCGCCTTCGCCTTGGCCGGTCACCATGTCGAGCATCTTGTCGCCATTGAAGTCGGCGAGATCGTGCGACAGAGACGAGTCACCGCTGACGCCGGTACCGCTGAAGCCATAGGGGATACCGTCCGGCACGAAGTTGAAGTGCCCGGTACCGTCGTTCATCAGCAGCTTCTCGCTGCGTCCAGTCAGAGTCGCGACGATCAAATCATAGTGATTGTCGTTGTTGAGATCGGCGCACTTCAGCGCGTTGTCGTCGCCGCCGGGTTCACCCACCACTCGATTGGCGGTGTCGTCCACGAACTTACCGTGACCGTCGTTGATCAAGATCTGGGAAACATCCAGCGTACCGCTGGTACCTCCGCCGTATGCCCAGCTGTAGTTGTTGAGCGGCTTCGGACCAACGTTGTCGATCAGCATATCGATGTCACCGTCGTCGTCGATGTCGCACGTCTCTTGGTTGTAGACGTACGGGCCTTGCTTGACGGGATAGTTCGTGGTGACCGTTTGCTTCAGGCCATCGGCGGAGGTAATCAGTCCGAAGTTCGTGCCATCTTTGAAGTTGGCGTGACCATCGTTGATGAAAATACGACTGAAGCCGTTTCGCATGTTGACCAAGATGTCGATATCGAAGTCATTGTCGACGTCCGCAAAGTCCACGTCGATCGGCCGAGTGCCCCAATAAGAGATGGATCCAGTATTCAAGGGAAGGATCGAAGGCGCGACACCCGATGCGGCGATCGACGCTGGCAGACGGTCAGTCGGCGTGAAGAAGTCTCCATCCTTCTGGATGGCAGCCAGGGCAAATTTACCTGCCCCATCGTTGGTGTACATGATGGCGTGCGCCACGGTGTTGGTTGACCCCATGTTCCAGTCCATGACGATCAGGTCCGCGTCGCCATCGCCGTCGAGATCGCCCATGTGACAGGAACCGGCGCGTGACATCAGGCCGTCTGGCAGCTGCGTCGCCGCGCGATCCTCGTAGACCCCGGGCGCGGTTTGAACCCACAGCTTGTCTTTGTCGATCCCGAAAGCGCCCGGTTGATAGATGTCGAGATCGCCATCGCCATCGATGTCCGCCACCGAGATCTGACGGTTGCGGTTGGCGGCGTTGTTGAACAGAGTGGGCGTCACGTCCGAGAACACGCCTTTGCCGTCGTTCAGGTACACGACCGACGCGTCCGCCTTGCCCACTTGGTAGTAGCCGCCGCCGTTGGCCATCAGCATGTCCATGTCACCGTCACCATCGATGTCGGCGGTGGTCACCCAGCTCGTGTAGCAGCCGGGGTTCGTATCTTGACACGGCTGGACGGCGGGCAGAGCCGTCCCGGTATTGAGCGTAAAAAAGCCGATTGCTTGCGCCTCGCGCGGAGCTGCCAGGGCCGCCAAGAGCCCGACGGTGAATACTCCCGATACGCGCCCGGCGGCCTTCCAGTGGGAACCGCGAACCCCCTTCGCCGGATCGGCCTTCAGCACGGCGGCACCGGGTGCCAAGGACGGTGAAACGGAACCAGTGACGCGAGATTGCTTAACCATGATCGAGATATTCCTAAAAGATGAGAGCGGGTTTCTTGCAAAGAAACGAGACTGAAGCGGGGCGCGCGCGAGGTCAGAGCGCGCCCCGCTTTGCCGAGTCAAGGAGTGACGCTGACCGTGAGCGGTTGTCCGCTCGCGCACGAGACACTGAGTTTGTCGGACAGCGGCAAGCCAGCCACTTTCGAACACAGCGTTTGATAGTTCGATGCCACCGGTGTCGCCTTGGGGACCACGCTGCCGTCCTTGGGCTCGATGCCGACCAACAGGAACTGCGGTGCGGTGATCATCGCGCCGCAAACCCTGCGGAGCGATCCGGGCAAGTCCACCACCCCACTTGCGTCAGATGTCATCGACGCGCCGAACAGGCCCTCGAGCTGGCTCTTCTCCGTTCCACTCGTGATCTCCGATTCGCCCATGATGCGATCCTTGAGCACGCTCACGAGATCGCCGACCGTGGCCGCGCCAGGCACCTTGGCTTGCGCCACCAAGCCGTCGATCACGTCGGGGGCGGTGTTACCGACGAGCTTGTTGCATTGAGCGAAGCGATCTTCCCAGCCCAGGCGCCCTTGGAAGTCGAGCCCGCGAAAGCCCGGCATCGCGCTCTTCAGGAAGTAGCCGGTTTCGGTTTGGAACTGCAGCTCGGCAAGACCACTGGCGACGCCGCCGACGGTGATGCTATTTTCGCCCCAGCCGCTGATGTTCGGGAAGACCGAGCCGTAGGCAACCAGCGGCCAGCCCAGCGCGCCATATGCGGCGCGAGCCTGCGTTCGCGAGCTGATGGCCTGCACGCCGTCGCTGATGCTGTTGCCCTGCTTCGACGGATCCGGCTCCGCACTGCGCCAGGGGTCGAAGATGCGCGGCGCACCATACGGATTGTTTCCGCAGCCCGTCTCCGGCGCGGCCATGTTCAAGTACGGGCTGGCAAAGACCGCGGAAACGAGCGCCTTGTTGGAATAGCCGGACTTGATGAAGGTCTCGGTCAGGGTCCAGAGCTGGTCACGGGCCGCAGCGTTGCGCGGGAAGTAGTTGGAGATGGTCAGCGGCGTGCCGACGATCTCTTTCCACACCTTCTCCACGATCGTCATCGACACCAGGTAGGCGAGTGCCTTGTCCGCGTCGGCGATGTTGCCATCACTGTCTGCGCCCAAGCCTTCGATCGTCAGCTTGTTGAAGCCCGCGCGCAAGGAAGCGGCGACGTCCCACATCGAGGTGCGATAGCCGTTGACGTTGCCCAGGCGCGTCTCGACCAATGCCTGGTCGATCGGCACCTGATCAGGCGTCAGAAACTGACCGCAGGCCGCGGCCAAGCCCCAAGGTTGAATGCGTCGAGTGCGGTTGGCCACGCTCGTGCACATGAGCTCGGTAGAGAAATTGCAGTACAAGAGTGGATCGCCGGATGCGCAGGTAGGTACCGCTGCGGTAGCGGCAGTGATGTGCGCCGCGGTGGCGGTCACGCAATCGCTCATGAGGCTGCCCATCGAGGACGGGCCGACTAGGAACTGTGCGCGGCGCATGGCGCCGTGCAAGCGATCCGCACCGCTGAAACCGTTGACCAGGCCCGGACCCGTCGAGTCACCGAAGAGCGCCTTCTCGAACAAGCCCGGAACCGGAAAATGGCGATTCGTTTCCGGATCGCTCGATTGCGTCACCGAGAACTCACTGTTGTGACAGTTGAGGCAAACCATGTCGCGGTTCAGGTAGGCGCCGTCGAACCAGGCGCCGAAGTCGCTGCGACGAGACAGCTCGAGCGCCACTGGCAGCGCATTCGCTCCGGCGTACGTCTTGAGCACCATCGTGAACAAATTTTCGGTGTAGATGGGCGTCATGTCGTCGAGTTCGATCGA
Organism: Polyangiaceae bacterium; assembly: GCA_035273265.1. GTDB lineage: Bacteria > Myxococcota_A > Polyangia > Polyangiales > Polyangiaceae > PMG-095. The sequence goes on from DATEPG010000459.1 coordinate 14,982, forward strand.
TCCGAACACGACGTCCGCAAAGGTCGGAGCGGCTTTGCCGTCGCCGCCGCTGAGCGGCGACTGGTCGCGAACCCAAGCGGCAACGTCCTTGGCGTCTGCGACACGCACTCGCAACGCGTCGCAGGCCGCGTTCTGCTGCTCGTCGATGCGCTGCACGCGTACGAAGTCACGGTACAATTCGGCCCAGTTGGACTGGTAGTCCGGGTTCTGCAAGAGCAGGTCGACCACGACCTGTCGACTGTGACGGAGCTTGGTGATGGGCACCGAGATCTTGGTATCGGGGTCGTAGCCGTCGAGCGCGTCAACCTCGGAAATGATGTCGGTGTAGACGTTGACTTCGGCTTGGCCAGACGGACGCCGACCGAGGATGCCCAGGATGGCGCGCCGAACGAACGCCTGATCG
>DATEPG010000460.1:0-6372 GCA_035273265.1 Polyangiaceae bacterium
TCTCCTACTCGGCGGCCGAAAGCTTGTTCTCCTCGAGCAATGCCACGCAGGCGTTCAACGCCTTGACGGGCCTGTTCGATCCGAACAGCCCGACGAATGGCGACACCTGGGCCGTGGCCAAGGGCAAGGCGATCACCGACATCGTCAAAGACGACCTGAACTCGCTGGCCAGGAAGGACATGAGCAAGGCCGACAAGGACAAGCTCGCCGCCTGGATGGCGCTCACCAACGACCTCGGAAAGAAGATCCGCACCGCGGAGTGCAATCAATCACTGGCCATGAGGCTGGGCGCATCGACCCCCTTGGCCAGCGGCGAAGGTGACGTCGTTACTCGCCGAGTCAACGAGTCGATGGACAACGCCGACCTCTATTCGGCGATCGCGGCACTCGCGGCTGCATGCAACGCCAATCCCGTGATCGTTCTGAAATACCCGGGATCTTACTCATTCAGGGGGCTCGGTCTCAATGCTGACTCGGATCTGCTCGCTCATCGCCTGACCGACGCCGGCATGAGCGGACCGTGCGCGCCGAACGTGATCGAAAGTCTGCTGAAGCTCGACGGCTACTATGCCCAGAAGTTCGCCAACCTGGTTCGCATGCTCGAAAGTATCCCCGAGGGGGACGGAACCGTGCTGGATAACTCGGTCGCGCTTTGGCTCAGCGAGGCCTCGGACGGCTGCGCGCGCAACCTGAACAACGCGACCATCCTCCAGGCGGGCAGCGCTGGTGGCTACTTCAAGACCGGCAAGATCATTCATCTGGACCCCACGTCGGGCGCAACCCCGGAGCAAATGCTCGGCCGGAGCCTCGCCCAATGCGTCGAGGGCACGAACCAGATGGTCGACGCCGTGAATCAAGCGACCGGAACCGAACCCCAGTTCGGCAATGCGCCGATCAACAAGTACTTCTGCAACATCATGAACGCGATGGGTCTGAAGGCCAATGAAAGCGGCTTTCCCGCAAAGGAGGGTCCGGGCAGCGAAGTCACGCACTTCGGCTACTCCGACAAGACCGAGGACTTTTGCGGTGGCGCGGGCGCCGTGGCAGATGCGCAGATCCGCAGCCCCGGAGCGTTTCTCGAACTCAAGGCCTGACCCCGTGGGACGAGCCCGAACGCCGCGCGGGCCAGCTCGCGCGGCGAGCGATCACAGGCCCGGCAAGTGAAATTGCACGATCGTGAAATAGGTGAAGGCCATGTGTGAGATGATCACCGGCGTGAGCCGTCCGAGTTGTGCTGCCAGGAAGCTCCAGACCAGGCCGCAGCCGATGGCCGCGGTGAGAAATAGCGGGTTCGGACCAGCGATTGGGTCACTCAGCAGCCAGATGGTCGGTACCGTGGCGAAACCGTAGGCAAGCGCGGACAACGGAAGCGCGGCGCGGCGACCGAAGCGCTGCGTGAGATCGCCCAAGACCATGCCGCGCCAGACGATCTCTTCGGCGGCGCAAATGACCAAAATCAAGAGCGTATAAGCGGTCGAGCGTTGCAGGTGTTCGGGGTCACCGAGTTGCAGATAGACGCGGAATAGCCAAGCTTGGCGTGGGCTGCCGATGGGCGCGAGGATCTTGCGCGCGGTCCAGAACGCCACCAAGAGGCCCATCATCGACACGGCGCCGATCGAAAGATCTCCCCAGCGCGGTGTGAGCAAGTCGAGCAGCGTGCCCTCATCCCACATTTTGTGCAGGGCGAGGGCGACCAAGACGAGGTAGGGCAGGCTGACGCCCAGCCAAAACAGGCCGCTCCCCGCGCGCGCTGCGCTGAAGCTGTAGGCCATGCCGGCGAAGGTCAGAGCCAAGGTCAGAAGAATGCGCATCAGGCGAGTTCCCGGAGGCGAGTGGCCAGCCAGCCGAGGATGCGATCGGCAGCTTGTTCCTTGCTCAGCAGCCCGAGCGGGCTGCAATCCGTCGGGCTGACCAGCATCGCGCGGATGTCGTCCTTGCCGAGTGATTCGGAGGCATGATTGGCGACCACGAGATCGACGTGCTTGGCGGCGAGCTTACCGCGCGCCAATTGAATCACTTTCTCGTCCACGTCCGTCTCGAGCGCGAAGCCGATCAAGACCGGCGTCCGGTCTTTGCGGGCGTGCCCTATCTCTGCGAGCAAATCTGGGTTGGGCAAGAGTTCCAGGTTCAGTGGTTCGGGCCCGCGTTTCAGCTTGGTGGCGTGGCTTTCGGCCGGTCGATAGTCAGCCACGGCGGCGGTCATGATCAACGCGTCGGCGCTGGATAAGTCGGGCGACAGGGCTTGCCAGAGCGCGCTGCGCATGGATAGCGCGCTGCGCACGTCCACGCGCTGTACCCCCACTGGCGTCGGCAGATTCACGGGGCCTGCCACCAGTGTGACCTTCGCGCCCAAGACTTTGGCACGCTCGGCCAGCGCAAAGCCCATTTTGCCCGACGAGCGATTGCCCACGAAGCGCACCGGATCGAGGTCCTCGACCGTCGGTCCGGCGCTGATCACGATGTGCTTTCCGGTCAGCGAGATACCCGAAAATTGCGCGGAAGCGACCTGAACGATCTGCTCCGGCTCCGACATCCGGCCGAGGCCGGTATCGCCCGATGCGACCTCGCCGAAGGCGGGACCGACGAAGCCGATTCGGCGATCGGCGACCAAGGTGGCGACGTTGCGTTGCGTTGCGGGATGGCTCCACATGCTCGGGTGCATGGCCGGCGCAATCAACACCGGGCACGTGGCACACAGCACCAGCGCCGTGACGAGATCATCGGCCCGGCCGCTGGCGAAGCGCGCCAGCACATCGGCGGTGGCCGGCACGACCAAGATCATGTCCGAGCGTGCCGCCAGGCTGACGTGAACTTCACCCGGCTGCTCGGCGTCGAACACGTCCAAGAACACGCGTCGCCCGGTGAGGCCAGAAAAAGTGGCGGCGCCTACGAACTCGCGAGCCGCGCGCGTCAGCACGACCTCGACGAACGCGCCGTCCTTCTGCAGCGCGCGCACGAGCAGCACCGCTTTGTACGCCGCCACGCTGCCGGTGACGCAGACCGTGATCCGTTTACCCATGAAGCGCTGCGCGGCGCTCGACGGGCCCGGGGGTGGGCTAGGCACGCGCGGGCCAACGGCGGTGAAGGCTGGGCGGGACTGACTACGAGGCGGTGGAATGGGGCGATCGGACATCGACCACGGGGTTTTATCAGGGACCCGCGCGCGACACGTACCGGCTTTTCGGATCGAAGAATCGCCAGGGTTTTTCGGCCCACTCGCCGGCATAATCGACGCCGACGCGCTTGGCGCTCGCGCTCCGAACGCGGGGCCCCTCGGCCAAAAAGAGCTCCGAGCCGCACAAATCTCGGCCGTAGGCCTCGCGCCCGATGCCGAGCGCCTGACACAGCTTGCCGGGACCGTTCGATATTTCGCGCGCGTTTTCGGGCAGATTGCGCCGCTTGGCCATCAGCTCCAAGCCGAGGACCGGCTCGACTGCGCGGATTAACACCGCGTGTGGCGCGCCGTGTTTGCCGGTCACCAGGTTGAACTGATAGTGCATGCCGTACACGAAGAACACGTATGCGTAGCCTGGCGGACCGAACATCACTTCGGTGCGCGTGGTACGCCGCCCGCCGTAAGAATGCGCGGCGCGATCCTCCGGGCCGCGATAGGCCTCGCTCTCCACGATGCGCCCCGCGACCAGACCCTCTTTGCTCCGATGCACGAGCAGTTTCCCGATGCACGCCTTGGCCACACTGAGCACTGGTCGTGCATAAAACTCACGCGGTAACGGCACGAGGTCGGGCACGCTGGCTGGCCTCAGAAGCCGAGTAAGCGCCCGCCCTGATACACGAGCAAGCTTGCCACGTAAGCGAGAGTCGTCATGTAGCCGAACATGAACAGTGGCCAACGCAGCGTGCGCGTCTCGCGATAGACGACCATCAGCGTGCTCATGCATTGGCAGGAGAGCGCAAAGAAGACCATCAGAGACAATCCCATCAGCGGGGAGTAGGCAGGCGTGCCGTCGGCTCGTTGCTCTTGCCGGATCTTGTCGCGCAGTGGGGTCGTGTTTTCTTCTGCGTCGCCGATGCCGTACACTAGGCCCAGCGTCGAAATAAACACTTCACGCGCAGCAAACGCGCCAATCAACCCGACGCCGATCTTCCAGTCGAAGCCGAGCGGCCGCAGCAACGGTTCGATCGCCTTGCCCAAGCGGCCGCCGTAGCTCTGCTCGATCGCCGACGGGCCGGGCGGGGGAGCCGGGGCCGCTTCGACCTCGGCCGCTTGCCGGTCCGTGAATTGCTGATGGACGGCGACTGCGGGCGGCGACGGTTGGTCCACTTGGAGCGGGCGCGGGAAGGACAAAAGCGCCCAGAGCAGGATCGTGAAAATCAAAATACCCGAGCCGGCTTCGCGCAAGAACATGACGGCTCTTCGCCACATCATCCTCACGGTTCCGCTGAGGCTCGGCATTCGATACGGAGGCAGCTCCAAAATCAGCGGGATGCGTCGCCCCTTGACGGCCGTGCGTCCGAGCACCCCTGCCGCGATCAAGGTGATGAACGTGGAGAACAAGTACATCGCGATCATCAACAAGCCCTGCACCGGCAACCAGCCAAAGACGCGGGCCTTTGGGAACAGCGCGCCAATGATCAGCGTGTATACCGGCAAGCGCGCGGAGCAGGTCATCAGCGGTACGACCAGCATGGTCAACAGCCGATCGCGCTGACGCTCCATGGTGCGCGTGGCCAAGATCGCTGGCACCGCGCAGGCAAAGCCCGAGAGCATGGGCACGAAGGCGCGCCCGTGTAGGCCGAGCGCTTTCATGATGCGGTCCATCAAGAACGCGACGCGTGCCATGTAGCCGGAGTCTTCCAAGATCCCGATGCAGAAAAAGAGCAGCAGAATCTGCGGCAAAAACACGATTACGTTGCCCACGCCGCCGATTACGCCGCGCGTCACCAGATCGCGCAAAATCGAGTCCGGGACGTGCGCCTCGACGAAGTTCGCGGCGGCGCTGGTACAGGCCTCGATCAACTGGATCGCCGGATCGGACCAGGAAAATAACGACTGGAACATCAGCAGCATGAGGCCGATGAAGATCGCGAAGCCGAACACCGGGTGCAAGAGCACGCGATCGACGCGCTCGGAAGTCTTTCGCTTCTTCGGGTGCGCGTCGAGCCGTTGATAGAGCTTGGGCAACTGCGCATCGATTCGCGCGTAGCGCGTGGCGATCACTTCTAGATCCACGTCACGAGCGCCGGCCTGAGCGCGCACCGCAAGGGCCCGGGAGCGCAACCCAGGATCGATGCCGTGCAGCTCGTCGTCGGCCTCGATGCTGGTCAAGGCCCACAATGAAAGCGCACGGGCGCGGGCCGGGCTCTCGTTCCACTCCTCCGGCAGCGCGCTCGAGACGCTCTCGAGATCGCGCTCCAACGCGCTCGGATAGTCGATACGCAGCGCGCTGCGTGGTGGACGAGCCAGCGCGGCACTGATCGCGTTTTGAAGTTCTGTCAGGCCCGTGCCGCGACGGCCATCCGTCGCGATGCACGGCACGCCCAAAAAGCGGCTGAGTTCGCCGGCATTGGGGGGATTGTCGCGCACCTCGTCGATCATGTTCAGCGCCACCACGACCCGGACGTCGAGCTCCAAAAGCTGCGTCACCAGGTACAGATTGCGCGCCAGTTGCCCGGCGTCCACGACCACCACGCACAGATCGGGGCGCGGATTTTCTGCCCATCCGAGCACTGCGGAGAGCGCGATTTGCTCTTCGGCCGAGCGCGCGCTGAGCGAATACGCGCCGGGCACGTCGACCACCTCGACCACGCGCGACGCGCCGTCCGCGCGTAGCGTCAGATCGCCCGAGCGACGCTCGACGGTGATCCCGGGGTAATTGCCGATGCGCGCGTTCTGCCCGGTGAGCCGATTGAAGAGCGTGGTTTTTCCAGTATTCGGATTGCCGATCAAAAGCACGAGCGGCGCGCGCTTGGTGCCCTCCGAGACGGTTCTTTCACGCGCCCGGAGCGCGCTGTGCTCTTGCTGAGTCACGGCGCGCTGCGAGCGAGGTCATGCCGAGCGTGGCTAGCGCCATTGGTTCCGCGGTCCGCGCTGCTTGAAACGCGCTCCGCGCTCGGGACCTCTGCCTCATCCGGCGTGACGGACACGCCCTCGGCTTCGGCCCGGCGAATCGAAAGGCTGCTGCCGCGCAGCAAAAGCTCGAGGGGGTCCCCCAGTGGTGCGACGCCGATCACCTCCACGCGAGTGCCTGGCACCAGTCCGAGCTCCATCAAGCGGCGTCGAAACGAGCCTTCTCCCGCGATCTGAGCGACGGTCACGATTTGTCCGATCCGGGTCTCTGCGAGGTTCATCGAAACGCCACCGGAACTCTAGCGGACTGAAAACGATTTTCAAATTCAACCGTGTTCGGCGCC
>DATEPG010000461.1:0-3439 GCA_035273265.1 Polyangiaceae bacterium
GCCCGACGCGATGTACCCGAAGGGCGAGCGCACGCGCGTACAAGTCAGCGGCTTGACCGCGGCGCTGTGCGGTCCGCACCGCCCGAACCACTTCGATGGTGTGACCACGATCGTGAGTAAGTTGTTCGCGGTGACCGGCGAGTGCGTTGCCGTGTTCGGTCGCAAGGACTACCAACAACTCAAGGTGATCGAACGGATGACCCGCGATCTCTTGCTGCCAGTAGAGATTGTCGGCTTGCGCACGTTGCGTGACGCGGACGGTCTGGCGCTGAGCTCGCGCAATGCCTACCTCACGCCAGAGGAGCGTCAGCGCGCGCTCTCGATTCCGCGCGCCTTGACGGCCGCCGTGGGCGCCTTCGCCGGCGGCGAGCGTCGCGTCTCCGCGCTCCGCCGAGTGGCACTCGCCGAGCTCGATGCAGGCGGCCTGCGCCTCGATTACGCGACGCTCGCTGACGCCGACGACCTGGTGCCGCTCCCGGAAGACGGCATCAGCGGGCAGCGCTTGCTGTTTGCGGTGGCCGGTTTCATGGGCAAGACGCGCCTGATCGACAACGTGGTTCTGGGCGAAGATCCTGCGCCGATTGCATCCTAGAAGGACTCGACTCAGGCTAACGCTCGATGACCGCCAGCTCACTGTCGAACTCACGCCTGTCGGCTTCGTCTGGCCGCTTCCCGGGCCTGTTCGTGGTCGTGGAGGGCATCGACGGTTGCGGCAGCACCACCCACGCCAAGCTACTGGCCCAGGCGCTCGAGCGTGGCGGCCGCGAAGTCGTGCTCACGTGTGAGCCGAGCACGGGTCCAGTCGGAGTGCTGATCCGGCAGGCGCTCCAGCACCGCCTGTTCGCGTCGGACGGCGCTAGCCCGCGCACCTTCGACTGGCGCACGATGGCGCTCTTGTTTGCGGCCGATCGCATGGATCATCTGGAATTCACCGTGACGCCCGCCCTGCGTTCCGGCTCGGTCGTGATCAGCGATCGCTATGATCTCTCGAGCTTGGCCTATCAATCGGTCACCGCGCACGACGGCTCTGATCCGATCCCCTGGATCCGCCAACTCAACGCGCAGGCGCTGCGGCCCGACGTCACGATCGTGATCGACGTTCCTGCCGAGGTGGCCGAGGAGCGGCGGCGAGTCCGCGGCGGCGTGGAGGAGATGTTCGAGGCCCGCGAGCTGCAAGCACGCCTGGCCACCGTCTACGCCCGTGCCGAGGAACTCGTGCCCCAAGATCGGGTACTGCACGTGTCCGGAGTCGGGGAGATGGCCGAGATCGCCGCGCGCGTGCTCGAAACCGTGATTTCGGCTGCTTCCGGCTACTTTCAAGGCCTGAACCCAGCCCAGCCAGTCCCCGAGGCCTGACTTTTTGGCCTCGGGCCGAGGTCTGCGCCATATTCGGGCCATGCGAGGCTCAAGTCTGGTTCTGCTCGGATGGTTGATCGTCGGCTGCGGCGCTGCGCCCGAGGCCCCACCCGTAGCCCCGAAAACCGTCGCCCAGGCGCCCGCCGCGAAAAAAAACGCCCCGCGCCCGCCCCAAGGCACGCTCTACCGCGACGACGTGAACGCGTTGATCGAGCGGGGCTTTCCAGAGTTCCTGCAGCGCGTGGACGTCGAGCCGCGGCTGGTCGACGGCCAATTCCGCGGCTGGAGCATCGTCAACTTGAACCCTCGCGACTTCTGGAGCGACGTCGATCTGAAACCGGGCGACATCGTGACGCGTGTCAACGACCTACCCATCGAGCGCGAGACCGAAGCCTTCGACGCCTTCGAGTCCCTCAAGCGATCCGACGCCCTGCGCGTGGCATTCCAACGCGACGGCCAAAGCCGCGTGCTCGAATACAAGATCATCGCCAAAAATTGAGCTGCGCCGTCACGAGCGTCGCGTATTCAGTCTTTGGTCTCGCGTAACGCGAACTTCACGATCTCGTCGAGTACGGCGCCGAAGCGTTGGCGAGTGAAGCGGGAACCGCTAGTGACCCAATCCATGTGCACCTTGGGCTTCTGGTCGTCATGGAAGTGGCCCAAGACGTCCAAGTGATCGGCTTCGCCTGCCCACAAGAGCTCGCCCCAAAGCATGCTCAGCGTGGGCACGATGCCATCGTTCGATTCGCTGTTGACGTCGTGGTCCATACCGACACGCAAAAACTCCGTTTCACGTTGCGACGGACGCGCGTACGGATACACTTCTGATTCCTGGCTGGCGAATTGATACAACGTGGCGTAGATGGCCGCGGTGAAGGCGGCGTACGGCGACCAGATGCGACGGGCGAAGCGCATGGCCCGCGGGGCGGCGGCGGCAGAGACCACGCAGCCGTAGCGGACCCGTGGATCGAGTACGGTGGCCGCGTTGAATAGGTCCATGGCCTCCGGCATGATCTGAATGATCGCACCCTGGTCGATGCGTACCTTGCTCAAAAAATCTGCGATCTCGCCGCGGCCGTCGCGATCGACGAAGCGCAGCACACTGTCGGTGACGCGGCTGAACACCTTCATGTCGCCACCGAACAGTGAGTCGATGCCGCCCACACCCGCGACCAAACGCGAGAAAATGGCCAATGAGGGCTCACCGATGGTCAGCGACACGACCGTGAGCAAGCTGAGCACGTACAACACGCGCGTGCCCGAGACCGTGGCAAAGTAGGTCGCCAGCGGTGTTCCGTAGTGTGGCGTGTTGATCGTGACGGCGCTGACTACGCGATCACGCCAGGCGAGCTGCTCGGGGGTCACCCCCAGATTCACTTTGGGCGACAAGACCAAGCGCACATCGAGTCCACCCGTCGAATGTCCAATCAGGTGGATCGGCCCGTCATCGCCGCCTGCGCTCTTGGCTACCGTGGCCGCCAAGATGCGAGACCGGTAGCGGAGCGATGACGTGGGCGGCGCCGGCACGTCCTCGAACACCGCCTGAACTCCGGCCTGCGCAAAGCGTTGCTCCAGGCCCGCCCGCACGTGTTTGAAATAGTCGTAGCCCGCGAGATGACCGAACCCGAACATCCCGGGGACGAAATACACCCGGTGTACGCGGGTCGACACTAAGCCCACTTCCCGACAGAAACCCCCGTGCCCGTGCCCGCTCTCTCCCCCCAACCGCCCAGCGCATCCCTGTGTCGCGCCGCACTGGTGCAGGCGAGCTGCTTCGAGGCAGCCTCCAAGAAATACTCGAGAGCGGGCACGGGCACAGGCACGGGCACGTTTGCGGGATCCCGGGCGGACACTTAGTTCGTAAATTCGACGTTCGCGCTCTGCTCGAAATCGAAGCGCACTTCGCCCGCGTCCACGCTACCCGACGCGAACGGTTCGCTGTGCACACGGTGCAGCGACACCTCGCCGAGCCCGATGCCCACGAAGGCCGAGCCCGGTACAACACCGCCGCCCGCGTCGTCACGGAAGGTGCAACGGGTGGTGGCGCTGCCGTCTTGGGTCGTCAGCTCGACGTACACGAAAT
>DATEPG010000462.1:0-5544 GCA_035273265.1 Polyangiaceae bacterium
CAGGCACGGGCACAGGCGGCACGAGCAACAGTGGTGGAGCGGCCAACACCGCGGGCAGCAACGCCGCTGGCGGCGCGAGTAGCGGCGCGGGAGGCAGCGCGGGTGGTGCCAGCAATGGCGGTAGCGGCGGCGGTGCCAGCACCGGAGCCTTCGCACTGACCAGCCCCGCCTGGACGGCCATGCCGGCATGCTCCGCGGACAACAAAGCCGCCTGCCCCACGTTCCCGAAGGAAAACATCGGCGCCAGCATCGACGGTGGCAACAAGTCGCCCGCGCTCGATTGGACCGCCGGTCCGAGTGGCACCCAAAGCTACGCCATCGTCCTTCAAGATCTCAGTTTCATGATGGGAGGAAAACCGTTCGTGCATTGGGTGATGTGGAACATCCCCGGCGCGACGCGTATGCTGCCCGCAGGCCTCGAGACAACGGCCATGCCCAGCGTTCCCGCAGGCTCATCGCAGCGCTCCTACAGCGGCAACGGTTACCAGGGGTCCGGACAGTGCGGCAACGTTTACGAGTTCGTCTTATACGCGCTGCCCATGGCATCGTTCACGCCGACCGGTACCACCCAGACAGCTGTACGGGACGGCTTGGCCGCGACGAACGCGCCGACCGCGATCCTGCGTGCGAAGAGCTGCACGCAGTAAACACAGCTAAGTGAGCGCCGGCATCGCCGACGCTACATCAGACGCACTCAGCGCTCGGATACGGCACGCGCGCGATTGTGCGCGCGTGAACCGAGAGCCGCGGTAAGACGGCGCCGAGCAGGGCGAGGAACATGTCCCACTGGGCAACGGGGCATCCCACACGTCGCTCTGAGAAGGCAGTGCCGGTGTCGCCGGCGACGACCAACGTGGTCCACCACTCGAGCAGCCCCAGGTGGTCCCCGCAATCGCACAGGGCGGCGTGATTACCTTCGGCTTCGGTCCAGAGCCAAATCACGATCAAGATGTCAGCAACATCGGCGTCTGACCATCATCAAACAGCGTGCTGAGCTACAACCACGCGATTGGCAATGGCGGCAACCCCGCCCAGAGCAATGCGCCCATGCCGGCGACGGCAGAGCGATCTACGACAATGGCGGCGCCGTGACTCTGACCATCCTCCGTTCACGCATCGAGCCCGATCAGGCCAACACCGATGGCTCCGCCGTCTTCTTCGCCTCCAACGATCTCTCAGGAAGAATCGTGATCGAGAACTCTACTATCAGCAATAACATCGACGACTCCCCTTTGCCCGCAAATATCGAATCACGACGGCACGCCGATCACGGTCAAGAACTCGCTGTGCGCTGGCGCGAGCAACTTTCCCCCTTCTACGGGATCCGGGCGCAGCGCACCCCGTCCTCATCGTTGGGGAAAATATTTGGGTAGCTGTCACGTCGACTCGAGGCGATGTCTGCCACTGCCCCGTTGTAAGCGCCGCCGCGACGCGAGTTGATACCGCTGGCGTTGGCGAAGGGCGGAACATAGGCGCAGTCATTGCACGTCCCCGTGTAGGGCTCGTACTGATCTTGAACCCACTCCCAGAGGTTCCCGGCGAGGTCCGCTTGTCCGTAGAGGCCGTTGTTAGCCGCTGCGAGCGAGCCAACGGGCGCGATATTCGCGAAGCCCGAGCAGGTCCCCGTGCCGTTGAAGAAGCAGCCGTACGCTGCCCGGGTTGCGTTGGCCCCCGGCGCACCAGAGCCCCACGGATAGAGCCTTTGAGCACCTCCGCCTGCCGCCGCGTAGTTCCACTCTGCCTCACTGGGTAGAAACCCACCGTCCCAAATACAGAACGCCGCCGCTTTGAACCAGTTCACGCGATTGACCGGTCGGGTCTCGTTCGCGCCAACGCTCGGCGTCCAAGTCGTGTAGTCCGAGGGATAAGCAAAGGCGTTGCTGCTGGTGTCCCACGTGGCCTTGGTTGCTGGCAGGTAGTATGGATCGTTCCACGTGACGTCCCACCCCGGTTCATTGCCGGTACCGTAGGTGTTCTTGAGTCCGGCACCGCTGTTCAGATGCGTGTGCTTGCCGGAGGCGGCCGCGGGCCTCCAGCCGGCAACGATCGCAGCCACGAACGGGCGAAAGCGACCTACCGTGACGAGGTACTTGTCCAGCCGGAAGTCACTGATGGTTGCCGGGAAGCTGGGGTCGTTGTCGCGTTTGAACGGACCTCCGGTGACTAGTGGGCTCGTGCAGCAGCTTTCGTTCGACGAAGGGCCGCAGTTTGCAGCCAAACCGGTACAGCTGGGCGGCGCTTGGCAACTGTTGGCCGTGCAGTAGGGCGTTGCTGCGGCGCAAGGAGTTGGCGCGCCCCAGTCCCCATTCGCACCGCAAGCTGCGATGCTGTTGCTGTTGGCTGAGCATTGAGTTTGCGTCGGCTCGCATTTGCCGACGCAGCTGGCGGTGGTGCCTGACACGACGCACGTCTTGTTCGTGCACTTGCTCGCAGTGCCATATTGCCCGTTCGCGTCGCAGATTCGCACGCCGTTGCTCGAACAATCCTGCTGACCCGGAGTGCACACTCCTTTGCAATCGGCGCTGCCGGAGGCTGCCTCGCATGCTTGATCGGTGCAGGTCTTGGCGACGCTCGAGCTCAGGCCGCTGCTTGAGCAAGCTTTTACGTCTTGTCCCTGGCAGAAGCTTCCGTTCGGGGTGCACACTTGCGCTTTACACGTGCCGGCTTCGCAGGTCTCGGTCGTCTTGCACGTCGTACCGCCCGCGACGTACCCATCGCCGATATGTGAGCAGACAGTCGCGCGGTTGCCGTCGCAGGCGGGTTGATCGGGTGCGCAAATACCTGTTTTGCACGAAACGCTCGCCGCATCGCAGTATTGGCCCGTTGCGCAGGTCGTCACTACAGCGGAGGAGAGCCCGTTGGCGGCGCATTTGCGCACGCTGTTGCCTGCGCAGATGCTCGTGCTGGGCGTACATTCCTGGTCCTGGCAAGCGCCAGCCACGCAGACCTGTTTCGAGGAACACAGGAGACCGCCCGCTAAATACCCCGTGCCGTCCCCGTTGCAGGTCGTGGCTAGGTTACCGTTGCACACGGGCCGAGCGGGAGCGCACACGTTTCCGGGGTTGCCAGCAATGCCACCGCCACCAACGCCATCACCACCGGCTCCACTGACGTTGCCGTCACCCGCGAGGTTTTTGGCGCCACCGCTACCGCTGCTGCCGCCTGTGTTGGTGAGCCCGGCCGCACCCGCACTCGCGCCACCAGAATTCGCAAATCACGCTTCGGCCCGCCACACCCCAGCGCCGCCATCCCAACTAGACTCGCGCCCACCACCCATCCATTCAAGCTCATCATTGCCGTGGCGCACACTACCACGGGGGGCAAGTGCGGCAACCGGGCTGGCACAGCAAGGGGTGGCTTCGTAGGGGGCAACCCGACGCCAACGGATCCGTCTCCGGTTTACGCTCGATATGCTGAGCGGTACGAGCGGCAGTGCGGGCGCCAGCGGCACGGCAGGCGGGGTGCAGCGGAAGCGTTCCAGCCACCGCTTCCCGCTCACGAGCCCCGCTTGGACCCGATGGCTGGTCCTGAAGCTAGGCCCTCGGATACGGCACGCGCGCGATCGAGCGATCGTGCGCGCGTGCGCCGAGCAGCAGCGCGAAGATCGCGCCCAGTAGCGCGAGAAACATATCCCACTGGGCGTCCCACACGTCGCCCTGGGAGCCGAGGAAGGCGGTGCCGGTGTCGCCTGCGACGACCAGCGTGGTCCACCACTCGAGCAGCTCCCAGAAGGCCGCGAACGCGAACACCACCGATACACTCAAGAACGACAGCCAACCGCCGCGAACGAGCGGAGTCTTGCGGAGCAAAATTTCGCGCGCCATGAACACCGGGAAGACACCGAGCGCGAGGTGACCGACGCGGTCATAGTGGTTGCGACTCAGGTGAAACGCTTCTTTGGCCCAGTTGCCGAGGGGCGTGAGCGCGTAAGTGTAGCACCCGCCGTAAACCAGAATCAGCACGTGCACGAACACGCCCGCATACACCCAGTGCGATAGCGGCATCCGGGGATAGGCCAGTCCCAGCCCGAGAACCATCAGCAGGCCCGGAACCACCTCGAGCAACCAACTGGTGCGCCCGGCAGGAGGCGCCCAGAGCGTTGCGACGCAAATCAGGAGCAAGGCGATCAGCAGCCCGAGCGGCTGTCGGGCGTGGACCCGCCTCGCGACGCTCTCGGAGGTACTGGAATCAGCAGCGGAATTGGCGGTCATTTTTGCGTCACCAGTCGAACAACCAGGCAAGGGTATGTTAGGACCCGCGCGAGTCCAAACGTGCGCACATTCGTAGCGATCATCGCCTGTATCGAGCTGTTTTTGGTGGCCTCCCTCGGCTGGGTGGCGGTCGTGATCGTGTATCTGCCCACTTTCTGGTTCGACAAGCGGCGCATCCTCAGCGGCCGCACGCTGCGGCGCGTGGCGCAAGCTGCGGCCACCTTCTCACCCATGTGGCGCTTCCGCATCCACGGCGAGGTCCCGAAGAATCCGGGCAAGGCCGTGTGCGTCAGCAACCACTGCTCGCATACGGACGTGTTCTTGATCTCGCATGTGCCCTGGGAGATGAAGTGGCTAGCCAAGCGCTCGCTGTTTCACATTCCATTCATCGGCTGGAGCATGCGACTGGTCAAAGACGTGCCGATCGATCGGGCCTCGCCATCGGCCGCAAAAGCCGCGCTCGACAAGTGCGCGCGCTGGCTGGAGCAAGGCGTACCGGTGATGATCTTCCCGGAAGGCACGCGCTCGAAAACCGGAGAGATGCAGTCGTTCAAGGACGGCGCGTTTCGATTGGCGATCGAAACCGGCGCGGACGTTCTACCCATGGCCGTGGCTGGTACGGACGGCGCGCTGTCCAAGCATGATTGGCGCCCTGGCTACGCGCGCGGTATCTTGACCATCGGCAAGCCGATCTCCACCGCCGGCATGACCCAGAAAGACGTGCCGCGGCTGAAGGAAGCTGCACGCGCGCAAATCGTGGCCATGCGCGAGGAGATCCTCCCGCTCAGCGCGAGCCGCTGAGAGCCCAGACCGCTCAAGGCGTCGCGGCGGGCGCGGGGATCACGCGGTGCACCACCACTGGCGCTCCACCGCCCAACGGCGCATCGCGAACCACGAAGGTCGTGCTCTCATCGCTCATTACCGTAGTCGAGAACGTGCATGAATCAGCGGGCGCGGCGAAGGGTGAAATCAGATTGGCCCCGAGCGCATCCCCGAGCGTGGATTTGTACAGAGTAGAGCCGGTCGGCACCGCGGTTTGGCCGCTGATTGCCAAGAGCCCGGAAGCAGTGAAGAACTGGTCCATCTCGCTCGCGCCCCCGCTCAGACCGATGATCATACCGCCGGCGGCCGCGAAGGAATTCAGCACGGAGCTGGACTGCCAAACAGCGCCCACCGTGGCCATCTCGCCGGTCGGTGCGTCTATCTGATCGTAAATCAGGAACACGTCGTAGTTGGTGATGTTCAACGTCGCGCTGGCGGCGGTGGACTTGCTGAGCGGGCTGATTTTGAACGTGCGCTGACGCGCGCTGGCGGCGAAGGCGATGTCCTGATC
>DATEPG010000463.1:0-17873 GCA_035273265.1 Polyangiaceae bacterium
CGCGGTCACTACCGGTAACGATGTGTTCGCGATCGATGAAGCCACCGGCGCCACCGTGTGGACGAAGAACATCGGCACGCCGGCTCAAGCCAACGGCGTCAGCTGCGGCAACATTCACCCGCTCGGTATTCTGAGTACCCCGGTGATCGACGCTGCAACGCGCACCATCTACGTCGCTGGTGCGGTGGGCAACGCCTCTACGATCCAGAAGCACGTGATCATGGCTTTCAATGCCGATGATGGCATGCCGAAGGCTGGCTGGCCCGTGGACACGACCGGACTCACCTCGGGCAGCGTAACCTTCACCGCGCCTCCGCAAAATCAGCGCAGCGCGCTGTCCTTGGTTGGCGGCAAACTGTACGTGGGTTACGGCGGCCACATCGGTGATTGCGGCGCCTATCACGGCTGGATCGTCGCGGTCGACACCACGGATCCGACCAAGAAGGCGGGCTGGGCCACGCTCGGCCAGGGTGAAGCGATCTGGGCAGCTGGCGGGTTTGCCTCTGACGGCACGTCGATCTTCCCGGTCACGGGCAACCACACCGGCAATGTCGGCGGTGATTCCCGGGCTACGGCCGACAGCGAGGCAGTGGTTCGCTTGACCGGAATGGCCGTCTTCACCCGCAACGATCAAAACATCTATTTCCCGACCTCGTGGAAGACGATGGACTCGACGGACGCGGATTTCGGCGGAAGCAACTCCACCTACCTCTCGATCGCCGGGGCCACTCCGCCCAACTACATTGCGGCGGTCGCCAAAGACGGCAACATGTACCTGCTCAATCCGACCAATCTGGGCGGCATGGCCGGACACGCCATGACGTTCAAGGTCTCGACCGGCGGCGCCATGGCAGTCAAGACCTCGCCGACGGCCTACAAGACGGCCAAGGGCACTCACTACGTGATGTCGACGGACTCCGGCGCCGCGTGCCCGGGCGGTGGCGGCGGCAAGGCCATCATCTCGGTGCTGCTGAAGGCCGGTACCGATGGCAAGCCCACCGCGAGCGCGGAATGGTGCGCGCCGCTGACCGGCACGGTGACCGCGCCGATCTCGACCACTACGGACGGCACTGGCAACGCCACGGTTTGGTACGTCAACTCGGGCAAGCTCACCGCGGTCGATGGCGATGACGGCACGATGAAGTTGTTCGAAAGCACCGACAGTTGCGCGGGCGTGCGTCAGTGGACGTCGCCGATTGCAACCAAGGGGCGCGTCGTGGTCGGTGGCGACGGCAAGCTGTGCTCTTGGTCGGTGAAGTGAGCCGCTGAGCGCGCGGTTTTCGCGCGCTCGTTCACTCAACGGAGATACGCCAGCCGGAAGAATTGTGCCCGGCTGGCGACGCCGCATTTGGCGTAGATTTGTGTCACATGCTGGCGAATCGTCTTCGGACTGTTGTTCTCGCGCGCGGCGATCTCGTTGCTCGACAGGCCCTCGAGCAGTAGCCGTGCCACCGATAGCTCCTTTTCCGTCAGCTGCGCGCGGGTCAAGAGCTCGTCGAGTGCCTGACTGAAGGGCGCGGCATTCTTCAGCACGCGTTCGATCACTTCCAGCAGTTTTGCGGCGCTAAAGGGCTTTTCCAGAAAGTGTTCGGCGCCTTCGTTGAGCGCGATCTTCAGCTTTTCGACGTCGGCGTAGGCGGTGATGATCACGACCGGGGCGCGCACGCCGTGGCGACGAAGTGCGGTCATCAGCTCGAGGCCGCCCAAGCTGTCGCTGCCGAGCACGACGTCGGTGACGACCAGATCGATGCTGCTGGCGGCGGTCGCTGCGCTGAGCGCCTCTGCCGCGTTGGCCGCGGTGATCGCGGTGTAACCGGCGCGTTCGAGCGAGCGGCCCAAGAGCTCGCGTGTGTCGAATTCGTCTTCGACTAGCAGGATCTTGCTTCGGCTGCTCATGAGCTGCCTGAAAGCGGTAGCTCGAGTCGAAATGATTTTTCTGCAGCGGGACCGAGCGAAAGTTCGCCGTGCATGGCGCGGGCGAGCGCGCGCGCGATCGGTAGGCCCAAGCCCAAGCCGTGGCTCTTGGTCGTGCGCAACGGATCGAACAGCGTGGTTCGCACGTTGGGATCCAACGCCGGGCCGTCATCGACTACGTGCACGACGGCGCGACCGGCCTCGGTGCCGAGGGTCATGGTCACCACGCCGCCTTGGGCTGCGCGCAATGAGTGCAGGCTATTGTCGAGCAGGTTTTCCAAGATCGCGCGCAAATAGCTGGGATCGGCGCTGACCATCACTTGCGTCGTGCATTCTACGCGGACCAGAACGGCTGTTTCGCCGAGCGCGCTGACGTCGGCCGCCAGCGAAGCGAGGACGCGGTCGAGTGCGATCGGTTGGACCTCGGGTTCACCGCTGCCTTGCATGGACCGAAGAGTTTCCAAGTGCGCGAGCGCGCGTCGCACCTGAGCGTGTGCGCGCTCGACGAGCTCGGCGCGTTGCGCGCTGTCGTCGGCGCACGCTTGATACTCGTCGAGGATCAGGCCGAGCGCGTGGAGGGGATTGTTCAACTCGTGGAGTACGGCAGCGGCCAGCACCCAAACCGCTTGATCACGCTCCACTTTCAAGAGTCGAGCGCGTAGCGCATCGGCCCGCTCAGCTGCTTCCTCCGCGGCGGAGAGCCGCGCCCTCAGGCGTCGTTGGTGGATCGACAGGCCGATCAGACCGCCAGCCAAGACTGGGATCAGGTGGTCGATCGCATCGTGCGCGCTGGCAAGCGGTCCGGTCAGAGTCCCTGCACTCAACCTCGCCTCCGAAACCAGGTCGAAGCCGACGTAGGTCGCCCCAGCGAGAACCCCGAGCAGCAGGTAGCTAGCGAGCGGCCACTCCTGACGTGGACGTGGACTTGGCCGTGCGGGTGGTGGGGGTGGGGGCGGGGACACGAAAACTCCGAGAAATTCATAGCATGGAGCTTCGGTGTCGCCTCGATATCCGACATTTGTCCGATGCGCGGTGTCCTGGGCCGGCCTACGTTTCTGGCCGCGATGAGATCCCTGATTATGAGTTCGCTCTTCGGCCGCTGCCAAGCGCTGCTACTCGCTGCCATGCTCGGCTGTGCGTGCTCTGGTACGAAAAAAAACGATGACGCCTGCACGCCGGATGACGCCGACGGCGTCATCTCCGAGCCAGCCGCGCGACTCTTGACGGTCACGGATAGCGAGTTCGAGCCCAAGCTCTTGAGCACGCAGAATACTTCCGAGATCACGCTCACGCTCAAGAACATAGGCGCCAGGCCGCACAGCTTCATCGTCGACTGCTTGCCCACGCCCAACAGCGACGGTTGCCCGCTGGAGTCGTGCTTTCCGAGTGAATCGAAGATCGAGCCGGTCGAGCCGGGCGAGCAGGTGACGGTCGTGTTCGAGACTCCGTTGGTAGAAGGGATCTACGTTTTTCGCTCGGACGTCGCGGAGGATGCCGAGTTCGAGCCGGGTCAGTTCATCATCCAGTGACTCGCGCCCTCTCACTTCTGTGGAGCTCCAGCGCATTGCTCGCGTGCGGGCTCGGGCCCGTTTCCGCGCGCGCCGATCCCTCGCCAGGGCCAGCGCCGCAGGAGATCGAAGTCCGCGGACTGCGCCCCGAGTCAGCCCGCGGAGTGGGCGACTTTCGCTTGCGCCGAGAACTGCTGACGGCTTCTCCGCGTCAGCAGACGAGCGAGCTATTGTCCGCTGCGCCCGGCTTCTTCGTCGATCACGAGGACGGCGAGGGCTTCGGCAACGACGTTTACCTGCGCGGTTTCGACATGCAGCACGGCTCGGGCATCGAGATGCGTGTGGGCGGGATACCGCTCAATATTCCGACGCATATCCAAGGTCAGGGTTACGCCGACGCCAATCTGATCATCCCGGAAGTCGTGTCGCAGATCCGCGTGCTCGAAGGGCCTTACGATCCGCGTCAGGGTGATGCCGCGATCGTGGGCAGCGCCAACTTCGACTTGGCGGTTGCGGATCGCGGAGGCCTCGTTCGGGGCAGCTACGGTTCATTCAATCAAAAGCGACTGATCGGGATCTTTGCACCGAAGGCGGCGGGACCGGAAAGCTTCGTCGCGGTGAGCTTGCGCGACACCGATGGCTTCGGTCAAAATCGCGCGGCCAGGGCCGGCACCGTGAATGCTCAATACGGCGTCGACTTGGGTGCGAACAATCAGCTGCGAGTGCTGGCGATTGCACGCAGTGCGAGTGCGAGCTTGCCGGGCGTGGTTCGCCAGGACGACGTGGCTGCCGGCAGGATCGGCTTCTACGATTCGTATCCGCACTACGCGGAAAATCAGTCGGTGCGCGCGAACTCGCTGATCCTGGGCGCCGAACTTCGACACCGGAGCCTGGATGGCGCGCTCTTCAGCGTCGCCCCGTGGCTGATGTGGACGGACTTTCGGGCGCGCCAGAACTACACGGGCAATTTGCAGAGCTCGAACTCGGATCCCACCAAATATGGCTTGGGCGACCTGTTCGAGACCAAGAATCGAGAGACCGCGGCGGGGCTCACCGCCTATGCGCGCAGCGCACTCCACCGCTTCGGCAGCGGCGCCGAGCTGGGTGTCGAACCGGGCGTGTACCTGCGCCTGGGGCACACCGATCAGAGCAAGAACTTGCTCGAGCCGGAAAGTCTCTCCGTCTGGGACTCGAGGCTGGGAGCGAAGCTTGGCACGCTGGATGCTGGCGCTTACCTGGATTTCGATTGGTTGTTTTGGAAAAAACTGCGGATATCCGGCGGCCCGCGCGTCGATCTGCTGTCAGTCTCGATCAGCGATCGATTGGCCAACGGAAGCTCAGCGGCGACGAATGCAGACGGCACGCAGCGCACCGCCACTGGAGTTTCGGTGGGGCCTCGAATCAGCGCGCAGTATGCGCTGGCCAAATCTTTGTCGTTGGTTGCCTCCTACGGCGAGGGCTATCGCTCGCTGGATGCAGCGCACTTGCGGCAAGGCGCGACGCCCTACTCCAAAGTGCGCTCGGTGGAAGTCGGCATGCGCGCGCAGCTGCCCAACGAACGCTTTACCTCGACTGTGGCGGTGTTCGAAACGCGGGTCGGCAACGAGCTCGTGTTCGTCGCCAACAACGGCGGGTTGGAATCGCAAAACGCCAGCGTGCGGCGCGGGATCGTGGCCTCGATCGTGACCAAACCCATGCGTTGGCTGCTCGTCTCTGCGTCGCTCTCAATCAACGACGCGCAGTTCAACACCCGCGTTGCGGGGATCTCGCACCACGTGCCCAGTGTGCCGCCGATCTTGTTCCGGAGTGACGTCAGTGTGCGTGGCTCTCTGGGCCGGCTGTGGCAACGCGCACTCAGTGGCAGGGTGGGGGTGGGCTATACGTACGCGTCCGCACGGCACCTGAGCGATACCGTACGTAGCTCCCAGACGAATGCACTGAACGTGGGCTGTGAGGTGCGCTCGAGTACCATTGCCGTGGGGGTGGATGTCTACAATGCCCTTGCTCTGCGGACCGCCGATAGCTCCGACATTTATGTCTCGAATTGGAGCAATCTGCCGGGGCAACAGCCGGCATCCTCCGCGATTCACTCGGTCGCTGCCCCGCCAACCAGCGTGCTGGCCTCGGTGAGCCTCTACTTCTGACTTTTTGTGCCCTCGGCGGAGCCCCGTTTCGACAGCAGTTTCAAAAACTTATCGGTCTTGACCGAGGTGGGTGCGCGAGCTATCCCTGAACTTCGGAAAGCGTCTGGTTTTCCACCTGAAAGGCACGATCATGAACTGGGAAACGCCGAGCTTCGAAGAGATCGACATGAGCGCAGAGATTGGTTCGTATCAGGGAGAAGACGACAACGGTCTGTGAGCAACGTCGCTCGTTGCGCCGCCGCTTCGCGCTTGGCTGAACGGCGGCCGGGAGGAGGAACGTGTTAATTCGTGTTTTGGGCTCCGCAGCGGGAGGTGGCTTCCCGCAGTGGAATTGCGGTTGCCCGAATTGCGTGGGCGTACGACGCGGCAGCATCCGCGCGTTCGCCCGAACGCAAGAATCAGTGGCCGTGAGCGCCGACGGTGACTCTTGGTTCTTGCTCAACGCATCGCCGGAAATCCGACAGCAAATCGAGAGCTTCAGCAAACTGCACCCGCGGGCGCAGCGCGACACGCCGCTCCAAGGCATCGTGCTGACGAATGGGGATTTGGATCACGCGCTCGGACTTTTGTCGCTGCGTGAATCGCAGCCGCTCGCTCTTTATGCGACTCAGCGAGTGCACAGCGGGTTCAGCCAAGGCAACGTGCTCTATCGCACGCTGCAGCGCTTCGATGGCCAGGTCACGCTGCACCCTTTGGAGCTGGGCGCCGCCGAGCAACCGCTGCGTTTGCTCGATGGAGCCGCCAGTGGCCTGACGCTGCGGGCCTTCGCCGCTCCTGGCAAAGCCGCCCTGCATCTCGATCAGTCGAATCCAGATCCGGCTGATAACATCGGCGTTTTGATCGCGGATGAGCGTACGGGCAAGCGCCTGGCCTATATCCCGGCCGCGGGCGCGAAGTCGGCGGAGCTTGCCGCGGCTGCGTCGTCCGCAGACGCAGTGTTCTTCGACGGCACGTTTTGGTCGAGTGACGAGCTGATCGCGCTGGGCGCTTCGACGCGTCGCGCGGAAGACATGGCGCATTGGCCGATCGGCGGCTCCGAAGGCAGCTTGCGCTTTTTGAGCAGCTTGCCCGCTGCGCGACGCGTATTGATCCACATCAACAACACCAACCCGATGCTGCGCGAGGACTCCGCCGAGCGCGCCGCGGTGAACGCTGCAGGCGTCGAAGTCGCGTTCGACGGCATGGAGCTCGAACTGTGAGCGAGCGCGCGCCGCTGCCGCCCGCCGAGTTCGTGGATTGGCTGCGGCGTGAAGGGGCGAGCCGCTATCACGACCGGCACCTCGTGCACGTTTTGATGCACGAGGGCAAGCTGACCCGCGAACAGCTCCAGCAGTGGGTGCTCAACCGCTACTACTACCAGACACGGATCCCGATCAAAGACGCGCTGATCCTATCCAAATCGGAAGACCCTGCATTCCGGCGTGCTTGGATCCGGCGCATTCACGATCACGACGGCGATGCGCCGGGCGAGGGCGGGCTCGCTCTCTGGCTGCGCTTGGCCGAGGGCGTCGGGCTCTCGCGTGGCGAGGTCGAGGGCCTGGGCTCCGTATTACCGGGCGTGAAGTTCGCGTGTGACGGCTACGTCAGTCTGGTGCGCGAGCGTAGCTTGCTGGAAGCCGTGGCCTCTTCGCTCACGGAGTTCTTCGCGCCCGACTTGATGAGTCGCCGTATCCAGGCTTGGCAAGAGCACTACCCGTGGGTGGATGCCGAGATGCTGGCTTATTTTCGCGCGCGCGTGCCGCGAGCGAAGCGGGACTCGGAAGAAGCCATTGGCTTCGTCGTCTCGCAGGCGACGACCTTCGAGTTGCAGGAACGCTGCGTTGCGGCCTTGATTCGCAAAACCGAGATCTTGTGGCACCTGCTGGATTGCGTGCAGGCCGCTTACATTCCGGGTGCCTCGGGGGGCGCATGACGCAGGCGGCGCTGAGCCTCGAGCTGAAGCCGAAGCTGGCGTCGAAAGCCAAGCTCCGGCTCGACCCGAAATCCGGCAAATACATCCTGCTTTACCCGGAAAAAGGGCTGCTGCTGAACCCGACCGGAGCGGCTATTTTGAAGCTCTGTGACGGCGAAAAGCCGCTCTCGCTCGTGATCGCCACGCTGGCCGCCGAGTTTCAAAGTGACGCGGACGTGCTGCGAGTGGAGGTGCTCACTTTCGTGCAAGGCCTGCTCGACCGAGGCCTGCTGCAGGCCGTGCCGTGACAAGCGAAGATCGGCTGTACACGCTGATCGCCGAGCTGACCTACCTGTGTCCGCTGCGTTGTGTGTACTGCTCGAATCCGACCAACCTGGCAGCGCATCCGGATCGCTTGAGCACGAGCGATTGGCTGCGCGTCTTCGGGCAAGCGGCGGAGCTCGGCGCATTACAGCTCAACTTGAGCGGCGGTGAACCGCTCTTGCGCCGAGATCTAGAGGAGCTCGTCGCGGGCGCGCACGCGCTCGATTTTTACAGCAACCTGATCACGAGCGGATTGCCGTTGACCCGCGAACGTTTGCTGCGCCTCAAACAGGCAGGGCTGAGCAGCGTTCAAGTATCCATCCAGGACAGCCGGGCGAGTGACTCGGATCGGATTGCCGGGCGGAGCTCCTTCGAGCAAAAGCTGGAAGTGGCGCGCTGGGTCAAAGAGCTCGAGTTGCCGTTGACCTTGAACGTGGTGCTGCACCGGCAAAATCTCGGGCGAATTGCCGAGATCATCGCGCTCGCGGAGAGGTTGAACGTCGACCGCTTGGAGCTCGCCAACACGCAGTACTTGGCGTGGGCGCTCGAGAACCGTAGCGCGCTGCTACCGAGCCAAGCCGAGCTGAACGCCGCGCGCGAAGTTGCCAAAGCCGCCAAAGAGCGCCTGAAGGGCAAGATCGAAGTCCTGTTCGTGTTGCCCGACTACTATTCGGATCGCCCGAAGGCGTGCATGAGCGGCTGGGGTAAGCGCTACTTGCTCGTGAGCCCCGACGGTCTGGCTTTGCCCTGCCACCTGGCCCACACGCTGCCCGGGCTCCACTTCGACAACGTACAAGAGCGCTCGCTCGCTGACATTTGGCACCACTCTGCCGCCTTCGCCGCGTTTCGCGGCGAGGCTTGGATGCCCGAGCCGTGCAAGAGCTGCGACCGCCGGGACGTCGACTTTGGCGGTTGTCGCTGTCAAGCCTTTCACCTGACGGGCGATGCTACCGCGACCGACCCTGCCTGCGGCCTCTCCCCGAAGCACGCGCTGATCACCGAAGCGCGCGCTGTGGCCCAACAACCGCCGCTGATCCCGCTCGCGCTGCGCTATCGTGAGATCCGGCGTTAGACGCGGCGATTTGCACCGCCAGCGCGTGTGCACGGAATTTGCACGGGTCCGCTGCGATGAAGTCGCTCAAGGACAGCACGGCTTGGCAGATCCTCAAAGAGACCGGGACTGCCTGGGACGAGGATAACGTGACCCGCCTGGCAGCGGCATTGGCGTACTACACGCTGCTTTCGATCGCTCCTCTGATCATCTTGGCCGTGGCGGTGACTGGTTTGGCCTTCGGACAAGACGCTGCGCGCGAGCACATTGCCGATGAGCTTTCCAGCGTCGTGGGCTCGGGAGCAGCCACCGCCATCGAATCAATCGCGAAGAATGCCCATACGCCGGGCAGCGGCGCGGTCAGCATTGCGGTCGGCCTGCTGGTGTTGTTGTTTGGCGCCTCGGGCGTATTCGGGGAACTGCAGGCGGCGCTGAACACGGTGTGGGACGTGGCACCCAAGCCAGGACGTGGCATTTGGGGCATCATCAAGGATCGCTTCTTCTCGTTTACGTTGGTCGTGGGCGTGGCATTTCTGCTGCTGGTCTCGTTGGTCGTCAGCGCGGGCCTGACTTGGATGGGCCAGGTCTTCGAGCAATCGCTGCCGGGCGGCGCGCTCGTTTGGCAGGTACTGAACTTCTGCATCTCCCTCGGCGTGGTGACCGCCTTGTTCGCGCTGATGTTCAAGACCTTGCCGGACGCGCACATCCAATGGCGGGACGTATGGGTGGGGGCTGCCGTTACCGCGGGTCTCTTCACCCTGGGAAAGTTCGGGCTCGGTATCTATCTTGGAAGCGCCGCGGTTGGTTCTGCCTATGGCGCCGCTGGGTCGATCATCGCGCTGGTGATCTGGGTCTACTACTCGGCGCAGGTGCTGCTGGTGGGCGCAGAATTTACCGAGGTCTACGCTCGTCGTTACGGCTCGCGAATCACGCCTGACGAGCAGGCCGTTTCGGTGGCGCGCGGGCGAACCAACGCCTCGCAGCTCGACTCCAATGCCAAGTTAGCCACGCAACGCGAACACTGAATCGTCGAAGTTCCGCAGCAGATCGGCGACGTCATCGTAGATGGCGATTGCACCGCTGAGTGCGGCATCCGGGTGACCGCCTGAGCGTAGGGCGACTGCGCGCACGCCGGCTTTGCTGGCCGCCTGCACGTCATACGGTGTGTCACCTAGCATCACCGCCTCGGCTGGCGAACAGCCTGCTTTGCGCAGCGCGACTTGCACGATATCCGGATCGGGTTTGGAATGTGCGGCGTCGTCCGAAGAGGTTTGCTGACGCACGAAAGGCAGCGCGCCGCACACCTCGAGCAATGATTGCAACTCGTCTTCGTTCGCGGAGCTGGCCACGACCAGGTCCAAGCCGCTGTCTTGCAGCCGGCGGAGGAGCTCCTGTACTTGCGGAAATGGTCGAAGTTGCGGCAAATAATCGCGCGAAAAGAGCGCGCTTCGTTCCTTGGCAAGGCGCTTCGCTTCGTGCGAACCGTCCTCCAAACCGGTGATCTCGGGAACCAACTTATCGCCGCCCTTGCCGATCAGCTCGCGCACCCACTCGAAGGTAGCCGGGTAACCGTTGCGCTGAAAAACCTCCAACCAAGCCTGGGCATGCGCATCGTTACTGTCGACCAGCGTGCCGTCGATGTCTAGCAAGACCGCCTTGAGTGCTTTCATTGCCTCACTTCCCGATAGATGAAAGACGCGCAGGCGAAGAGCAAGCCTCGTACCTAGCCTGAAACCCGCTTCGTCCAATTCTGGCGTGCCACTTCGGGGCAAGAGTGCGCTGCCCCAAACGCCCCGCCGGCGCAAACTTGACACTGTGTCAGCGCTGGATCGCGCGATGGGTCATCCGCTGCGACTCGCCTGAAAGCTATTGGCACGAGGGATGCATCGCGTGCGGGCCATGCCGAGAGCGATCTGGAGTGGCAGTTTGGGTTTCGGTCTGGTGCAGATCCCAGTCTCATTGCACGCCGCGGAGGAGACCGACGAGCTTTCGCTGACACTGCTGGACAAGCGGGACTTTTCGCCGGTGGGCTACGAGCGGATCAATAAAAAGACCGGCAAAGAGGTGAAGTGGGAGGATACCGTCAAAGGGTACGAGGCCAGTGCCGGGAAGTACGTGGTGCTGACCGAGCGTGATTTTGCGGAAGCGAACCCTAAATCCACTCACCAGATAGATATCTTGGACTTCGTCGAAATGTCGGAAATCGATCCGCATTACATCGACAAACCTTATGTCGTGGTGCCGACCAAATATGGCAAAAAATCGTACGCGCTGCTCCGTGAGGTGCTGAAGCGTTCCGGCAAGGCTGGCATTGCCAAGCTCGTGTTGCGTACTCGTCAACACTTGTGTGCGGTGATCCCGCATGGCAAAGCGCTCTCTTTGCTGGTGCTTCGCTTCGCGGACGAACTACGCGGCACGGGCGATCTCGAGTTGCCGGACGAAAATCTAAAGAAGCTCGGAATCACGCCCAAAGAGCTGGAAATGGCGGAGAAGCTGGTCTCCGGCATGGTCGACAAGTGGCAGCCCGAACGCTATCGCGATGACTACCGAAAGGATCTGCTGTCGTTGATCCATAAGCGTGCCAAGGCTGGTGAGCTGAACAGCGTTCCCAAAGAGAACGCCAAAGCGCCGCGCCCCACAAAGCCCGCACAGGTCGTGGATCTGGTCGCGCTATTGGCAAAGAGCGTCGAGTCGGGGCATCCGCGAAAGTCCACCGCGCATGGCTCCGCCAAACGAGCCCGCCCCGCTCGCGGCGCGGCCGCGCCCCGCAAGCGCTCGACGGGCAAGCGTCGGGCTGCTCACGCTCCGGCGCCCCAGCAGCGCAAATCCGCCTGATTTATCGGTTCAGTCGCGATCGGAACCCCGCCCATGAGCCTGGCCAAGTATCGGCAGAAGAGAGACTTTGCGAAGACCCAGGAGCCGTCAGGCAAGGCTCGCCGCAAAGTGGGCAACAGCTACGTGATCCAGAAACACGCGGCGAGTCGCTTGCACTATGACTTTCGCTTGGAGCTCGGAGGCGTGCTGCTCAGCTGGGCGATCCCCAAAGGGCCGACGTTGGATCCCAACGTGAAACGCTTAGCGGTTCAAACGGAAGACCACCCGCTCGAATACGGCGTCTTCGAGGGCACCATCCCCGACGGTGAGTATGGCGGTGGGACGGTGATGGTTTGGGACCGGGGGACCTGGGAGCCGGACGGGGATGCCGAGCAAGCCTACAAAAAGGGGCACCTGTCCTTTCAGCTCCACGGTGAGAAACTGACGGGCGGCTGGCACCTGGTGAAAACCCAACGCCCAGGGCAAAAGCAAAATACCTGGTTGCTATTCAAAGCCAAGGACGACGCGGCTAAAGCGGGAGACACGACCTTGCTGGAAAAGAAGGCCAAGAGCGCGCTAACCGGTCGTGACTTGAAAGACATCGCTGCGGGCGCGGCGGAAAAGCCGAGCAAGGCCAAGAAGGTGAGCAAGGTGAGCAAGGTGAGCAAGACGAAGTCGAGCAGGCCGAAGCCGTCGAGCGACTCCGAGCAGCAGGTAGCCAAGCACTCCGAGATGCCGCCCTGGATTGAACCCGAATTGGCGACGTTGGTTAGCGAAACACCGGCCGGCGACGACTTCGTGCACGAAGTGAAGTTCGACGGCTACCGAGTGCTTGCCCGGATTGAAGCCGGGCAGGTGACCTTGCTCACGCGACGCGGCGAAGATTGGACCGCGCGCATGCCGAGCCTAGCAGCGGCTGTGGCCAAGCTGAAAACGAACAACGCAATCTTGGACGGGGAATTCGTCGCGCTGGATGATCGCGGGCTGACAGACTTTCAGCTGCTTCAGAATTCGTTCAGCGGCAAGAGCCGAGCGCCACTCGTGTACTACGCGTTCGACTTGCTCTACCTCGACGGCGCAGATCTGCGTTCTTTGCCCTTGGTAGAGCGCAAAGCCCAACTCGCGGCGTTGCTTCGCCGACTACCGAAGTCAGAGACCACGCTTCGCTATAGCGATCACGCGCAAGGTGACGGAGCGCACTTCTTTGCTGAAGCCGCCAAGCTGGGGCTCGAGGGCGTGGTCTCCAAACGTGCGGATTCGCCGTATCGCTCCGGGCGGGGGAAGGATTGGCAAAAGAGTAAGAGCCTGGCTCGACAAGAATTCGTGATCGTTGGCTTCACGGATCCGGCAGGCGGGCGTTCGCATCTCGGGGCGCTATTGCTCGGCGTTCGTCGCGATGAGCAGCTTGTCTATTCCGGGCGGGTGGGCACTGGCTTCAGCGAGCGCTCGTTAAAAGACTTGCACACGCGACTCGCTGCGCTCCAAATAGCCGCGCCACGCTTGAAGAATGCCCCGCGTGGCAGTGAGAGTCGCGGTGTCCATTGGGTCGAGCCGCAGTTGGTCGCGGAGATCGCGTACACCGCAATCACGGACGACGGGCTGCTCCGCCACCCTATCTTCAAGGGCCTGCGCGAAGACAAGCCGGCGCGCGATGTGGTTTTGGAGCAACCGCGCGCCGTGGCTTCACGCGCCATAAACAAAAAGCGGACGCCGCGCGCAGCGTCGCCGCCCGCAGCGTCGCCGACGGCCCTCAGTCATCCGGACAAGATCCTTTATCCAGAGCTCGGCCTGACCAAGCGGGAACTGGCAGACTACTACGAGCTGGTCTGTGACGTGATGCTGCCCCACGTGGTCGATCGGCCCCTGACCCTACTGCGTTGCCCCGAAGGCCGGAAAAGGCAGTGCTTTTTCCAAAAGCATCCGGGCGAGTCGCTGGCCGATGGGTTGGTTCGCGTTCAGGTGCCGTCTTCCGATGGCAGCAGCAGTGAGTACGCCGCCATCGCTGACGCACGGGGCTTGCTTGCGCTGGTGCAGATGGGCGCGCTCGAGGTGCACGTGTCGGGCGCGCTGGCCAGCGATGCCGAGCACCCGGATCGATTGGTGTTCGACCTGGATCCTGCACCCGAACTGGACTTCAAAGCGACCATCGTCGGCGCCCACGCGCTGCGCGAACTATTGCTCGAGCTGGGTTTGAAAAGTTGGGTCAAGACGACCGGGGGCAAGGGGCTGCACCTGACCGTGCCCATTGTCCCGGAGAAGGGTTGGGACGAGGTCAAAGAGTTCTGCCGCAGTGTCGCCGAGGAGCTCACCCGGCGCGACCCGGAGCGCTACCTGGCCACGATGTCGAAAGCCAAGCGTCAGGGTAAGATCTTCATCGATTACTTGCGGAACGGGCGCGGCGCGACCTTCATCGCGCCTTACTCAACGCGCGCGCGGGAGGGCGCAACGATCGCCATGCCGGTCGAATGGGACGACCTTTCGGCTAAATTCAGGCCAGAGTCGTTCACCGTGCGCAGCGCGCAGAAGTACTTGAATGCGCGTCGCGTCGATCCTTTTACTGAGCTCTTGAAGGCCGGTCAGAAGCTACCGAAGCGAACGGTGAACGCCCGCAGCAGCCGCACGTAGCGAGGCGGCGTGCTCAGTCATCGAGGACGGCCAGCGCTTGTTGCGCTGCTCGGGTACCACTCGCGATCGCCCCTGCGACGGTACCCGGGTAGTCCTGGTCGGTGGCTTCGCCAGCCAGAAAGAGCGCGCCTCCGATGGGCCCGCTCAAGGCTCGAGCGGCCAGGGCACCGCCGGGTCGGCGGAAGCTGTAGGCGCCTCGCGCTTGCGGATCGTTCGAGAAGTCGTGGTGCTGAATCGGACAGATGAGCGCAGCCTCCAAGGTCGCCTCTGGCAAGCCAAGCAGCGTGCCCACGCTTCCGAGCGCCAAGCGCTTGCGTTGCTCGCTCGACTCGCGAGCCAGGGCCTCGGCCTTTGGCCCACCTGCCCAGGCCGTCCACTGCACGAAGTTCTCATTCTGAGCCGCCCAGAAGGTCTCGAACAGCGCGCTGGGTTGGTGAATGAATACCTCGCGGGGTGCCGCGTGCTCGGCAAAGTCGCGCCGAAATTGCAGCATGACGCGGGCTGCGTGGCCCACGCCCAACTGCGCCAAGGGCGCCTTCCAAGCGCGCACCATGGGCTCGAAGCGAAGGCTTTCGTGGTCTTGCAGGACCGAAAGCGGCGCTGTCACCACGCACGCACGAGCGCAAACGTCGTTCGGCGAGCCGGCTACGCGCAGCTCGACCGGACCGTGGATCTGCCAGCTGACCCGCGTCACTTTGGATTGCAATCGGATTTCGACGGCTCCTTCGAGCAACTTCTCCAGGTAAAAGTCCACCAGCGTGCCGTAGCCACCTCGGACGCGAAATTGACTGTGGTCTGCAGCGAATGATTGAGCGCTGGCAGCCAAGCTGCGGATACTCACCTCGGAGAGCGGGGCCGCCTCGAAGCCTTCTACCAAGCCCCGAATGCGCTCGCGAAGCTCGACGTCGACGACGTTCTGTTCCAGAAATTCGCGGGCGGAGGTGTCTTCATCCAGGGGCTGAAGGCGATCGAGCAGCGAGCCAAATTCCTGCCATGGATCGGGAAGCTTGCGAAACCGCGCGCCATCCTTGACGACGTGGCGATCCGCAAGCGGTACGAGCTCGACGGAAGCCTCGCGCGCCAGCCGCAACGTGGGCTCGGCATGACCGTGCACGAACTCCGCTCCGAGTTCGCTGGGCAAGGCCCCGAGGATCCCCGGCACTGTCCAAACTCGCCCGCCGACGCGCGATCCGGCTTCGAGTACCAACACTCGCTTTTTGGCGTCAGCCAACGCGCGAGCGGCGGTCAAACCTGCCATGCCCGCGCCGAGCACGACGACATCGAACTCCGCGTTCACGTACCGCCCTTGGGATGCGCCTGAATGAAGCCCCAAATTGCCTCTAGGGCCGGGGCCTGTAGCGCTACGTAGTGGCCGCCGCTCTTGACTGTCCAGAGCTCCACTGCCCCTCGACAATCATCGTAACGCTGAACACTGGTTTCGCGCTCGGGCAGGTGGGGTTCGAGGTCGATTCGATTGACGGTGCGTAGCTTGCCGCCGCACGACAAACGTCCAGCCCAATATTTGGCTGTGTCCGGGGCAGAAACATGGGTCTCCACGTCCGATCGGTCGAATACGGTACCTCCGGCGTAGTGCACGACCGGGTCCGACTCGCCATGAATCGTAAGTGCGGCCAGGGCGCTAGGTTGCGCGCAGGGCACGTCAGCGCTCGGCGCAGAGCCGGCCACGCTCACGAAACCTGCAATCCGGTCGCCGACGTCGCAGGCCAAGCGTTGGGCCATGAATCCGCCGTTCGAGTAACCGATGATGAAAACACGCTTCGCGTCGAGCGAAGCGTTGCTCAGATTGGCGTCGAGCAAGTCACGCAGACGCCCTACGTCGTCCGGCTGCCGATGGTCGAGATCGCAGCAGCTTGTTCCGGCGTTCCAGAACGGGCGGCCGAGCGCGTCGCGCGTGCCCTCAGGGGCGAGGTAGGCAAATTTTTTCTGATCCGCCAGCGCGTTGAGCCCCGCCTTGGCGACCAGCAGGTTACTCGAGACACCAAAGCCGTGGAGCACCAAGAGCAGCGGAACGCGCTCACCCGCTTGCAGGCCTTCCGGGAGACGAAGCAGGGCGGGGGGATCGAAGGCACGAGCGGGATCGCCTGCGTCGCGGGTGGAGGTGGCGCTGGCCAGCTCGGGTTCAGTCGCACGGGCACGCGACGACGTAGCCATCGGGGCGTGGCGCGTTGCCACGTTTGGCACGTGTGCCGCACGGTCCGGTTCGGATACACACGCCAGTTGGCCCGTCTGCGCCATCAGCAGCGGAAGCGCGCATGGCCACAGACAGCGCAGTGATCGAGAGCTGGGCATGGTTTCTGCGACGAGAGTCGATGCAAGCTTCGAACCAGAGGAAAACGATCGAGTGACACGGCACAACCATTGCAGTCACCGAACTGCGGACCGTTGAGCGTGAGGCACGCGCAGCAATAGGAGAAGAGCATGATTTCGAGCCAATCAAGCGATGTGAAACCGCGCTACTACGAGTCCAATATGCCCGCGCCGGAGATCCCGACGCGCAAGACACCCTGGTTCATGAAGGCACTTTGGTTGATGGCTCTGCTGCTGGTCGTGGGCATGGCTTATTCGTTTTGGCGCATCTCCACGGTTCCGTCACCACGACTCGAGGTCCCTCCAACCCAGTCGACCGATACGGCTGTCGAGCGTTGATCGGCCGAGAAAGTGAGCCAGATGACCCTCACCACTTCGCTGCGAACTAGCTCCTTGATCGTGCTGTGTGCGCTTGCTTTGACCCAATGCGGAGGCGACCAAAAGACTGCCGAATCGGCCCCGACCATGCCCAGCGCCGAGCCGCCCACGGATCAAGCGCCAGAGCTGGACGCCGGCACCGCGCAATCGCCGGAAGGGATAAACATTGCAACAGCTCCGACCGAGCCGAGCACGCCGCCTGCACCCAAGGCAGAGGAGCTGAGCGACGCTCAGATCGCTGCCATCACCGATGCTGCGAACTCGGCCGAGATTGCTCAAGCCAAGATCGCCCAACTGAAGTCCAAAGACGCGGCAGTAAAGAGCTTCGCGGCCATGATGATCGTGCATCACGGGCAAGCCAAACAAAAGCAAGCCAAGCTGAAGCTGAAGACCGAGGTGAGTGGTGTGTCGACCGCCATGAACGCAGATGCCGGAGCCACACTCGACGCGCTCAATTCGGACCCGGGCAAGGACTTCGACAAAATTTACATCAACTCCCAAATTACCGGCCACCAGAAGGTCTTGGACACCATCAACGACAAGTTGCTACCGAACGTAAAGGACGCGAAGTTGAAGGCGTACCTCGACGAAATCAAACCCAAGGTAGAGGAGCACCTGCGGCAAGCCAAGCAGCTTCAGCAGAGCTTCGATAGCAAGACTTCGACCACTCGAGCGGACGGCAAGCCGTCGGGCTGAGGGAACATGGCCGCAAAAAAGAAGTCCAAACGACAGTACGGGCCGGCTGCAAGCAAGACCGTGAAGAAGGTCATGCACGAGAAAAAGCGCGGTACGCTCAAATCAGGACGGTCGAAGAAGAAGGTGACCAGTCGCAAACAGGCGATTGCCATCGCGCTCTCTGAAGCGCGCGCTTCGGGCGCCCGTGTGCCGAAGAAGAG
>DATEPG010000464.1:0-7253 GCA_035273265.1 Polyangiaceae bacterium
TGAAGCAACTGGGCGTCGCGCGCCCGGCCAAGCGCTAGAATTCTCGCCGCTGAAACAAGCGCCGCGCGCGGCTCGCTAAAGCTGATGTTTCCATTCGCAAGAACCTGCGACTCGCAAAGAGTCGTGTGTTTCGATTGGGTAGCGTGACTTGGAAAAACCACGGAAAACACCGGCATCGCGCGGCGAGTGCGAGCTTGGCACGCGCCTCGCTATAGCCCTCGAAGACACGATGCTCGCCCGAATTCGGGCGAGTCACCAGCGCCACTCAATTGGAGGAATCGAGAATGCCGAAGGTCGAAGTTGCCCCGAACAAAACTGGGGATTTCCTAGTCGATTACGAAGAAAAAGTGTTCGAGGACGTGAAGGCGTCCCCCGGTGAAAAGGCCCTGGTCACGTTCCATACCGTGGCGTTCGAAGGCTCGATTGGCCTCGTGAACATGCTGCAAGCGATTCGCTTGCAACGCAAAGGATTCGAAACCTCCATTCTGCTCTACGGTCCCGGCGTCACGCTCGGCGTGCAGCGCGGCTTCCCGAAGTTGGGCGACGAAGCGTTCCCCGGTCATCAAAACTTCAATGGTCAGATTAAGAAGTTCATGAGCGAAGGTGGCAAGATCTACGCTTGCCGCTTTGCGCTGCAAGCGTTGTACGGGCACGGTGAAGGCGCGCTGATCGAAGGCATCCGCCCGATCAACCCGTTGGATGTGCTCGACGTCGTCTTGCTGCATCGCAAGAACAACGCGTTCATCCTCAACACCTGGACCTTGTGACGACAGAGGGAGGATCGCCGTGACTACTCCGAAGGTCGTTCGCGCTGCCGCCGTGCAGCTCAGTCCGGTTCTTTACAGCTGCGAGGGGACCGCCGCCAAGGTCTGTGACGCCATCGCCGAAGCCGCGAAAAAAGGCGCAGAACTGGTGGTATTTCCCGAGACGGTCCTCCCCTACTATCCGTACTTTTCCTTCATCAAGGCGCCCGCCGTCATGGGCGCCGATCACCTGAAGCTGATCGCCGAATCCGTGACGGTGCCGGGTCCCGTCACGGACCAAATCGGGTCGGCCGCAAAGAAGGCTGGCGTGGTGGTGGCGATTGGCATCAACGAGCGCGACCACGGCACCCTATACAACGCGCAACTGTTGTTCGATGCCGACGGCCGGCTCGTGCAATCGCGGCGCAAGATCACGCCCACCTACCACGAACGAATGATCTGGGGTCAGGGTGACGGCTCTGGTTTGCGCGCGGTCGATACCGCCGTCGGCCGCATCGGTGCCCTGGCTTGCTGGGAACACTACAACCCGCTCGCACGCTACGCGATGATGACCGAGCACGAGCAGATCCACGTCGCGATGTTCCCAGGCTCCCTCGTGGGTGACATCTTTCGCGAGCAAATCGAAGTCACGATTCGCCATCACGCCCTCGAGTCGGGCTGCTTCGTGGTCAACGCCACTGGCTACCTCGACCCGCAGCAAGTGGCTGAAGTGGCCGGAAACACCGGGCTCGAGCGGGCGCTGCGGGGTGGCTGCTTCACGGCCATCGTCTCGCCCGAAGGCACACTGCTCGCTCCACCCCTGACGGACGGCGAAGGCATGGTCGTGGCCGACCTCGACCTGTCTTTGGTCGAGAAGCGCAAACGCATGATGGACAGCGTCGGCCACTATAGCCGTCCCGAACTCCTGTCTCTGCTCGTGAATCGCACGCCCCAACCCCACGTGCGCGAGCTCCACGCCGAATCTGCCAGCCCTAGCCCAGTGAGGAATAGCCATGAATCGTTCGCTCTCCATCGCGAGCCCGCGGCAGCCGATAAGACCCCCCGAGAACTATCCTGAGATCGTCTCCGAGCTGCAGGCGCTCGGCATGCGTTGGCTCGACGGCTCAGGCCCGGGCTTGTCGCGCGCGGGTGGCGCGGGCCCCTCAGATCACAAGGCGATCACGATCGTGGGCCAGACCGTGATGGTGCCGATCCTCAACCATGCATCAGCGCGCTCGCCGTACACGGCCGAGGTCAAAGGGGACTACGCGCTGCTGCTCAAGAACGGTGAATTGGTCGCAGAAATGGCCTTCCCCAAGAAGCCGCGATTCTACGACCGTTCGACAGCAGATGGCATCCCCTACTGGAAGATCGCCACGCTGCATGGCCACGACGTGCTCGCCACGACCGTCTTACAGACCTGTAAACGCTACGGCAATCGCGCGACTTCATGCCAGTTTTGCGCCATCGGCCAATCGCTAGCAGCCAAGTCGACGATCGCCGAAAAGACGCCCGCGCAGCTGGCCGAGGTCGCGCGCGCGGCCGTCGAACTCGACGGAGTGCGGCACATGGTGATGACCACGGGCACGCCGCAGACCGACGACCGCGGCGCGCGTGTGTTGGCGGCGGCGGCCCAGGCCGTCCGCGCGGCGGTCGATCTGCCGATTCAAGCGCAGTGTGAGCCGCCCGCAGACTTCGCCTGGTTCTCGCGTCTAGCGGAGGCCGGGGTCGACAGCCTCGGGTTGCACTTGGAAGCAGTTACGGAAGAAGTGCGGATGCGGATCATCCCGGGCAAGGCGGAAGTCAAAGTGTCGGTTTACCTGGAGGCCTTCGCGGCCGCAGTCGCGGTGTTTGGGCGCGGTCAGGTGTCGAGCTACGTGCTCGCCGGACTCGGTGACAGTCGCGACGCGATCCTCGACATGTGCCAGCGCATGATCGATCTCGGTGTGTACCCGTTCGTCGTGCCCTTCGTGCCCATCGCCGGCACGCCACTCGCGTACCATCCCACGCCCGAGCCCGCGTTCATGGCCTCGTTGTTGGCAGCGGTTGCTTCGATGCTAACCAAGGCTGGGCTGCGCAGCACGGAAATCAAAGCCGGCTGCGGGCGCTGTGGTGCGTGTTCGTCTTTGAAAGCACGGGAGGCGGCCCATGCTTGACTGCATACATCCCTGGGGTAAACCCGTGCGCGCACAAACCGCGCAACGCATCACGGCCCAGCTCGCGCACGAGCCCTGGCAGGTGGCGGCTTACTTCCGGCTGCGGCGCGAAATATTCGCCGCTGAGCAGGGGCTGTTTGCCGAAACCGACCGCGATGCGTTGGACGATCACGCGAGCCCCATCGTGGCGCAGGGAGAGATTGCGGGCATGCCGGACGGCGTGGTGGGTGTGGTGCGCATCTACCAAGACGACGAACACACTTGGTTTGGTGGCCGCTTGGGCGTTGCGCGCTCCTATCGCCGTGTGGGTGCCGTGGGGACTGCGCTGATTACCGAGGCGGTTTCGACTGCTCACGCGTGGGGCTGCACGCGCTTCCTCGCCACGGTGCAAGAAGCCAACGTGCGCTATTTCGAACATCACCACTTTCGCCGACTGGAGGCGCTCGAACTCTTGGGGCGTCCGCACTTTCTGATGCAAGCCGAGCTCGAACGCTATCCGGTGCGGCTGTCGAGCGCCTACCGCGCGAGGGCATCATGATCATCGAACCCGGAAGTCTGGAGGCGCTAGCTCGCGAGCTCAAAGGGCGCGCCGAACTCGACCTCAAGCGCGACATTCAAGTGGCGGCGCGAGCCTTCGGGCGAAGCTCCCACAGCACCTGGTTCCCGAGTGCGACGCCGATTCTCAACGGCGACGACGCCGCTGCATTGCCCCAGGGCGACGACTTCGTGCTCTTCGCGGCGGAGGGCATGCGCAGCGAGTTCCTCGCGGCCGACCCGTGGTTTTGTGGCTTTTGCTCGGTGATGGTCAACCTGAACGACATCGCCGCCATGGGCGGGCGCCCGTGGGCAATCACCGACGTATTGTTCATGGGGTCGGGCGAAAACGAGCGTGTACTCGAGGGGATGGCCTTTGCAAGTGAAGTGTTCGGGGTGCCAATCGTCGGCGGACACACTTCGCGCGTGCCCGGCGCCTCGTTCTTGGCGGTTTCGGTACTGGGCAAAGCCAAACGGCTGATCTCGGGACACGCCGCGCGCGCTGGCCAGACTTTGCTCGTCGCCGTC
This sequence comes from Polyangiaceae bacterium, assembly GCA_035273265.1. Taxonomy (GTDB): domain Bacteria; phylum Myxococcota_A; class Polyangia; order Polyangiales; family Polyangiaceae; genus PMG-095. The sequence goes on from DATEPG010000464.1 coordinate 3,962, forward strand.
GATCTACGGGGTACGTTTCGTGGACTTGGGGGAAACTTCAACGCAGCCAGTACGGCGCCACCGGAGCAACTGCGCGCACAGTTGGCGCTTCTGCCCGAGCTCGCCGAGGCCGGCCTCGTGGGTGCGGGCAAAGACATCAGCATGGCCGGCGTTTGCGGGTCGCTACTGATGATGCTCGAAACCTCCGGCGTCGGCGCACGCCTCGATCTGGCGCGCTTGCCGGCCCCGCCGAACGTCGATGCGTTCCGCTGGCTGAATGCCTTTCCGAGTTTTGGCTTCGTCCTGAGCATCGAGCCGAGCGCGGTGAACGAAGTGTGCGCGCGCTTCGCAGCGGCGGGGGTCGCCTGCGCGGCGGTAGGTGAAGTCACCAGCGAGCCAGTTCTGGAACTCATCCATGGCAAAGAGCGCGCGAACTACTGGCACTTGAGCGAGCCGTTGACCGGTTTCGGATCGCCCTCCGAACGCCGCCGCGCCAGCTGACGCACAGGTCGCCATGCTTTCAGTCGGCATCTTTAGCTATTCCACCAAACCGCGCGGCAGCGTGGTGCACGCCGCGTGTTTGGCGGAGGCGTTGCAGCGCAGAGGCGCACAGGTCACCTTGTACGCCCTGAGTAAAGCGGGCGACGGCTTCTTTCGCCCGCTCTCGTGCGAGCTGCGCTTGCTCCCGGCAGCAAAGGCCCCGAGCGACGTAGACGCGCTGATCCGGCAGCGGATCGCGGAATTTCGTGCAGGCCTGGACGCATTGCAGCCGCGCCACGAGATATGCCACGCCGAGGATTGCTTGGCGGCGAACGCACTGGCGGCGGCCAAGCCCCAGTTCGGCGGGGCCGCCCTCGTGCGCACCGTGCACCACGTCGAGCACTTCGAGAGCCCGTACTTGATGGACTGCCAGGAGCGCTCGGTGTCATCGGCGGATTTGGTGTTGAGCGTCAGCCAGGTCACGAGTCGCGATGTGCGCGCCGCCTTCGGTCGCGAGGCGCCCGTGATCTCGAACGGCGTTGACTTGCAGCGCTTCGCCGTTCGCTCGGTTGCCGAAGAGCAGCGCATGCGCGAGCGGCTCGGGCTGGCTGTCGGTGACCTTGTCATCTTGAGCGTCGGTGGCGTGGAGGCGCGCAAAAATAGCCTCGGCGCGCTGGAAGCGGTGGCGCTGGCGTTCGCCCGCCAACGGCGCCTGCGCTGGGTGATCGTGGGCGGTGCAAGCATCTGGGAACACGAAGCCTACCGGGCCGAGTTCGCGCGGCGACTCGCTCAGCTTCCTTTGGAGCTGCAAACTCGGATCGAGATCCTGGGGACGGTACCGGAAGCAGACCTCACGGCACTTTACCACTTGAGCGATGTGCTGCTCTGCCCGTCTCTGCAAGAGGGTTTTGGTCTATGCGTGCTGGAAGCGCTGGCCGCCAAATGTGCCGTGGTCGTGCCTCGAGGCGCGCCGTTCGACGAGTACTTGGACGAACGTTGCGCAAGCTTCGTCGACCCTGGCTCGGCCTCCGGCATCGAAGCTTCACTGAGCCTTCTCCTGAACGACCCGGGTGAGCGCCGACGCTCCGCGGAAGAAGGATACAAGCGCGTTCAGCGCTATTCGTGGGATCTCGTCGCCGAGCGCCACCTGGCTCGCTACGAGTCATTGCTGAATCGGGACACGCCCGTGCTTCAGCAACGACAATACTGAGTTTTCCAAAAACACATTGAAGAGTGGAGTCTTACCATGCCCGAGATGCATTTTCGCGTGCGCTGGCCGAACGGCGCGACCATCGATTGCTATTCCCCGTCCTACGTCATCGAAGATTACCTGAACGAAGGTCAAAGCTATACCGTTCCGGACTTCGTAGAACGCACACGAAAGGCGCTAAACATCGCGTCTGAGCGCGTGCGTGAGCGCTACGGCTTCACGTGCAGCTCGGCTCTCGATCAATTGTCGACGATCGAGCAGACGGCCAGTGAGCTATCACCCGCGCAGCAGGCACAATCCGTGCTCGTGCTCGAGTTCAAAAAGCATGGCCCGCGTGACGCTCGCGCCAAAGCGCCGAAGCCCGAACACCACACCGTAATCGTGGTCGGCGGCGGTCAAGCCGGCCTCTCCGTGAGCTACTGCTTGAAACGACGAGGGATCGATCATTTGGTGTTGGAGGGGCGGAAGGTCGCGTTCTCCTGGCGCGATGAGCGTTGGGACACGTTCTGTCTGGTGACGCCGAATTGGCAGTGCCAGCTGCCGGGCTATCCGTACGCAGGCTCGGACCCGCAGGGATTCATGCTCAAGGACGAAATCGTCGCCTATGTCGAGGGCTACAAGAAAGCCTTCGACCTCCCGGTCCGCGAGGGCGTCATGGTCGAGTCAGTGATTGAAACCAGTGGCTCCGGTCCCGCGCGCTTCGAATTCAAGACATCTCAGGGCGTGTTCACGGCCGAGCAAGTCGTGGTGGCGACGGGTTGCTACCACAAGGCATTCCTACCGGAATATGCCAATGAGGTCCCATCGCAGATCGTGACCCAGCATTCGTCCAACTACAAAAATCCGCACGCTTTGCCGGATGGCGCGGTGCTCGTCGTGGGCACGGGTCAATCCGGCGCGCAAATTGCCGAGGATCTGCACTTGGCGGGCCGCAAGGTGCACTTGGCCGTCGGAGCCGCCCCGCGCTGCGCTCGGCGCTACCGCGGCCGGGACGTCGTCGAATGGCTCGACGACCTAGGGTACTACGACATTCCGATCGATCAGCATCCAAACCGCGAGCAAGTTCGCGACAAGACCAACCACTACGTGACCGGCCGAGACGGCGGTCGTGACATCGATCTGCGCAAGATGGCGCTCGAAGGCATGGAGCTGTACGGACCGCTCACGACCGTGAAGGCAGGCATCGCCAGCTTCAGACCGGAGCTCAAGCAGAACTTGGACGGTGCGGACGCCGTGTACCGCAGCATCAACCGCACGATCGACGCGTTCATCGAGAAGCAACGAATCGACGCTCCGATCGAGGCCGACTACACCCCTCCTTGGGAGCCCCCGCACGAGCCCGAAGCGCTGGATTTGGTCTCGGCGGGCATCAGCGCCATCGTGTTTTGCGCTGGGTTTGCTGCCGACTTCAGTTGGGTGAAAGCGCCCGTGCTCGACTCGCGCGGCTTTCCGTTGCACGAGCGCGGAGTGACTGACACCGAAGGCCTCTATTTCATCGGCTTGCCCTGGCTGCACACTTGGGGTTCGGGTCGTTTTTCCGGGGTTGGGCGCGATGCCGAATACATCGTGGAACACATCGCGCAGTTGCAAAGGGTCGAGCCGCTGAGTAAAATGGCCTGATTC
>DATEPG010000465.1:0-6538 GCA_035273265.1 Polyangiaceae bacterium
AGGCGTAATTGAGGCCGCGGAACCGCTCGCGACCGCGGGCGCCAGCGCGAGTTCGAGCGCCGGCGGGCTCACGAACGTGCCGCTCGGCGCGAGCACCACCGGCTCGCTGACGAGCGGAGCACTCACTGGCACGCGCGGCGGCAGGCGCGGGGAAACGACAAACGCTCGAAAGGACAACATGCCGGCGATGCCCGCCAGAAATAGTCCGCCGATTATCGTGATTGGCCACCAGGGCCACGGTCTCACCCAAGACGCCTGCTCGAGCCGCGCGGCGCGTTCTTCACGGCTGGGCAGTTCCAGTTCGTCCGCCAACAGCGAGCGGGGCGTCGTCCGACGCTGACGGGCGATCAAGGGGCGCGGCCCCTTCGGGTTCAACGCCAGCTCGAGATCGTGGCTCAGCTCGAGCAACGTCCGGTAGCGATGATCCGGCTTCTTCTCCATGCAGCGTAAAATGATGTCCTCCAGCACGCCGAGCTTTTCGATGCCGACGAGCTGGCTGGGGGGGGTGGGCGCCATGTACATGTGCTTGGTCAGTACCCCCATGTAACTATCCGCCTCGAACGGCACGCGACCGGTGAACATTTCGTACATCACCACGCCCAGCGCATAGATGTCCGCGCGGTGGTCGGTCGGATCCCCTTGAGCCTGCTCCGGGCTCATGTAGTGCGGCGTTCCGAACACCATCCCGGCTCGCGTCAAGCGGTTCGCGCCGATCACCTTGGCCAAGCCGAAATCGACGATCGTTACGTGATCCTTGCCCGGAGCGTCAGCCGAGATGTGAATGTTGTCCGGCTTGAGATCACGATGCACGATCGAGCGCTCGTGGGCCGCGCCCAGCGCCGCCGCAATTTGGCGGACGATTTCGATGGCGCGAGCCGCAGGCAGGGGACCGCCGCGCCGGATCAGTTGGGCCAGCGATTGTCCCTCGAGCAGCTCCATGACGAAGAACGGCTGACCCGTTGGCAGCTTGCCGAAATCGGTGATCTCGACCAAACCGGGGTGCGAGATTGAAGCGGCGGTGCGCGCCTCCTGCATGAAGCGCGCTGCGATCTCGCGATCCGTGGCCAGATCCTTGCGCAGCGCCTTGAGTGCGAAGCGTTTGCCGAGCGCGCGATGACGCGCAGCGTACACGATGCCCATGCCGCCCTCGCCGATCACGCTCGCGATCTCGTAGCGATCATCGACCACGCTGCCGAGCAGCGGATCGGCATGCGGATCCCAGTCGGGCGCGGGGCACAGCGGTTCGCCGTCGAATGGGCAGAAGCGGCCGTCCGCTGAAAAGTGTTGCCCGCAGTGCGGGCAAACGGTCGCGCCGCAGTGCCCGGGGAACTCGCCCTGCCCTGCACCCGCGCCGACGGCGTCCGGCGCGCGACCGATATGTGTGACCGGTTCGTCCACGTTCGCGGTAGCGCTCAGGCTAGCACCGAGGCGGCTTTGTCCGAACGCCGAGCGAGGCGTGTAAAGTTCTACTGATTGACCTGTCGCCCACATTCCGCGCAAAAGCGGGCGTTGGGCGGATTGCCCGCGCCACACGCGGGACAGCGGGCCGGAGCCGCGGCGGCGGGCGGACTTCCTGCGGGCGGCGGGCCATAGCCGGCGGCGCTCGGCGGCGGGCCGTAACCAGGGGCTGGACCGTAACCCGGGGGCGGCCCGTAAGCTTGCGGCGGAGCTCCTGGGTAACCAGGCGGAGGCGGATGATAGCCCGGAGGGGGATGGTAACCCAAAGGCGGGCCGTACCCTTGCGGCGGAGCTCCCGGATAACCGGGGGGAGGATAGCCCGGAGGGCCGTAGGGCTGTGCTTGGCGTGCGCCGTATTGCAGGCCAGCACCGAGAGCCATGCCTGAAGCGAGGCCCGCTGCGGCAGCGCCGTCACCACCCTTGGCCATGCCTTGGCCCAGACCGAGCGTGGCTTCCGCCTGCGCGTATTGTTGATAGCGCCCCACGTCCATCTGATTGACGTAGCGCTGGCGATTCATGAAATCTTGATCGAGCTCGAACTGGCGTTGCTGCGCTTGAGCCTCGGCTTGTGAGACACCGATCTTGGCTTTGCGAGCGTCGACCTTGGCCTGCACGATCTGATCCTGCATCTCGTCGACGCGCGCTTGATCTTCGTCGTTCAAGCTGATGTGCAGCTTGGCGATCGCCGTCACTTTGACGCCGATGTTCGAAAGATCCGGGCAATCATTGACGATCGCGCGGGCCACCTCCGGGCCACAGCCGCCAACGTCCATGAGCGTCATTTCACCCGCTTTGATCATGCGCGTGAGCGTCGACTTCAGGCCCATGAAGAGCATGTCGCGGACCCAGTTCATGCTCTGGTCCACGTTGCCGCCACCTTGACCAATGAAGCCGATCACGAACTTGACCGGGTCGGTGATGCGGAACGAGTAGGTGCCAAAGGCGCGCGGAGTGACGCGGATGTCGAGCTCGGGATCGCGCATGGAGCCGATCTGGTCACCGAAGGCTTGATTGAAAATGTCACGAATGGTGACGAAGTACAGCTCACTGATGAAGTAGTTGCCGCCCGTGAACTTGTCGATCAGGCCGCCGATGAACGGGTAGTTACCGGCTTGCAGCGTATGTGGAGAACCCTGAGTGCCGAGCGCCGCTACGTAACTGCCGTTCTTGAAGAACAGCGCGACCTCGTCGGAGTCGACGGTCAGCTGAGTCCAAAATGGGAAATTTTGGTCCGGGTGCTTGTAGACGATCTTCTGCTTCTCGGAATCCGGGCGCGCGATCATCATTCGCTGCACGCCGCCTTTGACGAAATCCATGATGCCCATGCTCGACTCCTTAGAACCCGTGCGATTTTCGCTAGCTCTCATATAGCGGCGCGGACCCCCATCAGCAACCGCACGCGCGACGGACGGCTATACGTGCCCCCGCAAGGTGCTACGCTGGGCGGCTCAGCGGCGGCCATGCATCCCGATATCGAGCTCGAAACCCTGCCAGTTCCCATCCAGCGCGTGCTCTCCAAGGAGGCGCCCGGCCCAGTCAAGCTGATGGCTGCGCGCGGCGTCATCCCGGGCGCCAAGCCGGGCGACCTGGTCACGGTGGTCTCCGTGCTCGCCGGCAGTGAGGATCCGAAACTCGCCGAGCTAGCGCGCACCACGCTGAGCAAGCTGCCCGCGCCGATTTTGCAAGGCGCGCTGACCGCGGACTTGCCCGGCAGTGTGATTGCGGACCTGGCCCGAGCCTATCCGAATCAGCACGAAGTAGTGACCGCGCTCTTGCGCATGCCACGCATCGGCGGTGATGCGCTGGAAGCGATGGCCGATGCCGCCGACGAGCGCGCGGGCGAAATCATCGCCACCAACGAAGAGCTGATGCTCAAAAATCCGACGGTGATCGAGAAGCTGTACATGAACAAGCGCGTCCGCATGTCGACGGCGGACCGCTTGGTCGAGCTCGCGGTGCGGCATTCCATCGAGCTCAACATCCCGGCCTTCGCCGAGGCCGCACAGGCGATCAAGAACGAGCTCGTGCTGGAGGCCGCCGAGGAGCCGTACTTCGACGATCTGCTGTTCAAAGAGGCCAATCAGCTCGGCGAGCTGTTGAAGATCGACGAAAATAACCCCGACACCCACGAGGTCGACGAAGAAGGCGAGGAAAAACCCAAGCAGGAAGTGGTGCCCTTGTACGCAAAACTGGCGCAGATGACGGTCAGCCAGAAGATCCGCGCCGCCACCCTGGGCAGCGCGGGCGAGCGCTTGATCTTGGTTCGCGATCCGAATCGCCTAGTCGCCACGGCGGCGGTCAAGAGCCCGCTGATGCGCGAAAACGAAGCCGCACAAATCAGCGCCAGCCGCACGGTCTCAGACGACGTGCTCCGCCAAATTGCTCTCAACCGCGAGTTCACGCGCAGCTACCAAGTGCGCCTCAACTTGGTCATGAACCCGCGCACCCCCCTCACCTTCGCCACCCGCTTCGTCCCTCACCTGCGCGACAGTGACCTGCGCATCCTGTCAAAGAGCAAAAACATCAGCCAGGCCATCGGCCAGCTCGTGCGTCAGCAAATGTCGCGCAAAGAGAAGTAAACGCGCAGCCATCGCAAGAAGGAACGCAGTCATCGCCTGGCCACGTTGAACGGGCGCGAGGTGAACGGCTTCGAGAGAGATCGCCAAGATCGCCAAGATTGCCAAGGTCGCCAAGAGCTTGGAGCGGCCCATCACCTCGGGATCACAGCGAAGAACTCGATGAGATTTTGGGGTTAGCTCTTGGCGGTGATGGGCGGAAGTTTGAACTTCCGGTTGGCCCGCAGCGTGTGGAAGATCCGTGTCGCGCTACTGTGTTCTCTCGGTCGCCAGACATGAGCTCACGGGCGTGATCGGCGAAACCCAGAAAACTCCGTTCGTGTGCTCCGGTTCATTCGGCGCTACCGGGTGCACCTGGGGGCTTGGCGATCTTGGCAATCTTGGCGATCTTGGCGACCTCAGGGGGGCGCGCAGGGTCGCTCTCGGCGGCCTCAAGGCGGCACAGTGCCACGGTGCGCTCACGCCTGAGTCGAGAACGGCTCGCGCTTAGAGGTGCGCTGCTGGATCGCGCGCGCCCCATTCTCGAGTGCTCGAGTGCTCGAGTGCTCGAGTGCTCGAGTGCCGAGTGGTTGCTCCGAGTTACTGCGGGGTCTCGACGATGCGACGGGATTTTCGCGCCTTTTCGATGCGTAGGGCGCGTTGTTCGGCGGCTTGTTTGACCTTGTCGGGGTCGACCAAGAACGGCGACAGGCGTTCGGCTTTTTCGAATTTGGCCTTGTACTCGGCGGCTTCGAATTTGCTCTTGAACGGTCCAATGCGAACTCGTTGCCAGAGGCCGCGCTCGGGAACGTAGGCAGCTTGGCGGAACGCGTGGTGGCCGCGCTTGCGCAGATCTTCGACCAGCTGATCGGCGTCCGCTTGTTCGCGGTAGCTCGCGACTTGCAGCTGGTAGCCGCCCTCCATTCCCGACGAAGCGAGTTCGGCACCGTCGGCCAACGCGGACGCGGAATGCGCCATCAGGGTCAATGAGTCTTTGGGAGCGGTGGTCACGGGCGTCGCGCTGAGCAGCGTGCCGACGGGCAAGGGCACGACCGGCAAGCGATCACTGGCTCGTGGTGGCGCGCTCGGAGCCGCCGCAGGATCCACGATCGGCTGCTCGACGAGCCGACCGCGCCCGTCCTTGACCGCGGCCAGGGCAGTGGTCGGCGTGCGCGAGTCGCTCAAGATCCCCGGAAAAGTCACGTCGTGGCCGTCGAGCTGTTCGGCTGGCGTGCTGGTATTTTTGGCGCTCTTGACCAACTCGGCCAGCGGGTCGTGTGCCGCCCGAGCGGGCGGCCCGGTGCGCTTGGCCATCACCAGGGCGACCGTGACCAGCGCAGCACCGCCCAAGGAAGCCAGCAAAAGGGCGCCCAACCTGGAGGAGCGCGCCGAGCGATCCTCTTCTTGGATCTGCTCGAGATTGCGGACGTTCACGGGTTCCATTGGCTCGGCTTACGGTTAAACCAGACCCACCGATTGGGCTAGTTTTTGGCGAGCAGACCGAGCACGGCTTCGGCCTTCCATAGCGTTTCTTGGACTTCTCGCTCGGGATCGCTGTCGGCCACGATGCCGCCGCCCGCAAAGTAGTGGCCTTCCCCGTCATGCACCGTCAAGGTGCGGATGGCCATGCCGAGCTCCAGGCTCCCATCGTGCGCGAGGTAACCGAACGCGCCGGTATACAGACCGCGCCGCTCGGCCTCCAACTCCGCGATCAGGTCCATGGCTCGAACCTTGGGCGCGCCGCTGACGCTCCCGCTGGGCAGCATGCGCTCGAGGACCTCGAAGCGCGTGGCGCCGGCGCGCAGCTCGGCTTGCAGCGTGGCCACGCGCTGAAGCACCGTGCCGTGCGCTTCCACGTGCGGCGGGACAGTGAGCCGCACCGTGCCGGGTCGCGCCAAGCGCGCCAAGTCGTTGCGCTCGACGTCGAGCACCATCGTCAGCTCGGCCTGCTCTTTGGCGTCCGCGTCGAGCTCTCGTGAGAGCTCCGCATCGCGCTCCGGGCTCGCCCCGCGCGGCCGAGTGCCCTTGATGGGTGACGTGAGAATGGAGCCGGAACTGTCTATCTTTACGAACAATTCGGGGGAGACCGAGATCACGTCCAGCGCGCCCCAGGAAAATGCGGCCGCGTGCGGCGGACGACCGCGTTCGGACAAACGCTCGAGCACGTCCACGACCGAACCGCGCACCCGGAACTCGAAGCGCCGGGCCAGATTCACCTGATACAGGTCGCCTGCGCGGATATGCTCGAGCGCGCGCCGAATGCGCGCTCGATGAAGCTCCGCGGCCTCGAAAGCGCCGAGCGGCGCGAGCACGACCTTCGACCTGGGCGGCGCGCTTGCGCGCAAACGCTCCGCCAGCGCCGCCACCGCGGCGGCTTCGTCACCCAGGACGCGCACGCCGGTTGCGCTGATCTCGGCGACCGCGGCGTAGCGCAGCCAATGCGGCTCGCTCAGGTGCGGTGCGGCGCGCGAACCACCGTGCTGGCCGCGCTCCAAATCGCGTCGACATTCGTAGGGCAACAGCCC
>DATEPG010000466.1:0-22398 GCA_035273265.1 Polyangiaceae bacterium
GCGGCGCTCGGGGCTCACTCGGGCAACCGCTCAATCTCGGACCTCATTTCCGTTTCTAGCAGAGCACGCTCCGCCCACTTCGTCTCGTATTTCCTGCAAGCCTCCCTCGCCTGTTCCGCCCCCGATGATACGCTGACGCGAGAAATGGACGTCCTCGCAGATGTACTCTCGGTGACGCGCCTGGGGAGCACTGTGGTCGCTCAGGCGGAGCTGGTACCACCCTGGGGGCTCGAGATCGATCCCCTCGCCGAGGCGCACGTCCACGTGGTCCAGCGTGGGAGCTGCTGGCTGCGCACCACTGCTGACCCGCGCCACCTGCATCTCGGATCGGGCGACGTAGTGCTGATTCGCGGCGGCGTTGGCCATTCTATTTGCGACGATCCAAAGACCCCGCCGGCTCCGTACAAGCAGGTGCTGGAAGCGATGCCGCGGCGCCTGGCTGCGCTCCCGAAATCGCGTGCCCACGAAACCACACTCGTATTCTGCGCCAAGTACCTCCTCCAAGGCACGGGCGCGCATCCACTGACCTCGCTCCTTCCTCCGCTCATTCACCTGCCGGCACACGAAGCAGAACGACACGTCCAGCTGCAGCTGCTCTTGCAATTACTCCGTCACGAAAGCGCCGATGCCGGGAGTGGGACGGAGCTCGTGGTTCCGCGACTCGTCGACAGCCTGCTCGTATTCGTCGTGCGTGCTTGGCTGACGGGGCAACCGCTGACGGCCGGTGGATGGTTCGCTGCCCTTCGAGACGCGCAGATCTCGAAAGCCCTGGCTCTGATGCATGAACGGCCGGAAGTCGCCTGGTCCCTGGAGGACCTGGCGCGCCAGGTCGGGCAGTCCAGAGCTACGTTCGCGCGCCGGTTCCTCGAGCTGGTCGGCGAAACTCCGGTCGCCTACCTGACGCGCTGGCGGATGTGCCTCGCAACCAAATTGCTCACCGACACTCCCCTCTCTCTCGAGGAAATTGCTCCCCGGGTCGGCTATCAAACCGCCGCTGCGTTCTCTCGGGCGTTTCGCAGAAGCCTCGGTAGCGCACCCGGACACTTTCGCGCCATGGCCCGCGAGCGGCTCGGGCCCACCACACCCAGAATGGGCGGAGCGCCACGAACTGAGACTGACGGGAAAGAACTTGTCGCTGCCAGGGATGTTGCCTCGCACGCTTAGCCGCTAAGTCACGAAGCAACCGACCTGGCGCAGCGGGGCGCCCGTCCCGCTGCGCCCCCGAATCAACCGACAAAGGCAGCGATGTTCATCGTAGTACTCAGACTTTCAGACAACCGAGTCAAGGCGGCCGAGCTGATGCCGGCCCACAACGACTGGATCACGCGAGGGATGGAGGATGACGTCTTCCTGCTCGTCGGCAGTCTTCGACCGGCTGCGGGCGGTGCAATCGTGGCCCACAACACAACGCGCTCCGAACTGGAAGTGAGAGTAAGTCAGGACCCCTTCGTGGCAAACGACGTCGTGAGCGCCGACGTGCTGGAAATTTCGTGTTCCAGAGCCGATCCGCGGTTGAGCTTTCTTCTCGGTTAGCGCGGCAAACGCCACCCGCTAGCGAGGGCGCCGGGGGTCGTGCATCGTGCGACACCCGACCCGAGCGCCCTTTGCCGACCAGCGTTGCTCAGTCTTCGATCGGGGAGAGGTACTTGCCCGGAATGATTCCCTTCGCTTTAGCGGTGGTATCGCCGGGTTTGGACCAGCCGACCGCGAGGAAGTCGTCAGCTCCGTGCTGGTTCGCGAGCGCGCTCAACGGCACCTTTGGCCGGCACCGGCGCAGACTTCTGGCTCAGCTCGGTGACGACTGCTCTGGTGGCACGCCCGGCGAGCGCTGGGACGTCCCAGCAAAGTGGTTCGCTAGCTGGTGCGTGCTCTGCTCGGACCGATGCCGAGCTGGGCCTGCACTGCCTTGACGGACTCGCCGCCCGTGAACCGTTCTGTCACGTGCCGATCGGCCAGTCTCGCGTGGGCCTACTGCCAACAAGTGGCATCGAACGGACGCGGCGGGTGCGCGTCGAAGCTCGTCACTGCTCCGCTCTCGGCGTCGAGCGCAAAAGTGAGCTCAAGTGGCCCGCTGCTGCAACGCAATGCGTAACGAGCCTGGGCTGGCGCTGGCCATGGGCGATGAGGCACTTCGCGCGAGCCGTCAAGGAGCGTGCACGCGCCGTATTCGAGCGCCAACCGCGCGAGCTTCTTTCGCGTGCGAGCGCGATCGACCCCAGACGCGAACAGCGCTGACGCTGACGCTTGTCCGGCGGGCTCGATCGCGGCGGCGAGGCGGCGAGCACGATCGGCGGTGCGTTCGTCGGCTGGGAACTCCTCGGTGATCTCGAGGTACTGAATCAAGGGCGGTCTGGCCGGCGAGAGCAGAACGTCGAACACTAGCGCTCCACGTTCGCACGCGAAGCGTGTCTGCGCATGAAGTGGGCCGTAGACTAGCGAGTCACTCGCCGGGACGCAGCGGCCGTGCTCGCGCGTGAGGCGCACGAAATCCTGAGCGTGTTCCTCGCTCCAGGAGTACTTCCCGCTGTCGGGATCGAAGGTACGTCGGGCGAGCGCCTCATCCCAGCTCGCGAGCAGCTTGGCAAGCGTCGCTGGCGCTGCGGCGAGCGCTGGGTGCGGCATAGGCGGCGGCGCGTCGAGCAGGCCGCCGCGGCGGAGGATGTCGAAGACGCCGAAGCGTGACTCGATGCCCGCGGGCCCGCTGGTCGCCAGTGCGACGAAACCCACGCGCTCGCGCGGCAGCAGGACGACCCAATTGAAATAGCCGGGCTCGAACCCACCGTGCTGGATGCGCGCCTCCTCGGTGCAACTGGTCACCGCCAACCAGCCGAAGCCGTAACCCGCGGCGGCCAGAGCTATGCCGTCGTCGGTCATGCGTGCGACCGGCACGTCCTTGTCGAGGCCCCGCGCCGGGCGCTGGCCGAGGTGCATTTCGCGCAACGTACTGCGGCGCACCGGGCCGCTCTCGGGATCGTCGCGCGGCGGGTAGGCCGCGAGCTGATACGCCGCGTAACGCGCGAGGTCGTGGAGCGACGTGTACAAGCCCCCAGCCGCAGCAAATGCACCGTCCGAGGTTCGGGGTTCGGGGACGAGCGCGTCGTCTTCGCGCCGGTAGCCGGTCGCAAGTCGACCAGCCGGCACCTCGTTCGCCTCCCACACGGAGGAACGCATGCCGAGTGGTTGGAGCACGTTCTCGCTCACGTACTCCCGATAACCTTGATCAGTGACATTTCCGATCGCGCGCCCAAGTAGTGCCCAGCCGAGGTTCGAATACGCGTAGCGCGTCCCGGGCGTGCTCGAGAACTGCACCCCCGCCGCGAGCAGCCGCCCGAGCTCGTCACGGGTTTTGCCGAAGGTAACGGCGCCCCACAGATCGTCATAGGCCAGACCAGAGGCGTTCGTGAGCAGGAGCCGCAGTGTCACCGGAGGCGCGTCGCGTGTCGGCAGAGCAAGTGACGCGAGCTCAGGTAGGTACGCCGCGGCAGGAACGTCGAGCGAGATCTTGCCCTCGTCCCGCAGCTTCAAGACCGACAGCGCCGTGAAGCTCTTGGTCATCGAGGCGATGCGGAACACCGTATCGCCATCGATCGGTGTCGAGGTCTCTAGATCGCGCACGCCAAAGCCCCGGGCGTACGCGAGCTCGCCATCGAGCAGAATACCCACCGCTAGTCCGGTCGCGCCGCTCGCCCTCCGCTTGGACTCGAAAAAAGCGTCGAGCTCTGACGCCACCGTTTCGAGCCGCGCGCGCCGGGTACCGTCGGTACGACCTGGCTCGAACCTGGCCACCGGCATCGGCTGTGAATAATGCGGCCACGTTTGCGGGGGCGGCAACGGTGCCGGCCCCGGCTGCGTGCAGCCAACCACCCACTCAAGCGCAAAGCCCAACGAAAGCAAACGAAAGCCTGTCACCATCACCACCGACTCCCTCCGAACGAGTTCACGAGTTTCAATTGGGGTACGACGGAACACATCGCGCGTTACCCAAGCGCCGCCCATGGAGAGCCCGGCCCGGCCTCCTGTGCCCGACCCGTTCCCTCGCCCACCGCTGGCCCGGGTCGCACGCCCCCGGCACCGTGGGCGGGTTGCTGCTGGTTGTGCCATTCCGACCTGTGCCAGCTAGGACACCAGGGGTTGTCCCTCCGTGACTGACCAAACGACGACGCAGGATAAAGCAGCTCTTCGCATCATTTAGGACCCCACTTCCCTTGGATCTCACGCCCGGCCAGGCAGCTTTTGTAAGCAGGCATTAGCCAAGAGGCAAACAGCGTTCCACCCGCTGAATTCCCTATTCGTGCGAAGCGGGCGCGGCTGGTACCTCCTCGAGGTTCTTAGTTGGCGGCTTGGGCTACGAGCCCGATAAGGCCACGACCGCCTGCGGATTCGCTGCCAACTCCGCCAATTCCACGTTGCGTCTATGCCGCGATTTGCGACATGCGGCGCGCGTTACGCGGACCACAGGTCCGCGAGGCGGATCGAGAGCGCTTCGAACGGCTCGCATTGCACGACGACGTCGCCGCGCCACACGCCAGCGAGTCGATAGCCGGGGCCATCGAGACGCAAGACCTCTAGGGTTTGCAGCAGCGGGTCGACGAGCCACACGTGGCCGACCTTCTCCCTAGCATAGATGGGCACCTTCACCGCTCGGTCAGTCGACGCCGTGGAGGGCGACAGAACTTCGCAAACCCAATCGGGCGCGAGCTCGAACGCACTACCGGAAGGCAGACTCGGCATGCGTTCGCGGCGCCAGCCGCCAATATCCGGAACGAGCACATCTCCATGCAGGTGAAGCTCGGGCTCATTCAAAATAATCCAGCCGCCCGGGCCACCTCGCCCACGCTGAAAAGGTGCATACAACTCGCCTGAAAGGCTGGAAGCGGCCTGGGCATGCGGCGGGGCGGGACGTGGGCTAGTGACCAGGTCGCCGTTCAATATTTCGCCCACCTGGTGAGCCGGAACGGCGCAGAGGTCGTCGAAGGTGGCGCGTCGCCGCGCGGGGTCGGCCATTGCTTGGCCAGTCTAGCAGGCTGCTGGCGGGGGCGGGCCTCGCCCCCCACAGCGACCGGAATTCCCGGCATTTCTCCCGACGGGCACGGCTGTACGGTTTCCCTTGGGCCGCTAGGCGCGTCGTCCTTGGTCCCAGCGTCGAACCGGGAGCGCTGTAACCACGCCCCGCGTCGGCCGTATCCATTGCACCATGACCAGCCGCAGCCTCGCTTTACTGTTCGTCCTTGTCGCCGGTTGCGGGGACAACCAAGACGACGCCGGGGCGCGCGCGCTCCTCGAGAAGGTCCGAGCGGATCGCTACACCACGTGGGACCGCGCTCCGGGCTACGAGGTGCGGCGGGCGACTAATGCGCCGCACTCGGACTTGGTCGACATCTACGTGAACGACCAAGTGGCCGAGGTGCTGGCGCTCGGCGAGCACCTCTCCAGTTGGCCGGTGGGCTCGATTATCGTGAAGGACGGCTTCGACGGCAATGACCTCGAGCTGATCGCCGTGATGGAGAAGCGAGCCGACGGCTGGTTCTGGGCCGAGTACGACGACGACGGGGACCCGGACTACTCCGGCCGACCCGAGATTTGCACGGATTGCCACCGGTCCGGCAGTGACTACGTCCGCGCCTTTCGGCTGCCATGATTGGCACTGCGAGCAGCAGCTACTGCGGCCCTGTCAACCAGCCACCGCGTAGTTCTGTGGAAAGAGCGCGCGCAACGTCTCGTCGTCAAAGGCCGTCTTGAGAGGAAGATCCTTGCCAGCGCTGCGCGCGCGTTGCGCGGCGGGACGACCGGCTATTTCGAGAAACCAGCGGTGCAAATGTAACCAGCGTGCCCAGGCCGCCTCGTCACCCAGCACGAGCTGGTTGCGATCTGCCCAGTCGATCCAGCTGTACGCGGCCATGTCCGCAATCGTGTAGGTTGCTCCTGCAAGATACGGGGACAGCGCGAGGCGCGCATCGAGCACCGTGAAGTGACGCTCGACCTCGCGCAAATAGCGGTTGGTCGTGTAGGCGCTCGCTTGGTGAATACGCGTGAAGTGCACCGCCTGCCCACAAAAGGGGCCTAGCCCCGTGGCCGCGAAGAACAGCCACGAGAGCAGCGCGGCGCGGTCACCTGCATCGCCGACGAAGCGTCCGGACTTTTCCGCGAGGTAGAGCAGAATCGCGTTCGAGTCGAACACCACGCGATCGTCGTCGATGATCGCTGGCACTTTGCCATTCGGATTGATGGCTCGGTAAGTGGGCTCGTGTTGCTGTCCCGCGAACAGGTCGATCGGCAGAAGCTCGTAAGGTTGAGCAGTCTCTTCGAGCATGAGTACGACCTTCATGGGATTCGGTGTGTGATGGAAATAGAGCTTGATCATCGAGGCGTCCTCCTGCGGCGCGTTGTGCGCAGTGGGAATGTCGCGCCCCGGGCGAGTCGAAGACAGGCTAGGCAGCGCAGGGCACTCGTGCAAAAACTGCACGAATGGAAACGGCTCTTCTGCGGGTGTTCCTGAATGTGGTTCGGCGCCGCGGCTTCGCGGCGGTTGCCCGAGACTCGAACGTGGACCCCTCCTCGATCTCGCGCGCCATCGCGACCCTCGAGTCCGAACTCGGCGCGCGCTTGTTCCAACGCACCACGCGCAAGCTCACTCTGACCGAGGCTGGCGAGTCGTTCCTGGCGCGTGTCGGACCGCTCGTGGACGAACTGGAGCGGGCCCGCGAAGAGGTCGCATGCATCGGCTCCGAGCCGAGCGGAACGCTTCGACTAACGGCCTCGGTCGCCTTTGGGCAGATCTGTTTGGTGCCGCTCTTGCCCGCGTTTCGACGCGCGTTCCCGCGCTTGAGGCTCGAGCTGCTGCTGACCGACACGAACCTCGATTTGCTCGCCGATCGCGTCGATTTGGCGATTCGACTAGCGCCGAGTTACCGCGGTGATGTCGTCGGTTCCAAGCTCTTCGCGACTCGCTATCGGATTGTCGCGAGCCCCGCCTACCTGACGCGCGAAGGATCACCAAAAGCGCCTCGCGAGCTCAGCGCACGCAGCTGCCTGCTCTTCCCGTTGCCCGACTTCCGCGACCGGTGGTTATTTCGTCGCGGTACCGCGCTCGAAGAAGTCGCCGTGCAAGGCAACCTGATCCTCTCGACCGCCCTCGCCCTGCGCAGCGCGGCGATCGACGGCCTCGGCCCCGTGCTGTTGGCCGACTGGCACCTCCACGACGACATCGCCCAAGGTCGCTTGGTGGACCTCTTCCCCCACCACGAAGTCACCGCGACTACCTTCGATACGGCAGCCTGGCTGCTCTATCCCAGTCGCAGTTACCTGCCGCACAAGGTGCGCGTGACAATCGAGTTCCTGCGCAAGCACCTTGGAAAAGCGCGAGCGCCACGACGGCAACTCGGATCCCGGAAATGACGTCCGTGCGCGCGGCGGGCCGGGCGTAGCCGACTCTCAGCCTTGAGAAGCATCTCGATTCGGGAGATGTCGACAAACTCCCTCCCGGGTCACCCTGGGAGGGAGTCGTGCATGGTCCGACGGCATCACGAGCGACTTGAATTTGGCGCAGGCTCGTCGCGCCAGCCAATATCGGTTGCTCGAGCGAGCGCGTCCAGCAGCCTATCTTGGAACTCGACGTCATTGACCGAAGCGTGCGGTTCGATGCGCCGTTGGTGGTGCCAGTAGCCGCCGCTCGTGCAGGCTTCGCGCGCGTCGCTCGTTGCGAGCCATTCCTGCGTGAGGTGTCCGAGTCGCAGATCGTCGGGTGCGTTCGGCCCGCCCATCCTCGTGGGCACCCAGCCCGGGTCGACAGAGTTGCTGAAGACGTCTGGCCAGCGCCGGGCGACGGCGGCGGCGAGCGTGGTCACGAACAGCTTGCTGTCGGAGTAGGAAGCGCTGACGCGACGGCCACTCCAATCCAGACCGTCGAGTTGCGGACTCCCTCCGCGGTGCATGCCACTGCTCAGATAGATGAGCCGCTTCGGACGATGGATGAGCAGCGTGAGTGCGTAGGGAGCTACGACGTTCACGGGCAGAAGCGTCGACCCGGAGTAGACGCCTGCGTTGTGGATCACGACGTCGATTGGACTCAATGCATTCACCTGGTCGGCGACGCCGCGAGTCTGCGTGAGATCCCCGAGATCTCCGACGACCACGGAGGCGCCTTGCGCCAACAGATCCTTCACGGCGTCCAGCCGAGGCTCTGCCCGTACGTGGACGACCACCCGATGTCCCTCGCGAAGGAGGGTCTGGGCCGTCGCTCTGCCGAGTCCGTCGGCGGAACCGGTCACGAAGACGCTGCTCATCGGGTCACCTCGTAGCGCAGATTTGTATGCCGTCGTCATGTCGTCATGTCCTTCGCGTTCCGGCGATCTCAGGGAGTGACGAGCACCTTGAGCGACTCGCGCTCGTTCATCGCGCGGTAGCCGTCGGGCACGCCATCGAAACCGACGGTGCGGTCGAACACGCGCCCGGGCTCGATGCGGCCCTCGAGGATGTCGGGCAAGAGCTGCTCGATGTACGCACGTACGGGAGCGGGCCCCCCACCGACCGTAACGTTCTTGTAGAATGTGGCTTGCGCACTGGGGATGGTCTCGTAATGCGGCACGCCAACGCGCCCCACCGCGCCGCCCGGGCGCGCGATTTCGACAGAGGTGGCAATGGCGTCGCTGGTGCCGACGCATTCGAGAACGGAGTGCACGCCCTGCCCTCCTGTGAGCTGCCGTACCCGCTCGACCGCTTCCGCACCGCGTTCGCTCACGACGTCGCTCGCTCCGAACGCACGCGCCAACGCGATCCGATCCGGGTGGCGGCCCAAGATGATGATCTGCTCGGCCCCTAGACGCTTGGCGGCAATGACGCCGCACAACCCGACCGCACCGTCACCGATCACGGCCACGCGGCGCCCAGGCGCGACCCGCGCGACGACCGCCGCGTGATGCCCGGTTCCCATCACATCGGAGAGGGTGAGCAGAGCGGCGATGCGCGCGTCGCTCTCCGTAACCTCAATGGGGTACAAGGTGCCGTCGGCAAATGGAATCCTCAACGCTTCAGCCTGGGCGCCGTTCAGCCCGCGATTACCCACGAACCCGACGTGCACGCACGCGGTGGGCAGGCCCTCCTGGCAAAACTCGCACAGACCATCGGAGATCGCGAAAGGCATGACGACCACCTGGCCGCGCTTCACCTTCGAAACCGCGCGGCCCACGTCTTCGACGACGCCGATGGCTTCATGGCCCATACTCTGCCCCCGCTCGCTCTCGGGCATGTCATTGTACGGCCAAAGATCACTGCCGCAGATGCATGCGCGGACCACGCGCAGGATGGCGTCGGTGGGCTCGAGGATCGATGGGTCGGGGACATTTTGGACGCGTACATCTCCCGCGCCGTACATCAGGGTCGCTCGCATCAGTTCAGCTCCTTTCTCGGTTTTCGGTGGCGAGGATGCAAAGATGGGCCCAACAATCGGTCGCCAGTGGAGCCTTTTCACCCAACTACGCGGGTGGCCTAACCACGAAAACATGCCCCCATTGGTGGTCCTGCCGAAGATTCGCGGCAGGCAGTATCCGTGCGAGGAGCGAGGGGCTCGAGCGGGTGCACACCATCTACAGCGGGGGGTCGGTTTCGAGCCCCTGAAACGGAAGGCCGAGCTCTTGCCACAATGGGCGCAGATCCAGACCGGCGAATTGCGGATTGATCTTGAGGATTCGCTCTTGCCCCCTCAGCCAGCCAATGGCGTCGGCGCGGCCTTTCACGCTGCGCGCAAGCTGGCGTAACGTCTTCCCTTTGAACTGCGGAATCGGTTCGTCGAGCGTCGAACGAATCTTCGCCCGCGCGACCTTGTGGAGCTCTGCGGCGAGCTCTGGCGAAAGCTCGAGCGGTTGGGACTTCGAACCCGCTTTCCCCGCTCCCTGCTGGTGTGCGCGCAGCGCCTGCTCCACGTCCTCGTGCACTTCAAGGGCGCGCTCGACGACGTCACCGAGCAAGCCTTCTAACCGCTGCTGAACCGCGATCAGGCGCTTCCTGGAATTGACCTGGACGCGGAGCATGCTGGTAGAAAGCTCGATCCGTGCCAGCGAAGTGCCCGCATCGGCGACCCAGCTGTAACTCCCGTCGCCATTTTCCAGGAACTCCCGTTGTAAACCTGCGACGACCTGCGCTCGATCGAGGATGCGGTAATGGCCAGTAGCGGGCTCGAGCGGGTCGCCGCTGGTGTTCATCATCTTCGGCAGCGGCGGGTTCGAGCGCAGCTCGACGATGCCGGCAAGGAGTGGCAAGGCTAGGTCCGCGGCGCTGCTCTTCCATGCCTGCTCGTCCCCAAGCGGCGGCAACTGGCGCCGAAGGTCTGCCACGAGTGACAGGAGCGGAGCGGCCGCGAAGGACGGGACATGTGCAAGCCCGCCGTCGAGCGTGATCGTGCCAATCGGCTCTTTGCAAAGCCAACCTAGGATGAGATCGCCGAGCCCCAGCTGCCGGGTCGCCGAGCGCTCACTGATTTGCAGCTTTTGCTTGCGGAGCAGATCGAAAGCCTCAAGGCCCTGGTCGAGATGGATGCGATCCACGCGAAGCACGGTAAACCAGCCGCTCTTGAGGCTGACAATGAATGAGCGCACGTCCGGATGCATCGATGCGGCGCTGCGCGAGCGCTCGAACCGTGTGAGCGCGGTGGTGCCGTCTGCCGCACGGAGGCCAAATGTCGCGTAGGCAGCTAGCAGACTCTGTTCGTTGGGTGTGAGCGGGGCCAACTGCGCGCCGTCGGTCCCGCCGAGCCGGTGTAGTTCGCGCAATGCAAGCTCGAGCAGGCCCTCCTTGATTGCGGTTTGCAGCAATGTTTTTCGGAATTCTGCCGCAGGCGGCAGGCTCGGCTCCGCTGCACCTTCGAAATCGAGCGAGTGCGGCAGGAGCTCCGGTCTATCCGGGACACCGGCGAGGAAGACAATCCCCTGCCGCTCTCCGGCGTAGGCGTCCATGATGTAGTCGAGCCAGTAACGAGGAGAAGGACCGAACTTCAGGTGGCGCCTGATGATCTCTTCTGGCTCGTTGCGGCTCGCGGCTGCCTTGCCCTTCTGGCGCCTCCGCGCCTGCTCTTTGCTGCTGAGTCGACTCGCCTTCTGCGGAGCCGCTGCGCTGGACGCGCTGTGCTGCTGGGCGACGATACGAGCGAGGTACTGGTGCCAATCTTCCTCACTCGCCTGCAACAGATACGGCGAGTCAGCCACGAACAGCCCATCGCCGAAGGAAAGGACGCTTATCAAGGCGAAATCGCCGGTACGGAGGAATGGACCGGTCAGTCCTACGCTCAACGCGCCGCCGCCACGCACGAGCTCGATTTCTGCACTGCGGCTGCTGGCGCCTTTCACGCGATAGAGGTCCCACCTCGCGTCGGCCAGGCTCTGCGCCATGGACTGCAGGCGGGCGCGCGACGGATCACGAAGTAGCAGGCGCGCAAGCACGGAATACGGTGTTTCATTGCCAATTCCTTGCGGCACGCCACTCAACGCGAACTGCATCGCGAACGCGTCGTAAACCGGGCTCTGGGGTGGGCCGCCCGGCATGTACTCGTCCTCGACTTGGTCGTGAAATCGCGCGAGGGCGGCGAATGCCGGCGCGCCAAGCAGCCGGACAGCTGCCCCAGTCACGGCACTGTAGTGACCGAAGAACGGGAGCACCTCGTCCGGCAGCTTTGGTTCGTCGGGTTGCGACGTGCTCTCGCGATAGTCGCGGAGCGCCTCTTCGACCGCAGCGCGTGGGAAAAGGTCATCGAGTGAGACCGAGCGTGCGAGCTGCGCTGCGATCGGGGCAAACGTGATGACGGAGGTCATGGGCGACGCTTGGTTCGTAGCGCCGCCAAGTGACGACAGAGCCAGGCTCGCGCGCCTGCACAAGACCCCACGGCGGGGGCGACCCCGGGGGGGGGTCTCAGTACGCCCGAGGGCTCGTGCTGGGGCGTGGCAGCCATTTCCTACTGAACCCATTGGTAAAAAGCGAGCACTGCAAGTTCCAACATATGCGAACGACTCGAGTGTGAACGGTAGCGCTGGGGACCTGGGAGGTATTGGCGAGCCGCCGCTCCGCGGCCAGTGTCAGGACGCTTGGTGCTGGATCAATCCCGTGCCGCAAGGGAATGCTCTGCTCGCGGTGTCTTCCCTGTAAGCGGGGCAGCGATTGCGTTTCGCGAGGGGACCACCTGGCGGGCCCTGGACTTTTCCGGATCGTCCCTGGATCCGATCCGGGGGCTGGGGACGCGACCCGGCGATCTCTGGGCGATCTCCGGGGCTTCCCTGGTCCATTTCGACTGGAACAGCTGGTCCGCGATGGGGCCTGCCGCTTCCCCGGACCTGCTTGGGTCGCTCGCCGGTCGCGCGCCGAATGACCTGTGGATGACCCGATCAGACGGCGTGGCGCACTACGACGGACAGACCTGGACGTTCTCGAGCAATCCGTTCCGAGCGCCGGTTCAGGGCCTCTGGCTGTCCGCCGGTGCCCTCTGGGCGTTGGTCGACCACGGCGTGGAGATCTACACGCCAGCTCATTGAATCGCGCGTTGCAGGCGTTGCTCGAGGCGCTAGACCGGCGCGCTCAGGCCGTGTCAGCGGACTGGTCGACGAGGCGCACGTCGATCTCGAGGGTTCCACCTAGGATCTTCGCGTAGCTGCGGCAGAGGTCGAGCGCTTCGTCCATGCCTGACAGATCCAGGATGGCGAAGCCGCCAACGAGCTCCTTGGACTCGGCGAAGGGGCCATCCATCACGAGCAAGTTGTTGTTGGTGAAGGCCAGGCGTTTGGCGGTGTTGCTAGGCTTCAGCGTGACCGATTTGACGAGCACGCCCGCTTTTGACATTTCATTTTTGAGTCGGGCAAGCTCGGCCTTCTTTTTTGCGCTGCGTCCGCTGGCCTCGGTTTCGGCGTCGGCCTTGTCGATCAGCAGGAACTGCAGGGGTGGGTTCTCTGGCGCGGGCATCAAGCCAATATCCCAGGGCTCGTTGACTTTTCCGAGCTCGAGCTCACCATCGCCCAGTACTTTGCCGTAGCGCTCCCCCCAGCCAATCGCTTGTTCGCGCGTCGCCACTTTGAGTTGGAGCACGGTGGAAGGAAGCTCGTGCTCGCCCACGTAGGGACCCTGTTTGATCGTGCAGCGACCGTCCCGGAATACCAGACGTGTGCGGTGCAGGCTGCCACCCAGACCGGCGCCATCGATGAAGCGGCCGCTCTGCGCGTATTCTGCGATGAACGCGCCCATTTTACTCACCAGCTCAGGCGGCGGCGGTTGACCAGCTTCGGTCTGCGGATCGTTCTTGTGCATAATCATGAAGTGCATGACAGGCTCCTACTCAATATCACTGGAGGGTGGTGCGGAGGAACGCGCGTAGGCGAGCGGAGCGCATCACATAGGCGGCCCAGAGAATGACGCAGAACACGACTGGAAACCAGACCGAGGTACCGGCACGCACATGCGTCGCGACGGCGCCGCCGAAGTACGCGGTGAGCAGCAGCGCGCCGAAGAACTGCGTGCGCGGGATCAGGTGCAGAAGCGTTGGGATCGCGAGCAGCAAACCGAGCGGACGCAGGAGCTCGAGGGCGTAACCAGCCTGCTTCGTGCCTTCGACATACGGCGCGAGCGGGATCAGCTTGCCGACCGCGTCGACCAGCAAGAACGCGACGATCATGCCGGTCAAGATGCGGCCAAGCCAAACCAACGAGCGTGCGCTGCGCTCCACAGATCCGAATGTTGCGCTGGAGGCGGTGACGTTTTCCATGTGTGTCTCCGAGTGGGGGGGGATCGGGCCCAACCGCGTGCCGGCGCCCATGTACCCACGACGCTAAGCCGCAGCCCGGATCGACACGCCTGAACGATTTTTTCTAAGATCCCGTAACTATAGACTATTTACCGGCTCCGCTGCGCGAGAGTGGCGAGAACGACGGGAGCCGCATCACTCGAAGTAGATGTTGTCGAAGTAGAGCGTGCCCTTGTGACCGCTAATTCCGCCGATCGACACGCCGACGTGCGTGATGTTGGCGCCCGCGACGGCTTGGCTGGGCACGTCGAACCAGACGCCGGCCGGGCAATTCACGTCCGTGCCGCCTCCTTGAGGTAACCAGTAAGCGTACCCGGGCCCGCCCAGTGCTCCGTTGCTGTCGCTTGGCTTCCACCACACCGAAGCGTGAAACTTGCCCAATATCCCGGTCGCCGCGGCGGTCCCCGGGCAGAGCTCGACGAGTACCATGGTGCCATCTTTGCCAGTCGAGCCGTCGACATCCACTGCCAGTGAGAACGAGCCAGCTCCCGCACCCGGCGGTGCTGCGAGGTAGAGGCCTTTCACTTTGTTCGCTGCGTCGTTGGTTCCCCACACGGTCGGGTCGAGGCGCCAGCCCTCGGGAGTTTTCGACTCGAAGTTCCAAGTTCCACACGCGGGCTCGGCGGCGGTGCTGCAGCTCAAGGTCTTTGTCTTGCAGGTGTAACCGCAACTCGAGCCAGCGCACTGCCCGGTGCTGTTCGGCTTGGCCGCGCAATTCCCTTTGGCGTTGGTGCAAGTGCTGCCCGCCCCGTCCGACTTCCCGCACGAATCGGCTGCGCTGCAGTCGGGACTCTTGCACTGGTTGAGGCCAGACACGCAAACCTGCGTTCCGGTGCACTGCGCGTTGCAAACCAGCGAATTCTTGTCTGACGCGCACGCGGTCACCGAGCACGGGCCGCAGGATGACCCCACGGCGCCCGAGATGGCGCCGCAGCCACCGCAGGCGTTGAATTTCGGATCGGAGCACGAGGTGGTCTTTTGATCGGCATTGCAGGCGTACTCGCCGCATTCACCGCAGGCCGTACCCGGCGCTGGCGTTGCCCCGGCGCATTCGCCGCACTCGCTCCCCTGACAAGAAGCCCCCGCCTCGCCGCCAGCGCCAGCCTCCGCCGATGCTGCGCCGGAAGCGTCGCCCATTCCGGCGAGACCTCGATCGCCAGCACTGGCTTGAGATCCCCCCCGACCTTGATCGCCGGCTCCGGACGCTCCAGCGCTCTGGGCCCCTGCCTGGGCTTGCCCAAAGCCGCGCTTCTCGCCGCTACAGCCCGAGATCAGGAACGCCATCCAGGCCGCCAGAGCCAGGCCACCAACCAGCTTGTTCTTCATTGGAGTGCTGCGACTCTAGGCGATCGACAGCTGACTGGCCAGAGCTGCCAGGCCTTCGCGAAGGCGCATTTGTCGGGAGAGAACGCACACGTCACAGACGCTGCGTGCGCCATCGTCAGCGCACCCTACCGAGCGCGAGATGAGAATGGCGCGCGGCTCATGCGGTCGCGCGCCGTCTGCTCGCGCAGCGACGCCGAAGGCTACGCCGCAACCCGGCGCACTTCGTGACCATCAATCAAAGAAGGTGGGTGCCGATGCCATCGGTTCAGGGCGCAGCGACATGGAGATTTTGGATGGCAACAACATCTGCACGAGTGTCTTTCTGCTGCTGTGTGCCGCGGTGCTTACAGGTCTTGCGGCGGTGCTTTCGCTCGTCGCGCAGGGCCGCAACTCAGCACCGGCGCTGCGCAGTGAGCAGAATTGCAGCGAAGAAGCCGAAACCCTCAGGCGTGCCACCGAGAACGGCGCGGATTCGACTGGGTCGTCGCTGGCACAGGCTGCAAAATTCGGTTAGTCTGAGCGCACCGTGCCTCGCGACCGCCGTCTGCCAGCTCTGCTCATCCGCCTATTGGCGCTGAGCATCGCCTGCATTCTGGCCGGGCAGGCCTTTTTCAGCGGCGTTCAGGTTTGTCAGCTGAGTCGCGCACAGGCCGCTGCCTGCTGTGACGACCATGACGGTCAATCCGAAGCCGACGAAGGTTCAGCCCGCGAGCGCTCGGCCGCAGTAAGCGCCGACGAGCAAGTTGGCGACACGAATGACTGTCAGTGTCCCGCGGGTTGCGCGCGCGGCTGCTGCTCGCCCAACCGCGCCATCGTGGGCCGCGTCGCTTCCACCGAGCGCGTCTTCGGTTTGGGGATCGAGCTGCCGATGATCGAGCCAGCGCCTGCGCGCCCTTCGCCAGAAGTGCCGGGCATTTTGCACGTTCCCAAGCGCGCGAGCTGACCCCTCTCGCTGACCATTTATTTGCACTGGGCTCACGGCGAGCGCCACGCCCGCTGCGTGCGCGCCGACAGACCGTCGGACTGGCGCTAAACAGCACCTGACGACTGGCACGAGCGTGTTCGCACGCCTCTACCAGCCCCGTTCCCTCTTCTGGAGAAGACGATGCCTCGCTATCTCTTTGCTCTGCTCACGTTGTGCGCGGCTTTGCCGCTGACCGCTTGCTCGAAGTCGGACACTGAAACCAAAATCAAGGTGGAACCTGCTCCGGCAGCGCATGCCTCCACGACCGTCAAGGTCGGATCTCACGAGGATTGGTGCGAGGAGCACCAGGTACCCGAGTCTCAGTGCTCTCTGTGCAATCCCGCGCTCTCGGCAGCATTCAAAGCCACCGGGGATTGGTGCGAGGAGCACGGAGTTCCGGAATCGCACTGCCGCAAATGCAACCCAGACCTGAAGATCGTTCGCCCGGCCAAGGCGAACTGAAGGCTTGCCCGCGATGCAACACCGACCCCTCTTGCTCTTGGCGCTGCTCTGCGCGCTGTTCGTGGCCTGCAAAGGCCCGGCTGCTCAGTCGGATGCGAGCACCGCCACGGCGAAGCCGCCTCCGGTCGAGAACAGCGACGGGATGTGCAAGGAGCACGGAGTGCTCGAGGCCGTTTGCACGAAGTGCAATCCGAAGCTCATCCCCGTGTTTCGAGCCAAGGGCGATTGGTGCGAGGAACACGGCTTCCCCGAGTCAATCTGCCCGCTCTGCCACCCCGAGCGAGGCGGGAAGCCAGTCACGGACGCGTCGGCGAAATCGGACGGCGCACCTGCAGATAAGACGCGCATTCGCTTCAAAGGCCAAGGGACCACGGCGCGCGTCGGCATCGAATGGGTGGACGCGCAGATTGCGCCGAATGAGGCGGCGCTCTCCGCGCCGGCTCGGATTGCGTACGACGCCACCCGCCTGGCGCTAGTCAATGCGCGGTCGCCTGGTGTCGTTCGTGAATTGAAGGTCGACATTGGAAGCAGCGTGAAGAAGGGCGACCGATTGCTGACGATCGACAGCGCCGGGGTCGGCGCCGATCGCGCCCGGTTGTCGGCCGCACAAGCCCGAGTTCGCGTCGCCCAGGAGAACTTCGAGCGCGAAAGCTACCTGCAAAAGCAAGGGATTTCGTCGCGTACCAGCCTACTGCTCACGCAGCAGGAGCTGGATGCGGCCAAGTCCGAACAAGCGGCGTTGGCAGCGTCGCTTTCCGTGCTGGGAGCCAGCTCACAAGGGGTGGGCGGCTACGTGCTCACCTCCCCCATCACGGGTACGGTGATCGATCGACAGGTGAACATTGGTCGCTTCGTGGGTACCGACGATGTTTTGCTGCAGGTGGTCGACACCAGCCAGATGTGGGCCGAGCTCGACATTCCAGAGCCTGACCTGACCGCGGTCCGAGTGGGGCAGACCGTGTCACTCGAGTTCGATGCCTTGCCCGGTCGCAAGTTCGACGGCCAGATTTCGTATCTGGCGCCGGCTATCGATCCGCACACGCGCAGCGCGAGAGCGCGTGTGCCTCTACGAAACTCCGATGGAGTGCTGCGCGCCAACCTGTACGGACGCGCGCGGATTGCGGCCGGTGAAGCTCGCACGGGCATCTCGATTCCGCGTGCGGCCGTTCAGCGCGTGAAGGAAGTCGCCCTCGTTTTCGTCAAATTGAGCGAAAATGAGTACGAAACTCGGCGAGTTCGCCTGGGCACCTCGAGCGAGTCCTCGTTCGAGGTGCTGGAGGGCATCGCCGCGGGAGAAAAGGTGGTCACGACCGGCAGCTTCTTGCTCAAGACCGAAACCCTGAAGGACAGCATCGGCGCCGGCTGCTGCGAGGGAAATTAGCGTGCTCGACTGGCTGATCCAGATCTCGCTCAAACACCGCGTGCTGGTGCTGCTGGCGGCAATCGGCATCGCTGCGGCTGGAGTCATTTCCTTCAAACACTTGCCGCTCGACGCCTTTCCCGACACGACCCCGATCCAGGTTCAGGTCAACACCGTTGTACCTGCTCTCAGCCCGCTCGAGATCGAACGGCAGGTCACCTACCCGATCGAGCAGGCGCTCGCCGGGCTGCCCGGCCTTCACGAGGTGCGCTCGCTCAGTCGCTTCGGTCTGTCGCAGGTCACGGTGATCTTCGTGGACGGATCCAATTTGTGGCTGGCGCGCCAAGTGGTCAGTGAACGTCTGCAGGCCGTGACCTTGCCGGCGACCTTCGGGCGCCCCCAACTCGGTCCGGTATCGACCGGCCTGGGCGAGGTCTTTCACTACTTCGTCACCGGCGATCGCCCCTTGGCCGAGCTACGAACCGCGCATGATTGGATCGTACGGCCTCAACTGCGCTCGACTTCTGGAGTAGCGGAGATCAATGCTTGGGGCGGCGATGAGCGCCAGTTTCAGGTGCAGGTAGACCCAGCCGAGCTTCACGCGCGGGGACTGAGTTTGGCTCAGCTAATCGAAGCGCTCGAACGCAACAACGGCAACACCGGCGGCGGGCTACTCAACCAACCGGGGGCGTCACTCCTGGTGCAGGGCATTGGCATCGTTTCGAAGATCGAGGACATCCAAGAGATCATCGTCAGCCAGAAGGACGGGGTGCCAGTTCGCGTGAGAGACGTGGCCCGAGTCGTTCCAGGCAGCGAGATCCGCAGGGCCGCAGTGACCGCAGACGGCCAGGGAGAAGTCGTGCTCGGCCTCGGGTTCATGATGATTGGTGAAAACAGCCGCGAGATTACCCAGCGCCTGGCTGTTCGCCTCGAACAGGTGCAAAAGACGCTGCCGCCCGGGATCGAGCTGAAACCGGTGTATTCGAGGACCACGCTCGTCGATCGCGTGCTGCTCACGGTACGAACCAATCTGCTCGAGGGCGCACTGCTCGTGCTGGCCGTGCTGTTCGTGTTCCTCGGCAACCTGCGCGCAGGCCTGATTGTGGCAGCGGCCATCCCCTTGTCGATGCTGTTCGCTTTCAGCTGCATGCTGCAGGCGGGGGTCGCTGGCAGCCTGATGAGCCTGGGCGCGATCGACTTCGGGTTGATCGTCGACAGCTCGGTGATCATGGTCGAAAATTCGGTGCGGCGGCTCGCCGATGACAAGACCGGCCGTAGCAAGATCGAGATCGTCCGCGAAGCGGCGGTGGAGGTACGCAAACCAACGCTGTTCGGCGAGCTGATCATCATGATCGTGTATTTGCCAATCCTTGCGCTGGAAGGCATCGAGGGAAAACTGTTTCGCCCGATGGCGCTGACCGTGATCTTTGCCTTGCTCGGGTCGATGGTGCTGTCGCTCACCCTGATGCCGGTGCTGACCAGCCTGCTTTTGCCGCGGACCATCCGGGAGCGCGAGAACATCGTGATGCGGTCGCTACGACGGGTGTACCGCCCGGTGCTCGACTGGGCGCTGGCTCACCGCGTTTGGGTCCTCGCCGCAGCTGGATTGGCGTTCGGCAACGGTGCCTTTTTGGCGACACGGCTGGGCTCCGAGTTCGTGCCGAGACTGCAGGAAGGCGCGCTGGCCATCAATACCATTCGGCTCGCCGGGGTATCGTTGGAAGAATCGACCCGTTATGGCAGCCAAATCGAGAAAGTGCTGCTGGCCAAGTTCCGACCGGAGATTGACCACATTTGGACGCGCACCGGCACGCCCGAGGTTGCCACCGATCCGATGGGGATCGAGGTCTCCGACGTGTTCATCACCCTCACGCCCGTCAGTGGCTGGCAACAGGCGAAAGATCAAGAGCAGCTCGCGCGGGCCATGCAAGCGGAGCTCTCGACGCTGCCAGGCATGCGTACCGCGTTCACGCAGCCGATCGAAATGCGGGTCAACGAAATGGTGGCCGGGATCCGCAGCGACATCGGCGTGAAGCTATTTGGCGACGATCTCGAGCTGCTCAAAGCCAAGGGAAAAGAGCTTGAACGAGTCGTGAAGGGCATTCCCGGAGCCGCAGACGTTGCGCTCGAGCAAGTCACTGGTCAGCCCATGCTCCAAGTGGAGGTCGACCGGCAGGCGATCGCGCGGCGCGGGATTGCGGCGAGCGAGATCCTGGGCGTGGTCGAGGCCTTGGGGACTCGCGAGGTTGGCTTTCTTCAAGAAGGAGAGCGCCGGTTTCCGATTACGGTCCGCATTGCAGATCGCTATCGCGCCGATCCCGAGGCAGTCGGGGCGATTCCTGTAACCGCCGTGAACGGCGACCGCATCCCGCTTTCGCAGCTGGCACGACTCGCGGTCATCGAGGGACCCACGGTCGTCAATCGAGAGTGGGCCAAGCGCCGCGTCGTGGTGCAGGCCAACGTGCGAGGGCGCGACGTCGGTAGCTTCGTGAGCGAGCTTCAGGGCGCCATCGCCAAAAGTGTGGTCTTGCCAGCAGGCTATTACGTTCGCTACGGCGGTCAGTTCGAGCACTTGGAGCGAGCACGGACCCGCCTATTGATCGTGGTGCCGATCGCGCTCGTGCTGATCTTCACGCTGCTCTACTTTACGTACGGTCGGGTGCTCGACGCTTTGCGAGTATTTGCCGGCGTGCCGTTCGCGGCGGTCGGCGGCATCGCCGCTCTTTGGCTGCGTGATTTGCCCTTTAGCATCTCAGCCGGCGTTGGCTTCATCGCGTTGTCGGGAGTGTCCGTCTTGGGTGACATGGTCCTGGTCTCGACAGTGCAACACCTTCGCGAGCAAGGCGTCGGGCTAACCGAAGCCGTCCACAGCGCAGCCCACCGTCGCCTCAGACCGGTGCTGATGACGGCCCTGGTCGCGAGCCTGGGCTTCGTCCCCATGGCGCTGAACACCGGCATCGGCGCGGAGGTACAGCGTCCGCTGGCGACAGTCGTGATCGGCGGCGTGATCTCCTCTACCCTGCTGACGCTGGTGGTCTTGCCGGTGCTCTATCTGGTCTTTGGTCGCGAGCGCCCCGAGCACAGCAAGAAGTCGTGGGCACCTTGAGCCGGAGGCGGCCGGCTAGGGTTTCCGTCCGCAGCGCGCGCCGACCGCGAAGTCACCGCGGAAGGTCTCGGCATAGGAGACCGCACTGCGGTTCGACGACTGCAAGTACGGCATGAGGGTGGTGCGAAACCCTCCGCCCGGCAAGACGCGGTTGGAGGAGCTTGCGCCGAAGTACGCGCAGTCCAGGCACGGGCTCACATAGCTCGCGTAGCGATCCACGAGCCATTCGAAAACGCTTCCCACTAGGTCGAGCTGCCCGTAGCGGCCGACCCCGAGCGCTGCGTAGCCCACGGGCGCGGCGTTGATGAAGCCCGGGCACTCGGGGCCACCCAATGCCTTGCACTGCCCGTCGGGGTAGCAGCAGTCGTAGATGGCGTATTGGTTCTCGGTTCCCGGGTTCATCGAGCCCCACGGATACACGCGGTGCTCGTCGCCTCCCGCGGCGGCGTACTTCCACTCCGCTTCGCTCGGCAAGAAGCCGTCATCCCAGATGCAGAAGGCGTGGGACTCCCACCAATTCAGGCACGTGAGGGGCAGGAGCTCGTTGGCGCCGGGCTCGTCCGTCCAGGTCCCGTACTTGTTGCACTTGAGCTGCGTGTTCCATTGCGTCACGGCGCCCGCGCCGCTCGGGATCCGGGTGTTCCAAGCGGCGTCCCAACCGGGTTCGAAGGTGCCGGAGCTTCCGCTGTTCGCCAGCCCTTGGCCGCCATTCAAATGCGTGTGCTTGCCGCTGCCTGCGGCGGGCGGCGAACCGCCGCCGCTCAGGTACTTCACGTACTGCCGAAAGCGCCCCACGGTGATCTCGTATTTATCCAGGCGAAACGAGCTGACGGTCGCTTGGTCCGCGGTGCCCGTCGCGCCGCTTCCCGTGTTCGTGTAGGTGCGAAAGAAAGCACCGCCCGCAACCAACGGGCTGGTGCAGCAGCTCTCGTTCCCGCTCTTGCCGCACGTGGTGAGGCCCGGGCCAGTCGCCGAGCAGCTTGGCGGCTCGCTGCTTGCTCCACTCGCCCCCCCGGCGCTGCCGGCTGCGCCTCCAGCCGCTCCGCCAGCGTTGCCTCCGCCTGCCCCGCCCAGTACGGAGTTGCCCGCGCTTCCAGCACTCCCCGCAGAAGCAGCGTTACCTCCCTGCCCGCCGAGCCCGGCGACCGCCCCGGCCGCGCCAATGCTGCCGGCCTGAGCTCCGCTCGATCCGGAGGCCGCGCCCTGGCCCCCCGCACCGCTGGTGCCTGCGCTTGCAGGCCCGGCACCTCCCGAGCCGCTTTGAGTTCCCTTGGATCCGCCGCCGCAAGCGACCGCGAGGCCAACGCTCACGACGAGGGCTGCTGCGAACGGAATACGAGAGGTGCGCATGGGCCGGAGGTTTCCACAGCATCCAGTCGCCACGCAACCCACGAGTGCGGCTCGCTACT
>DATEPG010000467.1:0-30141 GCA_035273265.1 Polyangiaceae bacterium
GCTCCGTTTCTACTCCCTGGCCGAATGCCGATGCCGAGCTTCCCGCTCGTGACACCACCGCAGCTCGAAATGGAGACTGCTGTGCTTCGTCGACCCTATTTGACCGGCTCCAAAAGCCGGGGGCAGACTGCAGCAGTGGCGCGCGCAACGAGACAGCTCATCCGCTCGACGCTCGCGCTCACCGCTCTGCTCAGTGGACTCGTCGCTTGCGAGCTCAAGCTCGAAGCAGGTGACGTAGTCTGCCCCACCGACGCCTCGACGCCTCCCGTACCCGCGCGGACCGACCCGATTGCGGTTCCGTGGTCCAGCGGATTCGAGAACCAATTTTGCGATTATACGCAGGCGGCCGGGTACTGTTACGACGACGCCCAAGCGTCTTTCGAGATCGTTACCTCGCCGGTGCACTCTGGGCGCTACGCGGCAGCATTCACCGTGAACGCTGCCGATGAGGCCGCGCTCCAGGCACGTTGCGTGCGCCAAGGCGGTTTACCGAAGGCCGCCAGCTACGAAGCTTGGTACTTCGTGCCGGCCAGCGCCGCGGCGAGCGGGAACTGGAACCTCTGGTATTTCGAGGGAGGAAATGACGAAGATTCTCAGGAGCCGCTGTGGAATGTCAGCCTCGTGAGCGGGACCAACGGAGCGCTCATGCTCGCCGTCTACAGTCCCTTGGACGGCGGCCAACACTATCCCATGAAGCGGACGGTCCCCATTCCGATCGGGTCTTGGTTTCGTATCAAGTTCATCTTGGAGCGCGCCACGGACGACAGCGGACGAGTGTCCCTTTATCAGGATGACGTCCTCTTATTCGAGGAAACCGGGATCGTTACGGACGGTGCGAGGCCTTCGCTCTATGGTCAATGGTACGTCGGCAATCTCGCCGCCATCCGCAGCCTCATGCCTTCCGCCTCAACCATCTATGTGGATGACGTCTCGGTCAGTGCTGCCCGTTGATCGGAAGCGGAGGCCCAAGGCGTTGCTGGGGCTGCTGGTCGCCGCAGCGGGGACACACTGGGCCGCGCACGCACGCGCTCGAGATGCCGTGCCACTCGAGCTAACCTGGGATGCCATTCAGGGCTGCCCCACCAAGGAGGCGGTACTTGCCCGCCTCCGTCAAATCGTCGGCCGCACACCGGGTAGGATGGCGCCGCTCGTAGCCGAAGCCCAAATCACGGCCCAGCGCAACGGCGTGTTCCACCTGCGGCTCATCACTCACTCCGGCGATCTCGTTGGCGAACGGAACGTAGACGGGAAATCGTGTGACGACCTAGCCGGGGTGACCGCTTTCTGGCTCGCCATTTCGCTCCACCCCCGAGACTCCCTGTCCGAGCCCAGCCCGGACGGACTGGCTACACAAGCTGCGCCGAGCGAACGCCGCGCAGACGGTGCTTCGGCGGGTGAGCGGCCAGCTGCGGACCAAGTCTCGACGCCAGCGCAACGACTGCCGCCGGCCCCGGTTGCAGCCGATTCGACAGAGTCGCTGCCGCCACGCCGCTTTCACGGCCTTCTCAGGTTGCCGCTGGGCGCTTTCAGTTTGGGCCCGCTTCCGGGCCTCAGTCCAGGCTTTGGGGTCGGCGCGGGCGTGTCGTACGATAATTGGCGCTTCTTGGCCGAAGGAGCGCTGTGGTCGTCTCAGCGTGGTACGGGTAGGCTGCTACTCGACGAGTATACCGTGGAGCTCGAGCGCGTCAGCCTCGGCCTACGTGCCTGCCGCAAGGTGTGGGGGGCGCGCCTCGAGCTCGCGCCCTGCGCCGTGCTGTCCTTGCAGTACCTCTCAGCTCGCGGCGCAGGGCCGAACCTTGCGCCCGAGGCGCCTCGAGCGGCCTGGATCTCGGCAGGTCTCGGCGTTCAAGCCCGTCTGCTCGTGATACCGCCGCTCAGCATCGTCCTCGGCGTGGACGGCGAGATCCATACCGCGCGCCCCGTGGTGCACTTGGGGGGGGTGGGCACTATCGAGCGTCTCTCGCCGGCAGCGGCTACGGCAATCGTGGGCCTCGAGTGGATTTTGTGACGGGGCGTGACCGTCCAGCCTACTGCAGCATCTGTTGAAGACGGCGGAACACGGCCACGTCGGGCCGGGACCGATCCCCGCGCCGAGTCACATGCCTTCCCCGCCCGAATTGCCCTCCTTCAAAGAGCTACATCGCGAGTACCTCAATTTCGTTTGGTCGACTGTGCGTCGTTTCGGCACAGCTCCAAGCGAGATGGAAGACGTGATTCAGGAAGTCTTCATGGTGATTCACTCGCGACTGCACACGTTGCAAAAGCCAGAATCCTTACGAAGCTGGATCTACGGCGTAGTCCGCCGCGTCGCCAGCAGCCATCGCCGTACGGTTCGGAGCAATGAGCCGGTGCATCCAGGCGCCTCCCTATTTCGAGAGGCCCTATCGCTAGAACCCACCCCATTCGAGCAGACCGAGCGGAGCAACGCCGTGCGGCTGCTGATGAGCCTGCTCGAAACTCTCGACGAGCAGAAGCGGGAACTCTTCGCGCTCGTGGAAATCGAGGAGCTATCGGTGCCCGAAGCGGCCGAAATCCTCGATGTCCCTCTCAATACAGCCTACTCGAGGCTGCGCAGCGCGAGGCACCAGTTCGATCTGGCACTCGCGCGACACGAAGCGAGAAACAAGGAAAGATGATCTTCATGGCTCCTCTTAGTCCAAGGGCTCGATCGGTGCTCCAGAGTGGTCGCGATGGCCTTCGACCGACCGCAGCGGAGCGCGAGCGGATTGAGGCCTTACTCGATGCAGTTGCCGCGACTCCCGTCAAAGCGCCGCTCATTCGCACGAGTCCGTGGCGGCTCGCAGCGCCGCTCGCGGTCGGTTTGGCGCTCGTTGGTGGAGTCACGTTTATCCTGGCTCGGTCGCGCGCTCCTCTGCCCGCTCCACGAGTAAGTACTGCGCCGGCTGCGAGCGCATCGGCGTCGGTCAGCGCAGACGTCGAGCCACCGATTGCGCCGCGCGTCCCAGTGTCGGCTGCCGCGCCGCCGGCAGACTCTCCATCCGGAGTGACGACTCCCCGGCCGACACCGACCCCACCCGAAGACGGAATGAGTCAAGAGGTCGCGTTGCTGTCTCGTGCCGCTGCCGCGCTGCGCGCGGGTCGGGCTTCCGACGCACTGCGAGTGATCAATGAACACCAGCGCAAGTTTCCGAATGGAGTGCTCAGCGTGGAGCGACGCGCCGTGAGAGCTCAAGCGCTGTGCTCGCTCAAGCGTGTAGCGGAGGGTCGAGCCGAACTCGCTCAGCTCGCCCAGAATTTACCGGCAGCAGCTCGAGCAAAGCAGATTTGTGACGCCGCCTCCGGACCTGCCAATGATTGAGAGTACGAGCAGCGCGTAGCCCGAGCTGATTTGCGGCTCGCGCTACGTCCTCACGATCGCAGCCAGTCGTGGCGAGGGGGCGCGCGCAGCGCCAAAGGCGCGAGCACGACCCGGCCGCGCAGTGACGCTCACCGCAAGGAGCAACCAACCCACTGTTGCGCGCTGTTTCACTCCCGACGTTGAGCGTGCACGTGCTCGACCCCCGATCGCGGCTCGGATGCTCGCGAGCGTTCTCGATGTCGCCAACGGCAAGCAACGGGTCGCTGCGATCGACGCGATCGTTCCGATCGCGGCCCAGCACTTTCTCCAGAGCATCGGGGCGATGCCTCAGAGCAGTATGCCTTTATGCCTGATGCCTCCGCGGCGTCGCGTCTGCGAGCCGCGGAAACTTGGGGTTGAAGCCGAGATCGTCGCGTATTCGACGACCGTCCATCACTGACTCGAAGGCGCGCGCGCGCTCTGGGTTCGAGCCG
This sequence comes from Polyangiaceae bacterium, assembly GCA_035273265.1. Taxonomy (GTDB): domain Bacteria; phylum Myxococcota_A; class Polyangia; order Polyangiales; family Polyangiaceae; genus PMG-095. Next base: position 3,793 of record DATEPG010000467.1, read on the forward strand.
TCGGGCGGGGGCGCTCCGACCGACGCAAAGAGCGTAGCGAGGTCGGGGGCTTCATCGTCTACGACATTGTAGATGCGGTGCCTGGGAGAAGGCGCATCGAGCACGAGAGCGACGGCTTCTGCTACGTCGGCGTGGTGAGCGATCGACATGCGTTGGGCCGGGGGGAAGCTGCGCATCATCGGGACCACCTCTTCGATGTGCGGGTCGCCATCGCCGTAGACGAACGGCAGCCGCAGGATGCGCACATCGAAATCTGCCGTCGCAAGCAGGAAGCGCTCGGCCGCGAGCTTGCTGATTGGGTAGGCGTCGACCGGTTTGCAAGGGTCGTCTTCGCGAGCCGGGCGGCCGCCATTGGGACCATAAACCAAGCCCGTGCTCGTGAAGACGAATCGCTTCACGGAGGCGGCACGGGCGGCGTTCGCCAGCTGCTGAGTGCCGACATCATTGGTTGCGTGTGCCTGCTCAGCCGTCGCTCCGCGGAAAAACGCGGCGCAGTGGACCACGGCTTCGATGCCGCGCACCGCCGCAGCAAGCGAATCCGCGTCCAGCAGATCTCCCTTGAAAAGCTCGACACCGTCCCCGAGCACGTCCACGGCGCGTGTCGCATCACGCGCCAGGGCACGGACGCGGTTTCCGCGCTGAGCAAGTCGTTTCACGAGTCGGCTTCCGATTTTTCCAGTGGCTCCGGTGACGAGGATTTTCATCCACGAGATGTAGTGATCGGCGTCCGCTATGGATTGGAGGAAACGGACATCCGGGGCCGAAGCTTGCGCAAAGGCGCGCCGTCCCTCAGAATCCACTGGTGAACGCGATCGACGCTCCTCGTTTGCCGCGAGGCGCCATCCAGTCCGCCGTGGCGGCGCTGTCCATGGACGAGCACTCCGAGCGCCGCCTGCGCCGATCCGAGGTGAAGACGGGCCATCACGAATGTTCGTTGATTGCGCCTTCCAGAATTGCGGCCGCTTCGCGCGTGTCGCGCGCGCCGGTGGCCAGAATGGCCGCACCCAAATCCTGCTCGACGCTACCCGCCGCCTGACGATGGCCAACGTGAATACCGTCGCCGCCGAGCTTGGAGTCAGCGCGCGGCACCTCCGTCGCGTATTCGACGAGAGCTTCGGCGTGAGTCCGAAAGCGTTCGCGCAGCTCGCACGCTTTCGTCGCGCGCTACATGCTGCACGCGAGGATATGCGTCCAGGCTGGGCGACCATTGCTGCCACCGCCGGTTACTACGACCAAGCGCATCTGATCGCTGAATTTCGTGCCATCGCGGGCGTGACACCGCAAACGCTCCTCGGCGAGCTTCGTGCGGCGAAATCGATTGGCTGAGTTCGATAGCGAGGTGGCGAGGACTCTCTGAGTATTGGAGTGGTCGGCCACATGCAAGACGTCGTGCGCGTCGCCCTCGACCACCGCTTCCTTTATGGTGTGTTCTACCTGCCTGGTTCCGACGACGCACCTGACGGCATCGTCGCGTCGTAGAACCTGCATGCGTTCCGGCGGAGCCGCGCACGAGTCCGTGCGAACTTTCACGAGCGAGTCACCCTTCCAACTTCGTCGAAGACCGTAATCGTCCGAATGCGTGGACGAAATCGACCGAAGAGTGGCGCTCATCTTCTCCATACTCCTCCCTGCCCAACGCTGAATCCAGCTCGAACGGACGAGATAGAGCGGGGTCTGGATGAGAAATTGGCCGCGCTGAGGGTCGCGACAATACCTGACATAATGGTGTCACCGGTTCGACTAGCTTCCGGCTCATGAGAAGCGACTATGGATGCACAGCTCGCGGGCCGCTCGTGGCTCGCCCTCGATTGCCTGACACTCGCGGACTTCTCGATTGCGGCATCGTTCGCCATGGGCGGGCGGCAAGGTTCCGATGGGGAGCTACGCCAACCGACCCGCGTGGCTTCAGCGGGTGCAGGAACTCGACGCTCGGAAGCACACAGCGCCGCGGCCACCCGTGCCTCACGACTAAAAACGCGGACGCCTATATGCATTGTGCGCTCGAGCGGGAAGTCTACAGATCATGAAGACCCAATACTATACCGCCACGAGCCTAGACGGCTTCATCGCCACCGAAGATGACTCATTGGATTGGCTGTTTCCGCTGGGCGACGTGAACGACACGAGCTACCCCGCATTCATCGAGCAGGTAGGTGCCTTGGCAATGGGCTCGGCAACCTACGAGTGGATGCTGCGCCATGCCGACAAGGTCGCGGCGGATACCGGGTCCGCCTGGCCTTACAGCCAACCAACATGGGTTTTCTCGACTCGGGTATTGCCGCCGATTGCAGGAGCGAACACGCGCTTCGCCCAAGGCGATGTGCGACCCGTGCACGCTGAGATGAGCCAAGCGGCGGGCTCGAAAAACATCTGGATTGTCGGCGGCGGAGATCTCGCCGGGCAATTCTTCGACGCCGGCTTGCTCGACGAACTGTTCATCCAGGTCGGCTCGGTCACCCTCGGCAGGGGCAAGCCGCTGTTCCCGCGACGGGCCACGACCCCTCCACTTCGTCTGCTTTCGGCACGGCAGGTCGGCAGCGGTTTCGCCGAGCTGCATTACGAGGTGCGCCGCAGCTGACCTGTCTTCCACCGGACGCGCGGCAGCTTGCTGGCCGTGCTCATCGCTCACGCTGGCGTGCATCTCGACAACCCAAAGCGTGCCCTACGGGGCCCGCTTCGAGCCTACCTGGCGTTCACGGCCGCGGGCCGCGCAGCAGCTGCGGTCGTCGTCGTGCTCGAAACGTTGCGCCGAGACGACCCGCCGTAGCCGCTCACGCCGGTGCGGAGAGGGTCGGGCTCACGACCAAAGAATACGTGGAGGGGTCCCTGACCCGAGGAGCGCGAGGCTCGCGGCTTGGCTCTTACATCCGGGGCTTGCTCCTCACGGCGTGCTGTATGCGTAGCGCAAGCAACCCGGAGCGGGTGACAACATGGCGCGCTAGAACCATGATGGCGAAATGAGCTCGATCATCGAACAAGCTACAATCACTCCGCCGCCGAGCATGCCGATTCTTTCGCGTTCCGAGCTGGCTCGCTTGAGCGCGAGTGCGGACGATCCTGCCCTACGGCGGCTCTTTCGCCAATGCGTGCTGGCTGTGCTCAACACGGGCAACGACAGTGATGACCCGGGCGAACTATTTTCCCAATACGCGGCCTTCAAGGTCACGCTGGTTCCCACTTCGCGAGGAATACTCTTGGAACTGAGCCAGGCGCCGGCGCGCGCGTTCGTGGAGGGACAGTTGATCGAAGGCATTCGCGAGCATCTGTATGCAGTGCTGCGCGACTTCATTTGGATGAGCACCCAAGTCGGCGAGCAAGACCCGAGTTCGGCTGTGTTCCAACTGCTACGCAATGCCTCGTTATTTCGGCTGGCAGACGAGCCTGGCTTAGCCGTTTGTTGGGGAGGACACTCGATTTCTTCGGCCGAGTACGACTACACCAAGCAAGTCGGCTACGAACTGGGTCTGCGGCGGCTGGGTGTAGTCACGGGCTGCGGGCCCGGCGCGATGAAAGGCCCGATGAAAGGCGCCAACCTGGGGTTGGCCAAGCAACGCCGTCTGCCGGGGCGTTTTATCGGCATCACCGAACCAGGCATCGTCGCCGCTGAGCCGCCCAATCCGATTGTCAATGAACTGGTGGTCTTGCCCGACATCGAGAAACGATTAGAAGCGTTCGTGCGCGTCGCGCACTGTTTAATCATATTCCCCGGCGGACCGGGCACGGCAGAAGAGCTCTTGTACGCGCTCGCACTCAAGATGGATCCGCGCAACCGCGACATCCAAATGCCGATGATTCTCACGGCTGGAAAGGAGCAGGCGGGCTATTTCGAGGCCCTCGACGAGTTCGTGAAAGTGACCTTGGGCGACGAAGCGCGGCGCCACTACCAGATCATCACCGACTCTCCCGTCGCGGTGGCCCGCGCCGCGGTGGCTGGCCATCAGGCTGCCGCGACACGGCGCTTCGAGCGTCAAGAACCGATGTACTATCACAGCGAGCTCGTGGTTGACGCCGAGCTACAGCGGCCTTTCGAACCTACGCACGAAAATATGGCCGCATTGCGTCTGCATCGCGACCAAGAGAGGTTCGTTCTGGCCCGCGAGCTGCGGAAGCTCTTCTCGGGCATCGTCGCCGGCAACATCAAGCAAGCGACGGTGGCTCGCATCAAGCAATTCGGCCCTTTCGAGATAACGGCAGAGTCGGAAATCACTGGGCCCCTCGATCGGCTGCTCGACAGTTTCGTTCAGCAAGGGCGCATGAAAATCAGCGGGAACTACGTGCCGTGTTACCGCGTAAAGCCAAGCTGAACCATTGCTCGAGGTTGCTTGGGGGGTGAACGGGCGTGTCGCGCGGTACCAGCGGGGCGCGCGTACGATTCGAGGCGTGCCCGCAGTTTCTTTGGGTGGGCATTCTGACGTCATTGCTCGGGCGCATGGCATGGACCCTCAGCAGCGATCTTCCCGAACCTCGAGCCCGGCAAGCACTGACAGCTCAGCAAGACGCCGCCCTAGGACCCTCCGCCGCGCGCGGCGGCTCGTCATCGAGGCGCCGCGTCCGGCGTTGAGGGTCCCGGGCGCGCGCAGCGCCAAAGGCGCGAGCACGACCGGTCGCGCAATGACGCACCCCGCAAGGAGCAGCACTAGCGGTTGCCTACACAGGAGCCTTCGCTGCTACCCCTCAGCAGCTCTTTTTTGCAAACCGTTGGGACGTTTCATAATCTTGGACTTTCTTTGCCACGAACCTCGGACGTGTCCCTGTCGGAGGTTTTGACTCATGTTGAAGAAGCGATTTGTAGCCGCCCTGTTCCTCGCCCTGGCGGGGATTGCCGCGGCGTGCAGCTCTTCCCGAACGGATCTCGCTGAGGGATCTGCTGGTTTATCCGGGATCGGAAACCTCCCTGGTGATGGTAGCGGTGGGCTCGGGGGCACCGGGTCTGGGCGAGCCGGTGCCACCGCAAACGGCGGGAGCGGGCTGCGGGCCGGTGCGGACGGCGCTGGAGCGGCAGCCGGAGAAGCGGGAACAACGGACAGCGGAGGTAGCGGGGGAGACGGTTCGTCGAACGCAGGCTCCCCAGGCGCGAGTGGCGCGACCAGTTCCTGTAAGGCTTTCAACGAGCTCTGCGCGGGCGGCGGCGATTGCTGCTCAGGCGTCTGTAACCCGAAGACAAACACCTGTGCGTCCGTACTCACCAGCTGCGCCGCGGCGAATGAAGCTTGCTCTTCGCCGACCGACTGCTGCGGCCTACGCTGCGAAAACAACAAGTGCGCGGCAGCGGCGTGCGTGTCGGACACTCAAAGCTGTACCGCCGATGGCCAATGCTGCGGCGGCCAGTGTACGAAGGGCGTGTGTGCGCCTCTGAATACGAGCTGCCTGACGTCCGGCAATTCGTGCACCACCGGCAGTGAATGCTGTTCGAAGACGTGCACGGCCGAGGGCAAGTGTGCGCTGGCGGTCTCCTACTGCATTCAATCCGGCGATGTCTGCGCTCGAGACCAGGATTGCTGCACGGGCGGCTGCACGATCGCCTCCGGTAGTACCCTCGGGACCTGCAATAGCCCGCCTACGGGCTCGACTTTTTGCTCCGGCGTAGACGGCGCTGTGTGCAACGGGTGCGGCGACTGCTGTAGCCGCCTGTGTGCTCCGTTTGGCCCCTCGGGAGTCAAGATCTGCCAGCCGGCGAGCGGCTGTCGCGTGACAGGGAACTTGTGCCGCAAGAACACCGACTGCTGTGGTGGCACACAAGACACGACGCTGCCCGGTTATGGCAATGTCGTCTGTGAGATCGAGGCGGGCAAGACCATTGGCTTGTGTCGCAACCCGTCCAACGGCACGAGCCCGGGCGGCGCGTGCAACCCCCAAGGCAACGTCTGTCACTTCAAAGACTACGTTTGCAGTATTTCCTCGGCCCGTGCGAACTGCTGCGGCGGCCTGGGCGCAAAGGGCGGCGTTTGCGAGCTCGATGGGTTGGGGGTGCCCCGTTGTAACGGGCTTGGCACCGAGTGCCGGGCGGGCGGAGAGACTTGCGCGTCGGCTGCTGATTGTTGCGGTGACGTGCCGTGCGTTCCTGACGCTCAGGGAGCGCTGCGCTGCTTGACCGATACGACTTGCTCACCGTCGGGCGGCTCCTGCACCATCAATGGCGATTGCTGCACAGGCACCCTGTGCTTGACGGCTCCGGGCTCGACTCTAGGCACCTGCGGGAAGACCGATGGCGGCGGTGGAGCGGGAGGAGCGCCGGGCACCGGGGGAGCTAGCAACACCGGCGGAGCCAACAACACCGGCGGAGCCGGCGGAAATACCTCCTGCGGTGAGTACGGGCAGCAGTGCAATCAGGCGGCGAACTGCTGTAACGCAGTTCCGTGCGACGGCGGCATCTGCCGTTACCCGGCGGGTTGAACGATGAACATCAGCTCACTTGTTTGGGGCGTACCTGTCGCGGTGCTCTGCGCGGTCGCGTGCGGCTCAGCGCAGGAAAGTCGACTCGACGGCTCCGGAAGTACCGCTGGCAGCGGAGGCGCTGCCGGGCACGCGGCCGCCAGCGCGGGTTCCGGATCGATCGACGTTGGTGTCGGCAATGGCGACGCCGGTGCGGCCGGGGACCGTGGGGTCAGCTGCGGTGGCGTAGCTCTCGCCGCAGGCCCGCAACAGGTTCAGGTGCTGCTCGTCGTCGACAAATCGTTGAGCATGAACGTCACGCCGACAGGATTTGGCGACACCAAGTGGAATGGTCTGCGAAGCGCGTTGCGCTCCGCAGTCGACGCAACCGATGGCAATGTCGCCTTCGGCCTGGATTTTTTCCCTAGCTCTGGCGCAGCTACGGTGCCCTTGGCGAATGGGTGCGAGCTGCCCTCGAGCAGCGTTCCGACCGTCGAAGTGGGGTCGAGCGCGGCCACCAAGACCGCAATCGAAAACGCCTTGGCGGAAAACTCGCCCGCCGGTGCAACGCCCACTGCGGCCGCCCTGGCCCGGGCTTTGTCCTACTTCACGAAAGGCGCTGGAAAGACGCTCCTCGGCAAGCACTACGTGCTGCTGGCGACTGACGGTGGCCCCAACTGCGACGACTCGCTGTCGTGCGAGGCAGACACATGCACCGTCAATATGGATGGGCTGTGCCCAACCGGGACGAACTGCTGCGATCCGAAGATCGACCCAGCGGGACCCGGCAAGTGCCTCGACGACGGAGCAACCGTAGCAATGGTCGAGGCATTGGCGAAGGCGAACGTGAAGACCATCGTCGTTGGCATTCCCGGCACCGAGGCATATGGCGACACACTCGACGCCGTTGCGACTGCCGGCGGCGTCCAAAATCCTACTGCGCCGCCCAGCTACTTCGCGGTGAGCGCGAGCGGAGGAGTAAATGCGTTGAGTCAGGTGCTGACGAATATCACCACTGGCCTGATTACCTCTTGCTCACTCGTGCTCGAGAATGACCCGCCAGATCATGACCAAATCAACGTCATCATCGATGGTCGCACGATCCCGGCAGGCGCGGTCGATGGCTGGGAGCTCGACGAAACCAGCACGCCGCCAACGGTCGTACTCAAGGGTTCGACTTGCGAGGCCGTTAGCACGGCGGGCGCCAGCAAGCTCAGCATTACCTTCGGCTGCCCGACAGAGCATGTAAAATGAACTCATCGACGGTCGGGGGCTTCGCCGTCGGTACTACCTCTTCGATGTGCGGGTCGCCATTTCCGTAGACGAACGCAGCCGCAGGATGCGCACATCGAAATCTGCCGTCGCAAGCAGGCATCTCCTCGAGTGTCTGCAGGCACTCGAGCGGGGTGTCACGGAGGCAAGCACGCGCGAGACATCGATCCACGCCGTTGTGGTCGTACGCAGGCTCTTGCCAAGGGCCGTCGTCGCCGTAGCTCAGCTTGCCGGGCTTGGGCGCGCCCCCGGCGCAGAGGCTCGTGTAAGCTGGGGAGCCCCCAGCGTCGGGGTTCGTCGCCGCCCATTGGCGCGGTCCTCGGTCTGCCGCTGTTGTCAGCAACCTTCGCTGCTTACGTCGAGCTCAATACTTGACCATCCCGCAGTAGGTATGAAGGTGAGCATTGGTCGACGTGTTGACGCTGCTAGTGATGTCTTCGTTCGAGCAGAACCATAGGCAATAATCGTCGTACCAATACCAGGTTCGGTAATGAGCTTCCAGAACGGCCCACGTTCCGCCCAGGCCTTCGCCGACGATATTGACCTTGTACGTGCTGGTTCCAACAGCCGAACAAACGAGACCCTTGTAGATCTCGGCGTTCGGGACGTTCGCGTAACTCCAACCGTAGTTGTAAAGGAACCAAGAATAGTCCCAGCCACCCGCGCATTGTTCGAAGGTGGCTAGCCACGGATAGTCGCAGCAGCCGTTGTTGCACCCTTGCGGTACTGCTTGACGCACGATGCCAGTTTGCTCGACTCCCGGAGCGCTCGGCAAAGTCGTCTTTTCCTCGAGCTTCAGCACTTCTCCGCGGATCTGCGTCTGCCCCACGCTGATCGGGCGCTCCTGCGAACCAGCGGGCGCAGTACGGATCAACCTGTCCTGGAGCTCACTAAGTGCCGCTGGCACGGGCTGGTTTGGAGCGAGTTCTTTCCACGTGTCGACCAGCCGATCGATCTTCAATCGCCCCTTTGGCGTCGCGGCTGGCGGGTTTTTCACCGAACCGATCTCGCTCATCAGCACGCGCCGACCAAAGTTGTAAAATTCTACGACGTTGCCGTTCTCGAGCGTTAGTGCCGCTACTGGCACAGGCGCCGCTGCCGAAACGGACGTGGCATCCGAAACAGGCGCCACATCCGGCGACTGAGCGGCTTGCTCGGAAGTCAAACTCGGCTGCGCGTCATTTTCGGCGCCGCATGCCGCGAGAAATGAAAGACAAACGACCGCGGAAATTTTGATGCAAATATTCACTGCACAACCCCTTTCGCTGACACCACCACCACCTCCACCGCGCGCCAAAGTAGCACGCTTTCATTCGGAAATGAAACAGAGATCCCGTCCCAGCACGACCAGCGCACAGGGGCACCACTGAGCGAATTCGCACCAACTCGTGCAATAGGAGCGACGCCGCGGTCGCCCGCCCAAGGTAACGCCGTGGATTCGCGAGCGGAGACAAGTCGTCGTCCCTAAACCGTAGGCCACGAGCGCCGTCGCAACGCCCGGGTTCATGACGGAGTGGCGGACGACCTCAGTTTCTCGGTGGTTCCAGATTTGGCCCAGGCATCCAGAAGGCCGGTCAGGGCATTTTCTAGCATCGTAGTCACGGCTGAATCCCAACTCGGTTCGTTTGGCCGGCTCTTCGCTATCCCCGCGAAGGAGAACAGGTAGTCCTCGGCGTCGGGCGTCTTCAATGCAAAGCTCCATGTCATGACGAGCACGGTGTAGCTAGTGCCGCTGAGGATCACGTGCTCGTCCTTGAAAGCGTCCACCTTCACGACGGCGACGGCTGTATCCCCTGGGGGAACGGCGCTTGCGGAGGGCACGACCTTCACTTCGGAGAAGTACTCGCTCATGACCTTGACGACATCGCGGGTTACGAACGCTTGCATATTCGAGATCTTCTCGATGCGTGGCGCAGGGTACTCGGCTTTGACAGAGGCGGGGTCCATCACGATGAACAACGGTCGGCTCAGCTTCTTAGCCACCAGGATGGTGGGAGGCGCTGGCGACAACGCTTGCACATCGACCGGGTGAGCACAGGCCAGGCACAGAAATGCCCCCGCAAAGGCCGCTACAATTCGTCTCATGACAGGCATATTGACTCCCTTGACAAAGTCCCCACTCCGGTGACCCGCGCGGCACCTTTAACATAGGTCCGCGGAGCTTGGTACAGCCCTGATGTCGGCCTTTTTTCGGTCGCGCCGCGTCCGCTCGACGAGCTGTGGTGTCGCGGGCAGTCGGTCAGGCTGCGAGGTGCGTTGGAGAATTCGCGAGCGCCCCCATCTTCGAGTGGCCAAAGGTGGGGGCCGAACTCAGCCCTGGCGCGACGGTGCCGAGCGCTAGCGAGTGAGGATCATCGTCGCAGTCGAGCCGTTGGCGTGCGTCTCGTAGAGGCTCAACGTGTTGCCCGAGACGCAAAAACGATCGACCACCGGTTGACCGTTGGTGCTCGTGAACGTCACGTTGGTGCCCTCTATTTGGTAGGTTCCGCTGTTCATGACGGGCTGCGTGGAAGTCACGGTACAGGTGCAGCCAGTGGCGGCGTAGAGGCACTGCGCGTTGCTGATCGTAGGCTGTGTAGCCAGCGATGCTCCGGCGGCCTTGCATTGAGCCTCGTTGGCGCAGTTCACGGGGAGCTTGACGGTTTGCATGAACGAGATCGTTCCGGACGAGGTGGTGGTGTTGTCGCCCTTGAACGAAACCATGCCCGTGGCCGTGATCGGCGAGAGGGTGACCGTTGCCCCGGGGCAGGATTCAACGATCTGACCCGTTTGCAGCTCGACGCACGCTTGCTTGATGGTCCAGTCGCCCAGCAGTTCGCCACCGCACGGTGCCGCCGCAGGACAAGTCGACCCGTTGTTGGCTCCAGCACTGTTTCCCGCGCCGCTCGAACCGAAGCCCGAAGATCCGCTCGATCCGGAGCCCGCCAATCCATTCTCCCCCGCCAACCCAGTGCCAAAGCCAGTACCAGCGCCGCCGCCCAGACCCGAGTTCGCGCCTGCGGCTCCCGAGCTGTCAGAGGAATCGCCGCAAGCAGTCGACAACAGTGAAACTCCGACGATCGCCCAACACCCAAACATCGAATAAGACAATGCGTACTCCTCCCGAGGTTTGGCGATGATAGCGCCTCGGGTAGCGGAGTAAACCCCAAGATTCAGACCCGGCGGGCTGACGGACTCCAGAAGCTGCTCCCTCTCGAGTGCGACGGTACGATCACGGCCAGCGTGGTTCCCATAGGAAAGCGCGCCAAGCGCTCGTCTGATCGGAGAGTAGGCGGTCACCGGCGATGGCGCCGCTATCGTTGATGGCGAAGGCATCGCTCTGGATCGCATCGATTGACAGGCGCTCGACGCGATCGCTACTGGTCCAGCGGATCGCGGTAGAGCCCGAGTTGGTCGTGTCACCGCCAGCAATGACGCCCCGTTGGTTGATCGCGCGGGGGTAGGCGTCCGAGGGGCCTGGAAGATCCGCGACGCGCCACGCTCGATCGCCCGCCCACTTCACCGCCACGAACTGCTGCTGGTCGTAGATGTAGCCCACGATTTCGCCGCGAGCGTTGATGTCGTACGCCTCGCCGCTGATGCCGCCCAAGAGATCGAGTGCACTCGGACCTTCTTCTCTCGTCCATTTGAACGGCTGGGCGGGTCCGTTGTTGACCACCCAGGCGCCAATCACCACTTCCGAATCGTTGATGCCGTGGAGGTAGGCGAAGTCGCCTTCGGGCAGCCCCAGATCGACCATGCCGGTATGGGCATGCCAAATGAAGGCTCGATATTGCCCTCGAGCATTCTCGGACTCGCCGACCACTTGACCACGGTTGTTGATGCCAGAAGCATGGCTGTCGCGACCACCGAGCGTGCCTAGATTGTGGATGCGGCCTTGGGCGTCCCAGACCACCGCGTAATGGTAACCATCCGGCGCCTGCGCGTTGCCCGCGACTTGATCGCGGTCGTTTACCCCGATGGCAAAGCTATTTTCGCCACCGAGGGTACCCAAATCGACCATGCCGGTGTGCCGCTGCCATTTGAAAGCGTGCAGAGCGCCCAGATCGGGTGAGATCTGCGTCGAACTGTAGCCAACGACGGTGCCCGCGTCGTTGAGCGCCAGCGCGTGGCTCGCGGGGAACAAGGTATCCGGATCGAGCACGCCCAGATCGGTGACCCGCGCGGCACGCGGGCCGCTTGGCGCGGGGCAGCGCGGCCGTGCCTGTCGGAGTTCCCCTTGGGTGCTGTTGCTCGTGGACGAAGGCTCTCGCTCTCCCAACGAGTCATCGCCGCATGCCCCGCTAGCGATCGAAGCCAAAACCAATAACCCAGCCCTGGAATAGTCGAACGAAGCCATTTCCTCGGCCCTTTGCGTTACGCGGCTGAACGGAAAGCACACTAACACTCAAGTGCCGCTTACTTCAATCAACATCACGACACGGAGCAAGTCGGATTGCGGCTCGAAGGTCGGAGTGTTTTGTATCTGCACACGGGCGCCACACGAGCGTGAACGAGCGTGAACGAGCGTGAACGAGCGTGCCGCGGTCACACGCGCAGGTGCGTGATTTCACCCGCTTCACGAGCCGCCTCGTGCGTATTCAAACTGACTCGTTCCCTGCCATCGGCTCCGTGCTCGCCCTGGGTTGCGCGCGGAACTGAGACCGATCGTTCCACGCGTGTTGGCTCGCGGCGTCCTGGCAATTGGCTCTGCACGAGCAAGTTCGACCGGCCGCACACAGACGCACACCGCGAGGAGCAGCAGCACTTGCGACAACTCCGCCGGCGGAGTCGCTGGCGCGCCGTGTCCGCAATCGCCCACGAGAAGGTCGGCGCCTACTCCGGTTCGCAGCGGACGAACCCTCGCTGGCCCTCGGCTCCGCCGCTGAAGCCTGGTAAGTTGGGCAGACAATGAGACGGTCCCTCGGGGTGGTCGGCGGAGCGATTCTAGCCATTGCGCTGGCATCGGTCGTCAAGGCCAGGTTTTATCCTTCGACTTGGAAAAAGTCGGTCATCGGCCTTCGAGGTCCCTCGGAAGAGCCAAAGTTCCGGATGGTCGCCCGCTCGGATCCGGAGATGGCAACCGCCCACCGTCAAGCGACAGCGACGATCCAACACTTCGCCGCATACATTGCTCGGCCCGGCGACCGCGTCTGTGCGGCGAAGCTCCGATTTCGCGATCCAGATTTTTCCGACGAGCTTGGCGAAGACCAGTTCGTGTTCTTGTGGCTCACTTCCGTTACCTATGACCAGGAGGAGCAGCGTTTTTCGGGTCTCTTCTTCGAGGTCCCACGCGAACTAACGAAGTGGCACAAAGTGGGCGAGCGCCTCGCATTCGATGCGGAGGAGATCTTCGACTGGATGATTGTCGACCAGGGCGCGCTTCACGGCGGGTTCACGCTACGTGTAACCCGACAACGGTTGCCCGAAACGAAGCGCGCTGACTACGATCGTCGCGTCGGTGCGATCTCTTGGCACCCGCTACCTCAGTAGCCTCGCAACCGTACTTGGCTCGTCGACTGGGTTCGGCGCCTGGAGCGCCGACGGCCCAGTAAGCCGACAAACACCAAGACAGCAAGTGACTTCAATGGCGCTTGCCCGCCCGCGAGTCGACAACCGCAACCGCTGGTGTCGGATGCTGCATCGGCATTCGAGCTGCCCGACGCTGGCGCGCCGCCGGCAGTAAGCCGACCACCAGTCGACGACTGTCCTCCGGCACCGTTACTCACCGCACCACCGACCGCAACGGCGCCGCCTGCGCCGTTGGAAACGCCACCGATTGCGGCTTGGCCGCCCGTGCCCGCGGCGACTGTCGTCGTGCCGCCCGTGCCCGATACACTCGTCGAACCGCCGTTGCTATTGCTGCCGCCAGCTGAAGTGCGGCCGCCGGTGCTACCAGCGGTGCCAGCTGTTCCGGTTTTTCCGCCCGCGCCTCCGGTAGTCGAGCCACCACCGGCCCCCGCACCACCAGTCCCCGAGCCACCACCGCCACCGACTCCGAAGTCCTTGTCGAAAGTTACGCCGTCGAACGGCACTACGATGATCTTGGTGCCGTGATTGCTGCCGGGTAGGACCTGGTTATCCTTGTCGACGTCGGCCACGGCCCAGGTGATGTGGGTAGGATGACCGTCTTGCAGGACCACGCCCGGGCGCTCCATCTTGTACCATTGCGTACAGGTGGTAGTGCCCTCGTAACAGAAGATCTTCTTGTAGTCCCGCGGAGACCACCCGTACCCGTTGTCCTTCCAATTGAGGCCGTCGGTCGAATACACGTGCCAGCCAACGCGATCTCCGGAACCCGAATAAATGACGTGGTAGACGCCACCGCTCCGCCAAATGTGCGGATCTTCTTGCCAGATGTAGTTCGGGTTGGGTACCCCCGGTATCGAGGTCCGCTTCGGGTAAATGCTGCCGACAACCGGATTACCCTGTGCGTCGGTAGGGTTCTGGGTATAGGCGCACGTTGGCTTCTGCTTTACGTAGGTGCCACACAGGGTGTCCGCGATCGCGATGGTCCCGTTGCGCTCCACGATTTGGAATTTGCCATCGTGGCGGGGAAAGAGGCTGATGTTGGACCCACCGACCTGGCTGGTGGGTTGGCAACCCGTCCACGGACCATCGAGAGAGTTCGACTTGTAGATGGTAAAGGGAACAACCTCGCTGACGATGACCGCGTAGCTTCCGTCTGGTAACTCGACCGCGGACACGTTGTGCCCCTTGTGTGATCCGCCGTTGCTATAGATGTAGTCTCGTCGTGCGTAGGGGCCGAGCACGTTGGTTTCGCTGACAGCGTGGTAGGCGTCGGAGCTCTGCCAGCTCGTGCCGAAATTGGTGTTCCCTGAGAACGTGCTCATGAACAAGTGGTACTTGCCGTCCTTGGCCTTGATGATCTGTCCGTCCCAATAATAGTAATCTGGATGGACGCCCGCGCCTTTGGCGCTCTCGATGCCGTTGGACAGGTCGCGCGGCAACACTCCGGCCACGCCCCAGCTCGCCGAGCTGAGCGGGGCTACAGTGGGAGTTGGCTTGAGGTACTCCAGGAATGGCTTGGCTCGGGCGGTTACTGCGAGGCTGGCGCTGGCAAGCAGTGTTGCGAGGCCGAGGCGTACGCATACGACTGTTCGGGACGAGCGAGGTGCAAAGTGACTTTGGAAATAGCGCACGGTGCCCTTGGTTGTCGGCCACGGTCGCTTCTTGTCACGAATGCCAAGTTTGTCGTCCTGTTCGCGAAGGTCGTGTGCGCCTATGGGAGCGTTCGTAGCCATTGCTCACGGCTGGGCACCATCGAAGATCCCGCGCTCGAACAGGCCTTGCTCGCGTCTACGAGGCCCCAAATTCGCGCGCTGGCGCGCAGCACGCTTCGCGGCTGTCGACAATTCACATGGGTGTCGACAGAAAGCGACACGGTTCACAGCCAATTCCCGCAAATTCGCGAACTTGTCCCTTCGGCATGCGGAGTGCAGACCGTTCGCCATGACATCACCGCAATGTGCACTCAGACAGATTGCTGGTCGCTCACTGGATTCCGCGTACTGCGTTGGCAGTGCCACTCGAGGAGCTGTTGCGCTACTGCTGGTGTGCGTCGCCACCAATGCTTGCACGACACTCGGGCCGATGCCGGCGACCACTGGGTTGTCGGCGGTGCCCGTCGGGCGCGCAGGGGTGGAGCTGCAGGCCGCAGCGGTCCCCGGCTATTTTTTGAGCAGTACGGTCCAAGAGCACGCGCAGGGTGCGGCTATTGGTCAACTGGCGATGATGTTCGAACCCGGGGAGCGGATTGGAGCGCCAGGCCTATCCGTCGGCGGACGCTACACGGGAAACCGAGGCGGCGACGGATACCTAGAGCCAATGCTGCGTTATCGAATGGCGCTGGATGCCGAGGAACGGTTTTCGGCCGCGGCGATCGGCTTTGGTACACACGCTCGTGCCGAACGTGAGGGCGCGTCGTACTCGGCGACTCGCGGCGGGCTCGAGCTCGCCCTCAATGCGCGCGTGACCCCGCGCAGTCACTGGGGCGAGCTTCACGCCGCAGTGAGTGCCGCCGCGACGGGCCTCGACGCCAACGGCAAATATTGTCTGGATAGCAACCAGCGCTTCGCCGTCGATTGCACGTCTAGCAACGTCACCGGCATCAGGGCTGAAGCTGGCGGTGTGTATCCGTCTGCGACCGCCATGCTATCGCTCGATTTCGCTCGCCACCTGAGCGGTCCTCTGCACGGAGGCTCGCTCGGGCTCTTGGGATCGGTGGGCAGCATGCCGCGCGTTGAGTCCGGAATTCAGGCCGAGCCGGCGTCGTACACAGCGGCTGGGCTTTCACTAACGCTCGGTCTCGGCGCGGCGGAGTGACTCATGCGCAACCGGGGCGCCCCGCGAGATCCGCCGCGCGCTGGTTTGCTTTCGAGACCGGGACGAGGGCGGATATCGTACCCGGCGACCTGAGGGCAGTCATGTAGGTCAAGGTCCTTTCCCTCGCAGCAACGAATGCGGCGCGCTCGGGATGACAACTCGCGTCGACGGAAGTGACGCCTTGGCGACATTGCCTGGAGAAAGCCCGCCCTTGGCAGATCCATTGCCCGGGGCCTGGGTTTCGTCCTCACCAACATGACGCTCTCATTCGTCCGCCGCTTACCTGTCATCGGTGCGGGTTTGCTCGCGCAAGCCTGGCTCTTCTTCCCCCACTACGCGCACGCGGACAACCCGGTCGTCCAGCATATCTACTCGGCGGACCCGGCCCCCATGGTCGACGGGGACACGGTTTACCTGTGCACGAGCCACGACGAGGACGTCACCAAGGACAACTTTTTCACCATGAACGATTGGCGAGTGTTCTCGACCAAGGACATGGTCAATTGGACCGACCATGGTTCACCGCTGAGTTACCGCACCTTCTCGTGGGCAAGCGGAAAAGCGTGGGCGCCGCACTGTGTCGCGCGAAGCGGCAAGTTTTACATGTTCGTGCCCGTGTCCGACGCCATTGGGGTCGCGGTGGCCGACAGCCCGACAGGCCCCTTCAAAGACGCCATCGGTAAGCCGCTGTTGAGCAATTATCAATACATCGACCCGACGGTCTTCATCGATACCGACGGGCAAGCCTACCTTTACTTCGGCAACCCGAAGCTTTGGTACGTCAAGCTGAATAGCGACATGATTTCGTATTCCGGGCAGGTTCAGTCAGTCCCGATGACGACCGAAAGCTTCGGACAGCGCAGCGGCGTCGCCGACCGGCCCACGCTCTACGAAGAGGGCCCGTGGTTCTACAAGCGAAACGACCTTTACTACATGATGTTCGCGATGGGTCCCCTGCCGGAGAAGATCGGTTACTCGACCAGCTCTTCGGCGACCGGGCCGTGGTCCTACAAGGGCGTCATCATGAATAGCCAGTCAGGTCACGCTTTCACCAATCACGCTGGCGTGATCGACTTCAAAGGGCACTCGTATTTTTTCTATCACACGCAGGAGCTCGCGGGTGGCGGCGGGTACAAGCGCTCCGTCGCAGTGGAGGAGTTCACGTACAAAGCGGATGGCAGCTTCCCCACCATCAACAAGACCTCGGGCGGCGTGACGCAGTCCGTGGCGCCCCTGAATCCTTACGAGCGCGTCGAGGGTGAAACCATCGCCTGGGCGCCCGGCGTCGAAATCGAGGACTGTAGTGACGGCGGCCGAGACGTCACCAGCATCGAAAGTAACGACTCGATCAAGATCGAGTCAGTCAACTTCCTCACCGGCGCAGTCTCCTTCTCCGCCCGAGTCGCTTCAGCGGGTGCGGGTGGGAGTATCGAACTCCGCCTCGACTCTGCTACCGGCAGCTTGCTCGGCACCTGCGCGGTCCCCGGCACCGGCGGCGCGCAAAAGTGGCAAACCGTCACCTGCACCGTCAGCGGCGCCACTGGCACCAAAGATCTTTTCCTCGTCTTCAAAGGCGGCAGCGGCTCACTTTTCAACCTGGACTCTTGGCAATTCACGCCGAAAGATCCGTTGCCCGGCGGCGGCGGTGCTGGCGGAAGTGGCGGCTCGGCCGGGATGGCCGCCGGCGGAACATCGCCCGCGGCCGGCGCGCCAAACGGCGGCGCATCCCCCGTTGCAGGCGGCGGTTCCTCCCTTGGAGGTGGCACAGTAAACGGCGGCGGCTTCTCCACTGGCGGCACCTCGAGTGGCGGCGTCAACAGCGGCGGCGGTACCCATTCCGCGACCGGCGGCAGCTTCGCATCGGGCGGCAGCGCTGGCGGCAGCTTCGCATCGGGCGGCACCGCGGCGACCAGCACCGCCCAAGATGGCGGCTGCAGCTGCTCCGCGGCGGTTCGTGGCGACATCAATCGTTCCTGGGCAGTCGCCCTCGTCGGCGCCCTCGTCACCGTTGCCCAACTACGGCGCGGCCGTCGCAAGGCCACGAAGGATCGCTAGGCGCCGCGTCCGGCGTTGACGCCGCGACAGTCAGCCAATGCTCAGCACGCGGACTGCTCGAAAATAGCCGGCAGCGCGGGCTTCCTGCTCAAGGTGCGGCACAAGCCTCTGCTCGACGAGCGGGGTCACTGGCGGAGTGAGGCGATATCCCATTCGCTGGTGAAGTGATTGGGGCGATGGTCACCCTTCAACGCGCGTGGTGTCGTGTCCCGCGCCGCCGTTAGCTGCGCTACGGGACACGCCGCCGCAACCGAGTAGCGGCAGGGCCGCAAGAAACACGACCCGGCCGCTGCCCCGAGCGCGACGAGACAAGCGGCCGGTCGGTTGAAGGGAGGATGATGCATTTTCCATACGCAGCCTCAGTCCTACGTTACTCCCGGGCGAGTGGCGAAAAGACGAGCGACGCTTGAACGGTTCAGCGACGTTGGCCAGCGTGCCATTGCACCTGCGTTTTGGAAAGGAACCAGCCTCGAACTCGGGCGCAGCGAAGGGTCAGGCGGCACAACTGATCGCGGCTGGCGCTGAGGCTTCGCACGAGCAAGAGCTGCAGCGAAGGACTGACCGGCGAAGCCGTGCTTCGCTGCAGACCTTGGAAAAGGCACTTCGCGTTGGTTCGGCAGGTCAATTCCGAGGTGCCTGCTGCAGATCGCCTCAGTTGGCTGCACAAGGCAGGGCGCCTGCCTTACCGCAACCGTTGTCCGGACCAATTGGTGGATCGAGGGCTTTCTCGCGCTGGCAAGTTTGTGGAGAGAGAATGGGACGACAACGCGGCGGATCAGTGGGGCGCGCAAACTTGCCCCCTGCCACGCTTCATGTGAGCCTCTCGGGCCGTCGAGATTGCTCTAACTAAACTATCAAGGGCGCGGCGGAATTCACAAGAGTACGGCGCGCCGGTACATAACGAGCAGAGAGGTAGTGTGATGCGCTTTCCAATGAAGTGGCGATTGCGAGTGACGGGATTTTTCACGGTCTTCTTGGCGGTCTGCGTCACCAAGCAGGCCCGGGCCCAGATCAAATCTGACACCGCTCATCCCGCGTACGTTTTCGAAGCCGAGCCGCACCTGGCGGTCGCGCCGTTCAACGAGAACAAAGTGGGGGTCGGCGTTGGTTTCGCCGGCACCTTCAATGTAGCAAACGAAGGCTTCATCAAACGCCTGAATGACAGCGTCGGCGTCGGCTTCGGTGCCGACTGGACGGGCAACAAGAACTGGAACCTCTCGGCTGCCATGCAGTGGAATTTCTGGCTATCGGACAAGTGGTCGGTATTCGGGGCGCCGGGTCTCGGCATCCATTTGCATGACGGTGGTAACGTCGATTTGCGGCCTGCGTTCGGAGCCGGCGGGCGCTTTCACTTCACTCCCAATTTCGCGCTCACGATGCGCGTGGGCTATCCAGTATCCGCGGTCGGTCTCTCATTCTTCCTCTGAAGCGCGTGCTCTCGCTGCCCTGGTTCGCCGCGGAGCTTCTGGCGGAGATCGGCGAATAAGGGCGGCGGGTTACCCCCTCAGCGTGATGTCCGCCGCGTGCCACCCGGGTTGAACCGAGTGCGACGCTCACGCCCTTGATCGCAAGTGGTGGCTCCCCAGGCTTTCGTTGGTGGCAGCCGATCCTCGCGGCCGGGCGCCAGCGTCGGACATGGGCCTCTGTTCCGGGCTGTCCATAGTCAAAATTAGGGTTCGCCTTTTACCTGAGTCATCGCGTCATCGCAGGAAGGCCAACTCGGACTGTGCCTATCAGTTGCCCCCCTTGGCTGGCCGGACCGCGACCGAACGAATTTCCAGCGAAGTCCAAGCCCTCGAGAATCTGTCACGACAGAAGAGGACGGCGTCGATTCGCTAGAGGGGATTTCAGTATCGTAAATGCGTCGGCCTGCATATGGTTCTCGGTTCGGAGCGGCTCGTGTTACGCGCAGACAACCTGGACCGGTGGCTGGACAAGGTGCAACCCGGAAGACCCGCAAGCGTCTTTACGGGCGACGTCGCGGACACACACAACGCGCTTCAGCAGATCGCGGAGTCCGAAAGCGAGCCGGCGCGCGTCGTCACCCTGAGCTGGCAGCGCGTCCCAGCGCTCGGGAACGAGCTCGGCTTGCTGGTGACCGCGCTCGCGAAGGCCACGCTCGAGCTCTACCCCTCGCTCTACGGTCTGATGCAGACAACGCGCGAGCGCTGGACAGAAAGCGACCTCGAAACAGCTGCCCACGAGATCACGCGACGAATCCCGCCAGTCCTCGGAACGGCGTGCCGACAGATCCTCGCGGCGTGTCACAAGGGCCAAGTACCGAGCATTGAGAAGCTCTCGAACAGCGAGCAAATCCGTCAGCTCGCTTTGGCGATCCAGCCCGATCGCCTCGTCCTGCTCATCGCCGTGCACGACGCGGAAGCGAGTAGAGTCAGCCTGCGCGCCCTGGCTCAAGGTGCCGAATGGCTTGCGACCAACACCCGATCGCGCGTTGTCCTGGTGCTCCCGACAGCCCTCAGCAAGGAACGTGAGCTCGACCACGTCACGTACACAGCGTGCCTCTTCGACTCGCCCGTGGAGACCGAGGCGCCGGCTCCGCCACCTCCTCCGCTGGAAGTTCCGACGAAGGCAAAGAAGAGTAATCCGTCCGAGCCGGTGGTCTCCGTTTCGCCCGTGCTCGGCAGACCGCATCCCGGCAGTGAGGCCGAGCAACTCCTTTGCGAACACATCTGCAGAGATGCCGAGCTCGCTCCGTTGTTCAGGTTCAATTGGCGAGTCGAGACTCACTACGACACGAGCCCGATCGTCGACCTATTTTGGGAGGCTGGACGTCTCGTCGTCGAGATCGACGGACAGGAACACTGCGTCCTGGGCCAGTTCATGCGCGATCGCCGCCGCGACTTCGAGCTCTTCATGAGCGGTTACCGAGTCATCCGCTTCACCCGCTTCAAAGTCCTCGAAAGCCCCAACCAAGTCCTGAACGACCTCCGCGATGCCGTCCGGTATCTCGGAACGCCGGAGAAACAAGCATGAGCGTCGTACAGAAACCGCCGAAGCCTGCGAAGCCCAAAGCAAAGTCGGGCAAGCCCAAATCGACCGATCCGTCCGCAGCTCAGGCGAGGGCAGCCAAGGCAAAAGCGACGGAAGAGAAAAAGAGGGCGAAGGAGAGGTCAGACAAGGAAAAGGCCGCAGCGAAGTCAAAAGCGGCCAACGAGAAAGCAGCCAGGGCCAGGGCCGCGGACGAGAAAAAGGCTAAGGCCGCCGCCGAGCGAGCAGCCAAGGCAAAGGCCGACGAAGACAAAAAAGCCAAAGCCGCCGCTCTCAAGGCAGCCAAGGCAAAAGCAGACGAACAGAAGAAAGCCAAGGCAGCCCGAGCAGCAGCGACGCCACCGAAGCGAAGCACTGCGCGCAATGAAGATCCGACGGCCATATCGCCCGAGCCACTCACGCTCGACTCGATCCAAAAGCAGATACGCGAGGCCTATCTTCGCGAAACGCACGGCGCCATGAAGGAGCGAGTGCTGCTTTCGGACCTGCGACCGCAAGTCGGCGTTCAGAGCGACGACTTCGACCAGGCTCTGCTAGCTATGCAGCAGCAAGGCAAGGTGGTGCTCATGGGTCTCGACAACCCGGTGGAGCGCACGCCCGAAGTCGAGGCGGCTGCAGTCCACATCGCAGGCCACCCCCGCTACCTCGTCTACTTTCAAGGATAGTTGCCATGGACGCGATCCTCACTGCCCTGATCAATGCCGACTTCGAGTGGACAGCCCACATCGATAGCATCTGGCGCGACACTCACTCCGACATTCCCGAGCTGCAGCGCGAGAGCCGCCGGCAGTTGGACATCCGCTTGGCCGGGCTCCAACGCTTGCAGTCACCCGGGTCGCCCCTCGGCCTGCCTATCCTCGGTGAAGGAGGCTCCGGAAAGACACACCTATTGAGCATGGCCCGCAAGGAGTCGCTTACTCACGGCCATTTCTTCGTGCTCGCGGACATGACTGACATCCGTGAGTTCTGGGAGACCATTTGCTCCGGCTACATCCGCTCGCTCGACCAAAAGGTCGGCAAAGTCACCCAGGCCACCCGCTTGTTGTCCAAGCTGACCGAAAAGGTCAAAGGGGCGCCCTCGGTCGAAGATCTCGCATCTGCGCGGCCACCCGGCCTGATCAACCGCTGCAATCTGCTGATCCAGGGGCTCGGCGCCGAACATCGCGGCGAGATGCGTGAGCACCAGGATGTCCTGCGCGCGTTGGTATTGCTCGCATCCAACGACTTCGAAATCCAGGATCGCGGCCAGCAATGGCTGCAGGGCCTCCCGATCAGCGAAGACGAGACCTTCCGTCATGGCTTCACGCAGAGCCAGAAGCGGCCCGACCAGATCGTTCGTGGGCTCTCGTGGTTGATGAGCCTCGTCGGGCCCACCGTCCTCGCTCTCGACCAACTGGATGCCATCGTCGCAGAACACAACCTCGCCAGCGCTGTCGACGCGGGCACTGAGCCGACCGCGCGCCAGCAGGCCTCACTCGGGATCATTCAAGGCCTCGCTGGCGGATTGTCGGCACTCCGGGACTTGACGCGCAGCACCCTCACGATTCTCTCCTGCCTCGAAGGCACTTGGGCAGTGCTCAAGGCGCGCACCAACGCCACCATCCTCGGTCGGTTCGAGGCGCCAATAATTCTACAGCCTGCACAGGACGCGGCATCGATCCGGAATTTGATCGAACGGCGCCTCGCACGAACATTCGAGGAGAACGGAGTCAAGCCGCCCTACCCCGCTTATCCATTCGGCGAATCGTTCTTCAAGGAACGCATCGGATTGCTGCCTCGCGAAGTGCTCAAGGCGTGCCGCGAACATCAACTCGCATGCATGGCCGCCGGCAAAGTCACGGAGACGGGAAAAGGTACGGCGGAGATCGTCACCGGCGACGTTCAGCGCCAGTTCGACGACCTCGTCGCGAGCGCCAACGTCGCCGGCATGCTCGATCGCCAAGACGAGGAAGCCCTCGACAAGCTAATCGAAGTCGCGTGCGAAGCGCTGATCGAAGAAAATCCGCTGCCGGACCACCTGGACGCGTTGATCGATAGAGACTTCGCGGGAACCGGCAGCTTCGAACCCCTCCACGCGCGCCTTCGTGTCGTCGATCACAGCGCAGGCGATCGAGAACGCCACTACGGCTTCCGCTTTTTGGAGAAGACGCACCACATCGCATTCCAGAGCAGGCTCAAAGCCGCGATGACCTCGGCAGGCATCGACCGCGACCTTGAGTTTCGCCGTCTAAAAATCCTGCGCGCCGCCTCGCGCCCTACCAGCGCCCTCAGCATCACACTGATGAGCGAACTCGAGCAACGCGGGGGTAAGATAGTCGCTCCCCAGGAGTCGGAGCTCAAGGTGCTCGCTGCGCTGCACAACCTGCTTGGACGCCGCGATCGCCTGTCTGCCCAGACGACGGGGTGGCTGCGCACCGCACGACCGGTCTCGAATCTCGAGCTCTTCCGCGACGTGGTCGAATTCCTGTTTTCGGCGGCACCACTCGCTCCTCGAGCAACCGGTTCTAAGTCGGAGCCGCCGTCGAAAACGCCCGCCACCGCAGCCAAACAAAAGCCCAACAAAGCTGGCACTCCAAAACCGTCGCCCGTGAAGGAGAAAGACCCGCCAAAAGCCGCAAAGCCCGCCGCGGGCCCGCCGCCCCCCACCAAAATCCACATCGGCACCACCCGCGCCCTCACTCCGCTCCGCGTCGACCTCGACACCGAGCATTTGAAGCGCCACGTCGCTGTCCTCGGCGGCAGCGGTAGCGGCAAAACCACTCTTGCCCTTTCGATCCTCGAGCAACTCCTACTCCAAGGAACGCCCGTCCTGCTGATCGATCGCAAAGGCGATCTCTGCCGCTACGCCGATCCCGAGCTCCGCAAAGGCCTCTCCCCCGGCGATCCCCTTGCGAAGCTCCTCGACAAGATCGACGTCGCTGTCTTCACCCCAGGCCAATCACGCGGTCGCGGCCTCGGGATTGCCCTCCTCCCGCCAGGGCTCGAACACCTCGACCAATCCGAGCGCAACGACGCCTACCGTGACGCCGCCGCCGGCCTCGGCGCCATGCTCCGACTCAAAGACACGCAAGCCGACCAGCCCAAGCAAGCCATCATCATGCAGGCCCTCCGCGTCCTCGCCGAAAGCGGCAGCGCGGCCAACCTCAGCGTCAACAACCTCGTCGAATTCATCGCCTCCGAAGACCCAGCCCTGCTCGAGCCTCTCAGCCACGTCGACCCCAAGCACTTCAAAAAACTCGCCGAGCACCTGCAAACGACCATCCACATGCGCGGCGAGCTCCTCGCCCAAGCCAAGGACACGCTCAGCGCCGAGCTCCTCTTCGGCCTCGGCCCCCACGCCACTCCCGACAAAACCCGTCTCAGCATCATCTCCACCAAGTTCCTCGGCGACGACGCAGCCATCCTCTTCTGGGTTTCCCAATTGCTCTTGGAGCTCAACCGCTTCGCGAGCCGCACCCCATCGCCCACGCTCCAGGCGGCGGTCATGTTCGACGAAGCCGACATCTACTTGCCGGCAACTTCAAAGCCTCCGACGAAGACGCCACTCGAAAGTTTGCTCAAGAGGGCGCGATCTGCGGGCATTTCAGTGATGCTCGCTACACAGAGTCCGGGGGATCTCGACTACAAGTGCCGGGAGAACGTGCGGAACTGGTTCGTGGGCCTCGTCAAAGAAACGCGGGCGCTCGAGAAACTGAAGCCGCTACTCTCCGAATCGAAGCTCGACGCCACGGCAGTGTTGCCGAAGCAGAAGGTCGGTCAGTTTTTCATGCTGTCGGAGAACGCGGCGGCGCCCGTCCTGGCGCAGCGGAACCTCGTAGAAACGCGCCAGCTGTCGGAGCCGGAAATTGCGGCGCTAGCCAATGCGCAAAGCGTGTGAATCGCGGCATGGCGGCACTTCTCTAGCGCTTCGGCGACGAAACCTGTACTGACGCTGGTGGCCTGCGCTCGATTCTGCTTGAGCGCAGCTCCGCCTCGCCGTTTGCGGCCTCTTTCAGATCATGCCACGTCATGGTGGCTTCACAAATCGTAGGCACGCGCACGCGCACCTCATCACCCGAACGCCGCAGCTCGACAGCGTGGGGGCTCGTTTCCTCGACCGTAGTGACGATCGCCATCACGGGTTGCGCGGCCTCGTCCAAGAGCCAAGTCGAAGTCGAGTTCGCGTCGTTACACAGGCGTGCCTGGCGAGTTTGAGCGAAATAGGCGACGACGACCACGTCCGGGGCGGGGCGGGTGACGTGCGCGAACGCGGAGATCATCGTGCAGTCACACGGGTATTCTACCTCCGAGAGCTCGAGAGACCCGACTCGGTATGCACGCGCTTGCCCGCTCGGCTCCTGGATTGCCAAAAGGCCAGTCGCGCCGTACCCGTCCCGCGGCGCATCCATCTTCCAAAGGAAGGCGAGGCCGGTCGCCTTACAATCTGAGTAAGCGCACAGGGTCGGTCGGAGATCTGGCTCGCAGAACGCCATCATTGGCGGTTCGCTCGGTTCGCGAAATCCGAGCTTCGTGGCAAGCGACTTCGCGCTTTTCGCTTCGTACGCCACCTCCGGAAGGAGCCTAAACTCTCCTGCTCTCAGTACACACGAGCGGACGGCATCGAGCCCCGAAGATACCGAGGCCACTTGCTCCGCAGCAACGGGCGCAGCCCCTGCGCTGGCAACGTTGGGCGATGCCGTGGAGCTCGACGACACGACTGCAAGCTCCGAACTCGGCGCAGAATGCTCAGGCGTTTTCGAAGTGGACGCACCCGATCTTGGCTGCATCGAGGAGCAGGCAAAAACGAGGACGGCGACGAGTAAGACCCGCACCGCGCCCATCCTGCCGTGCCTTGGGCGAGCACACAATGCCTCTTGCCCGCCCGGGCGGAGCCCGCCCGCAAACGCGACCAGCGCGCTCGAGCTCCTTTCCGGCAATTTGGCTCGCCGTGATGTTCGTGCTGCAGGGCTTCGACGCGCAGTCATTCGTGCTCGGCATGATCATGATCACCGCCGGAAGCGTGGTGTTCGGCTGGCTCTTCGACCGGACGCGCGGCAGCTTGCTGGCCGCCGTGATCGCTCACGCTGGCGTGCACCTCGATAACCCAACGCGTGCCCTACCCGGTCAGCTCCAGGCGTACACAGCGTTCACGGCCGCGGTCTGCGCTGCAGCTGCGGTCATCGTCGTGCTCGAAGTATTGCGCCGAGGCCGCCCGCGCTAGTCTCACTTCGTCTCCGCAACGGATGCAATACTTGCACGGCGTTTGTAGACTGATGCGGTCAGGCGCTCCCTAAAACTGCATGGATGGTTTTGGATACATCCGGCACGAACGCGCAT
>DATEPG010000468.1:0-22875 GCA_035273265.1 Polyangiaceae bacterium
CCGCGCTCGCCCACGCGCGGCGCGGCGGCTTCATTGCCGAAGAACGAGCCGCGCCCCGAGAGTTCATAGCTGCATTCGGAGTAGTTGCCGATGTTGCCGGCGCCGAGCTCGCGCGAGAGCGCGCTGCGCACCTCCGCGACCTGCGGCTCGGGTACGAATACCACCAGCTTGAACTCGGCGGGCCCCGGCAGGGCGATCAGCGGCGTCGTTCGACCGGCGCCGAAGGCGCGCGCCAGCCAATCGTTCACCCCGCCCACGGCAGCGTCCAGCGCGGTGTGCGGGGAGTACACGGCTAGGCCCGCCTCCAGCGCGCGCAGAAGCACTCGTTCCTCTGGAGAGCGTGCGCGTAAGCGTTTGAGCCCGCGGAACAAGGGCGGATGATAAGCGATCAGCAAATCTGCCCCACGCTCGATCGCTTCGGCTAGTACGACTTCGCTCAGATCGATGCACAGAAATGCGCGTTGGATGGGACGCTCTGCTGCGCCGAGTGGCTCGAGTAAGAGCCCGGTATTGTCCCAATCTTCGCTCAGATCCAGAGGGGCCAGGCGCTCGAGCAGCGCGATCACTTCGGCCAGCGTTCGGCTCATGCGCGGCAGCATAGCGCGCCGAGCAGGTGGCCCGGCTCGCGAATTTAGCGCGTCAATCGCCGAAGCGGATGTTGGCCGAGGACGATTGGCTGAGGCGTTGCCGCGTCATCGACGCCGGATATTCCAGCAGCAAGCCCTCGCTCGGCACGCTCATGAGGATGCGTTCCAGCTCTTTGGCCGATGCGGGTCGCTCGGCGGCGCGCTTCTTCAAGCACAACATGACCGCACTATCCAAGGCTTCCGGGATCTGCAGATCCGGACGGGCGACTCGCATCGGACGCGGGATCTCCCGCTGATGGAGCTCGAGCAGCTCACGCCGGTTGCGGCCGCGGATCGGTAAATCACCGGTCAAGGCTTCGTACATCAGCACGCCGAAGGCATACAGATCCGTGCGTGGATCGACCGGGGCCCCGATGCATTGCTCGGGCGCCATGTATTCGGG
The DNA here is from genome assembly GCA_035273265.1 of Polyangiaceae bacterium. Taxonomy (GTDB): domain Bacteria; phylum Myxococcota_A; class Polyangia; order Polyangiales; family Polyangiaceae; genus PMG-095. The sequence goes on from DATEPG010000468.1 coordinate 1,030, forward strand.
AGTGCCCAGGGTATAGCCGTCTTGGGTGAGCGATTCGGATTCGCCCAGCTTGCTCATGCCGAAGTCCAGCACCTTGATGCTGCTATCTTCGTTGATGAAGATGTTTCCGGGCTTCAAGTCACGGTGCACGATGCCCAGTTGATGAGCTGCGCTGAGCGCGTGGCAGACCTGAATGAACATCGGAATGCCGAAGCCGGGGGCGATCGGTCCTTGGGCCTTCAGGCGCTGCGCGAGGCTCATGCCGTGCAGGAGCTCCATCACGACGTAGATGGAGCCGTCCGGCATTTGATCGAGGTCCAACGTTTTTACGACGTTGGCTTGTTCGATTGAGCCTTGCACGCGCGCTTCACGACGCAGGCGCGCAATCTCGGAGGCGTCCACCGCGGCCGCGCCGCGCAGTACCTTGATCGCTACCTTGGCGCCGATACCTACGTGCTCGGCGGCGTATACCGCACCGATGCCGCCCGAACCGATGCGATGCAAAATTCGATATTTGCCGCCCAAAGTCTCGCCCGCCAAATCGCCGGCCGCGTCGCGAAAGTGACCGCGTGCTTCCAGCCCGCGCTCCAGCGCCGCGATCCGATTTTTCTCGAACACGCGTGAGGCGCGCTCTTCTTCGACGCGCTCGGTGAGTCGGCCGATGGCGGCGCCCGCGCCGGTGCCGATCACGGTCGCGATGGCCGCAGCCAGGGGGCTGCCCGAGGCCAAGACTGCGGCGCCGCAGCTGAGCCCGCCAAGCGACGCGCCAAGCGGCACACGGTGCCGGCGTGGCGCAGCCCAACGAACCCGATAGCGGCATTCCTTGCCGCCTTTGGCCAGACACTCGTCGTGTTCGATCGTTGCCTCACCCAAGCCCCAAATGCGAGGCACGGAGCTGAGCTCGCCGCGCCGGGCCATGCACAACAGCGGGTCGCTTTGGTCTGCGTCCAACTCGGGGCGCGGGCGATACACGATCTCGGCCTTGCCACGCTCGAGCTGCAGCAGCTCGTACGCGCCCACGCGCGTCGACTCAGCCGAGTTTGCCGCGAGGTAGCGATAGGCGTCTTCGGGCATGGAAGCGACCCGCAGCAGGCGGACGTAGGCGCCCAATGTTTCCGGATGGGTCATCCAGCTGCCACGGCTGGCGAGTGCGTCGTCGCCCAAGGCGGTCGCCAAGGCGGCCAGGGTGCGCCGCGTGGCGGCAAGCGAGAGCCAGGCCGAGTCGTCGTCGACCAGCATGGGCGGAACTCCTACGGTCGCGAGTAACGTGCGTACGGCGCTGTCGCCGCGCTCGTCGCGCAGCCGGAGCAGGTACGGCTTGAGCAGCGTGATGCGCAGTTCTTCGCGCCCAGCCCCGGAAGGCGGCAGCGTGCGTTCCGCACGAACGATCCGCGACGAGCCGTTCAAGCTCGATCCTCGGAGGATATCTTTGGCTCGCGCCGCATGCTGATGAGCGATCTTAACACCCGGTCCTGGGAGCCGCTGTTTGGTTCAGCCCTCGGGGTTACAAACGGCAGCATAACTGCCAGCAGTAGCCCCGGGGCTTGAACGAAATAGCTTTTTTCGTGCAGGGAGCGCTGTTGCGCTCTGGTCCGGCGACGGCCGCGGGGCCAAAGCGGCTGGCCGCGGTTCGCCAGATTGCTGAACGGGCGCGGAGCTTTACGCGCGCTGGGACTTGGCACAATCTTCCGCTACGGTCGGAGCTGTCGGCGCTCACTCATCGAGGAAAAGAAGATCATGCAGCTTGGAATGGTAGGTCTTGGTCGGATGGGCGGGAACATGGTCCGACGTTTGATGGACAATGGCCATCAATGCGTCGTCTTCGATGTTTTCCCGGAAAGCGTGACGAAGCTGGCGGCGGAAGGCGCAACCGGCGCCAGCACCCTGGCGGATTTCGTAGAGAAGCTGGCCAAACCGCGCGCGGTCTGGCTGATGGTTCCCGCCGCGCACGTCGATTCGAGCATCCAGAATTTGCTCCCGTTGCTCGAGCCGGGGGACATCATCATCGATGGAGGCAATTCGCACTATCAGGACGATATTCGCCGGGGGCAGGAAATTCAGCCCAAGGGGCTCCATTACGTGGACGTTGGCACGAGCGGCGGAGTGTGGGGGCGCGAGCGCGGCTACTGCATGATGATTGGCGGCGAGACCGAGGTCGTGCAGCGCCTCGACCCGATCTTCCGCACCTTGGCGCCGAGCATCGATAGCGCGCCGCGAACCGCTGGCCGCCCCGAGGGCAAGGGCACCGCCGAGCACGGCTACCTGCACTGCGGGCCGATCGGCGCGGGCCACTTCGTGAAGATGGTTCACAACGGCATCGAATACGGAATCATGGCGGCCTACGCGGAAGGGCTCAACATTTTGCACCACGCCAACGCGGGCAAAGGTGTGCGCACCAACGACGCCGAGACCAGCCCGCTCAAGCACCCCGAGCACTACCAATACGACATGGATCTGGGCGAGATCACCGAGCTTTGGCGGCGCGGTAGCGTGATCAGCTCATGGCTCTTGGATCTCACCGCCGCGGCCTTCGCCAAGAGCCCAGGTCTCGCTGAATACTCGGGTCGCGTTGCCGACTCGGGTGAGGGACGTTGGACGATTCAGGCGGCGGTCGATGAATCGGTGCCCGCGCACGTGCTCACGGCTGCGGTCTACGATCGCTTCAGTTCGCGCGGCGAAGCCGACTTTTCCAACAAGGTCCTGTCGGCCATGCGCTTTGGTTTCGGCGGGCACGTCGAGAAGAAGGGCTGAGTCATGAACGAAGCCAATAGCGACGCGATCGTTCTGTTCGGCGCCACCGGCGACCTAGCGTTCAAGAAGATCTTTCCGGCGCTGCACTCGATGATCAAGCGTGGCGGTCAGACGGGCACGATCGTCGGCGTGTCACGCGGCGGTTCCAGCTTGGAAAAGCTGCGTGAGCGCGTGCGCGAGAGCATCCAGGAGTTCGGTGGTGGCGTGGACGAAACCGCCTTCCAAACTCTGTGCCAAAGCCTACGCTACGTGGACGGTGATTACCGCACGCCCGAGCTGTTCGCCAAAATCCGCGAAGCGCTGGGCGACGCCAAGCGCCCGCTGTTTTACCTTTCGATCCCGCCCAGCGTATTCCCGGAGGTGGTCGAGTTGCTCGGCTCTACCGGATGCGCCCAGGGCGCACGCGTGGTCGTCGAAAAACCGTTCGGGCGCGATCTAGCCTCGGCCAAGGTACTGAACCGAACGCTGCAAAGCGTGTTCCCGGAGACGGCGATTTTTCGCATCGACCATTTCCTGGGCAAAGAGCCGGTGCAAAACTTGCTCTACTTCCGCTTCGCCAACTCGCTGTTCGAGCCGATTTGGAATCGCAATTACGTGGCCAGCGTCCAGGTCACGATGGCCGAATCGTTCGGCGTCTCGGGCCGCGGTCGCTTCTACGAAGAGGCCGGTGCCATCCGCGATGTCGTGCAAAATCACCTGCTCGAGGTGGTCGCTTTCTTGGCCATGGAACCGCCCCCCGCCGGGGATCGCGAAGCTCTGCGCGACGAGAAAACCAAGATCTTCAAAGCCATTCGTCCGCTCACGCCCGACCACATCGTGCGCGGACAATTCCGCGGCTATCGCGTGGAAGACGGAGTTGCCAAAGATTCGACCGTCGAGACGTTCGCGGCCCTGCGCCTGCACATCGATTCCTGGCGTTGGTCCGGAGTGCCGTTTTACGTGCGAACCGGCAAAAATTTGCCGGTTACGGCCACTGAGGTGCTGGTCGAATTTCATCGTCCACCGCATCAGGTGTTCTCGGAGCCGCTGGCCGAACGGGCCAACTATGTCCGCTTCCGGCTCGGTCCGGACTTCGCGATCGCCATCGGCGCTCGCGCCAAGCACCCCGGCGAAGCCATGGCTGGCGACAACGTTGAACTCTATCTCTCCAACCAAACCGCGACCGAGATGGGCGCTTACGAACGGCTGATCGGCGACGCCATGAAGGGCGACGCCAACTTGTTCGCCCGTGAGGACGGCGTGATCGCCGCCTGGCGCATCGTCGAACCCATCCTCGGCAACGCCGCGCCGATCTATGAGTACGAGAAGGGCACCTGGGGTCCTGGCGATGCCAATCGCCTGCTCGCGCCGGGAAGTCGCTGGCACGACCCGGTGAAGACACCCAAGCCCCAGTCCTGAGATCACTGGCTGCATAGCGCGCTATGCGCTAGCGCTTCGGCTGGTGGCTGAACGAGTCTCGATTGCGACACCCCATGATCGGACCGCCAGAGCTTCTCCGCGGAGGCCCCGCGGAATTGGAGCTTTGCGGCTTTTTTTACGGGCAAAACTAGCCCCGGCAGCGGTCTGGCACGCACGATGCAATGAGCTGGGTCGAGGCGCCGGCAGCGCTAACTCCCCATCGCTTCGTGGGCGCCTCCTTACACTTAGCCCAGTGATCGCGAGTCCCTGCTCGTGGTCGCGCTCTTCCTTCACTTAGCCGGCGGTCGCGAGTCCCTGCTCGCGGCCGCACTCTTCCTTCACTTAGCCAGCGGCCGCGAGTCCCTGCTCGCGGCCGCGTTTTTTCTTGCTAGCCGAGCTGTACGCGCTCGAGGATCAAGCCGGCCACAGTGAGGCCCGGGCCGAACGCGGCTGCGAGGATCGGCGTGCCGCAGGGCACGGAAGGATCAGCGGCCAGGTTCATGAGCACGTGCGGGATGGTCGCGGAGGACATGTTGCCGTGCCCGCGGAAGACGGCACGACTATGGCGGATCTGAGCCTCGCTGAGGGCCAGGGCATCGCGTGCATAGTCGAGGATCTTGGGTCCACCCGGGTGAATGGCAAACAGCATTCGGTCCTTCTCGCGCTCGAAGTCGCGGCCCGCTTTGGCACACAAGCGGCGCAGAAATGAGGGTAAAACGCCTTCGAGGAGCAAAGGAACGTTCTTGGACAGCAAGACCTCGAAGTTTCGCGCCCCTAAGCTCGGTCGCATTTCATCGAGTGAATCGGGGATCAATACTTCGTGTTGCGCCAGGATGCGCAGACCATACGTCCGAGGGCCCGAAAATCGCGCTTCGCGGAACGCCGAATAGCCGATGAAACCGTCCCCGAAGAGCGTGCTGTCGATGACGCTGCCCGGTCCGCGCTGCAGCGGATCGAAGTGCACGCTCAAGTACTCGGTGTGCACGATGTCGACTCGCCTGCGCGGTTTGGGCACACCGACAATCGAGCGGGCGAGCAGAGCGACCGCCGACCGGATGGCGGAGAAGGTCGCGTAGCAACCCGTTTGCTGGCAGTCAGTCACCGTCGTCAGAGCCCAGCCCCGTTCGGAGACCCAACGCTGCGCCGCGCTTGGTGAGGCGTGATCGGAGCAGGTGACGTGGACGAGGTGATCGGGCGCTTCCGGTTGACGCGCGTAATAGTCGCGAAATACACGCAGCGCGAGCGTTGCTAGTTCACTCATCCGGCGACCGAGTTCTGGTCCCCCCGGGTTCTCCAGTAGATCCGCGAACAGCGGTGGCAGGGTCGGCGAGGAGCCGGTCGCACCGAGTTCATCGTCGGCTTGCGGCAAAGCGTTGAGCTGGCGTTGTGCGATGTGGCGTGGATTGATCCCGTAACGGAGGACGGTCGCCTGGGTGTCCGCCATGATTTCGTTGGCTGCCGCCAGGTTGCGCGTGCCCGCAGCGGCGCAGCCCGCGGTTGCGAGCAGCCACGCCGTGTAGTTCAAGAGCGCTTCCTGCGCGACGGGCCGCTGCAGCTGCGTCGGTCGAAAATCGGTCAGCACGATGCAGTCTGCAGAAATCATCGAGCTCGGCTCCACGGCAATGACGAGAATGCGGGCAATACCAGCGGAGGGGGCAGGCCGTCGCGGGGCGCGGGCTCGCGTCGAGGCAGCGCTCGCTCCGCTTGCGAAGGGGCGGGCGCCGCCCTCGGCGGGCTGGCAAAGAAGCACGCGAGGTCACGCACTGAATCGAGCTCGTGTGCCACTGAGTCCGGTACGGGCCGTCCAAAGCGCCGCTCGACGGCACGCAGCAGATCGACTCGCGACAGCGAATCCAGCCCAAATACCGCGAACCTCGCCCGCGGATTCAAGGTGCTGGGCATGACGGCGAGTCGCTTGGACAGCCATCGCAGAGCGTACTCTTCCACCGTCTGCGTGAGCTCCGCCCGGTCGTCCATTTCGCTCGTAACCGCGGGGGCGGACCAATCCAAGTGAACGCTGCCGCGCCCTTCGAGGTAGTCCTGCCGGCAGCGATTGCGTCGGATCTTTCCGCTCGTGGTCTTGGCGACGCCGCCCCTGGTCAGGATCCTGACGTGGCTCAGCGCGAGCTCGTGAGACTGGCGCAGCGCCCGGACGATCTGCGACACGAGTTCGCGCGTCGCGTGCTCGCGCTGCTCGACTTCCGCGACGACCGCCAGCTCTTGCCGATCGCAGGCGTCCAAGCCGAAGGCCGCGACCGAACCTCGTCGAAGGTATGGACTCGCGTCTTCGAGCGCGGTCTCGATGTCTTGCGGGTAGAACTTTTGGCCCCGCACGATGATCAGGTCCTTGATGCGTCCGGTGATGAAGAGCTGGCCGTTCTTCACGAATCCGAGGTCACCGGTGCGGAGGTAGCGGCGATCGTCCGCCGGCAGCCTCGCTCCGAAGCGCTCGGCCGTCGCGGCGGGGTTTTGAAAGTAGCCTTGGGCCACATGGCTACCTGCCAGCCAAATCTCGCCGATCCGGCCGTCCGATAGCGGTTCGAGTCGTTGCGGGTCGACGATCCGGAGGGTCTGATCGGCAAGGTCGAAGCGCCCGCAGCTGACCAACCAGCGTGCGCTCGTGGCGTCTACTGGAGGTTTGATCACGTCGGCCTGCAGGCTGCGTGCGTCCACCGCCAAGAAAGTCGGAGGGGCTGCTCGGCTCGCAGAGACGACGAGCGTTGCTTCTGCCAACCCGTACGCGGGCGCGAAGGACGACGGTCGGAAGCCCGAAACAGCGAACGCAGCCAGGAACCGCCGGGCGGTGCGATGCCGAACGGGTTCGGAACCGTTGACTGCCGTGCGCCAACTGCCGAGATCGAGCGCGGTCCGCTCGGCGGGGGGCAGCTTGTCGATGCACAGGTCGAACGCAAAATTGGGCGCAGCGCTGAACGTGCCTTTAAAGCGGCTGATGGCGCGCAACCACAACGACGGATCTTTCAAGACGGCCAGGGTCGGCAAAAGCACCACCCTCGCGCCCAAGTAAGCCCCGTGCAGCAGCATGCCAATCAGCCCCATGTCGTGAAACAACGGTAACCAACTGACTATGACGGTATCGCGATTGGTACCGAACGCCTGTTCGAGCATGCGCTGATTGGCAATGAGGTTGGCGTGAGTGATCGCCGTGCCTCGAGGCTCGCTCGTGGAGCCCGACGTGTACTGCAGTAAGGCCAATGAGCTTCCCGCCGGCTGCGGCCACTCGGATGGCGCCGCTCCGCTCGCTGCCACGATGCGATCGGCCTGAAAACGGGCGAGCCCAGCCAGCGGATCGCAGCTCTCGTGCCCTCGGGCGACGGCCGCCCCCGGCTCATCGATCGTGAGCAGCGCATGAGGCCGGCAATCCGCCACGATAGCGGCCAGCCGCGCCTTCAGGCTCTTGCCATGACCGAACGGTGCCGGCACCGCCACCGCTCCTGCGTACAGGCAAGCCAAGAAACCGCGCACGAAATCCAGACCCGAGGGGCAGCTCAAAAGCACGCGTCTTCCGTGCAGATCGTGCGCCCGCAGCGTTCCGGCCAAGGCGTGCGCTTGTCGGTGGAGCTCACCGAAGCTCAGCGTCTGCGCGCTGCTTCCGGTGAAATAGCTGACCGCTGGACGTTCTGGGCAGGCCTTTGCCCAGCCGCTCACCCGCTCGACCAGCGTGCCCGAGTTGGCCAGACCAGCGTGCCCCTCGCTGCCCCCGTCGGTGCGCGGCCCCGCGACGAGTTCGAGTGTTGGATGGTTTTTCACGGACGCCCTCCTTTAGCCGCGCCGAGGTTGTTCCCGAGCTTGCGTTCAGCGCGTCTTCCTATTCGGTACAGCCGCGGAGCGGCGGTGGGGAGTGCTGAGTTGGAACTTCAATTTTGACGCGCCGTCACGAATCCCCTCGGCGCTTCACGGCGGAATCCGCCGGCACCCGCTAGATCACGGGTCCCATCGAGTTTCCTAGTCGGTCGCTAGGGGCGAACTAGTGTCCTTGGTCGACAGGCACGACCTGGGAGCTCAGGATGCCGCGCATGGCGTCGAGCTCGAACACCATGAAGTGACGGCCGACCTTGTCGGCGCCCTCCGGCGTTGCTCCGCCGCCGCCCGAGATGAAGGCGGGGATGCCGGCGTTTCCAAACGAATAGTAGGAATGAACGTGACCATAGAGCGTGAGATCGACCCTGGCCTCGGCAAGCTTGGCGAGCAGCGCTGCGGCCTCTGCTCGACTGGCGAAGGCGGCGTTGCGCGTGCCGACGGGATCGAGCGGCGGAATGTGCATCGCGACCACGTGGACGGAGCCGCGTCCATTCGCGAGCCAGGTGTCGAGCCACTCGCCGGCAAGCGGGTCGATGGTCGCGCTCGCCGAGTCGAGCAGGGTGAAATAAACGCCGCGATGGACGAACTGAAAGTTGGCGCGACCAAACCAAGCTTGATACGCTGGCGGCCGCTCGCCGAGCTCGTGATTGCCGAGCGTCGTGTAGTACGGCACGTTCAGCGTGGCGAGCTCGTGCTGAAACAGCGCGAGCTCATCTTCCTCGCCTTCCTCGGTGAGGTCGCCCGCGCCGAGCAAGAAATCGAGCTCGGGTTGGGCGTTGATCAGCCGAAAGATGTCTTGCACGCGGTCGATCGCTTCTTGGACATCACTCATCAGCGCGAAGCGAAAACGGCCGTTCGTAGCCGTGCCCGGTGCTGCCAGCCGAAAGTGCCAGGAGCCTTTGGTGAGCGCGAGCAGCCACGACTTCTTCGTCTTGCCGTCACCGCTCGCGAGTGGCACGACGCTCCCCGTGTCGAGATCGCCGAGCTCGACTCCCGCCAGCGCGTTTTCGACGTGGAGTTCGAGGCGCAGCGTTTCACGAACGACCAGTGAAAGGTCGACGCTGGGTGCGCTGAGCCAGAGCGCTAGTCGATCGCTCGAGAGCCCGCGCACTGCGGCCAGCCCAGACGCGACCTCGACATCGTAGGCCGTGCTCCGACCGCGTCCCACGTCGAGATCACGACGCGTCCGTTCCTCCGCTGGTCGCGTGCAGCCGAGAGCCAGGAACAGGAACAAGAACAGGAACAGCCGAGCCATGCTGCCGAAAGCGCGCTTCATTGCGATACTCCTTGACCCTCGCGCAAGAGCAGCGAGAGACCGCCCACCAGCGCCGAACCCAGGTGTGCGTCGGCGAGCAGGCCCACGCGCGGCGTGAAAAACCAGCGAAAATCTGCGCCAAACTTGCCGAAGACGCCGCTGATGCGGCCCGGGGTGAGAAAGCCCGCGGCATAGTCGTCGTGACGATGGTCGTAGTACAGGCGCACTTCGCTGCCAGCCGCCGCACGCCCGCGGAGCGCCACGCCCAGCCCCACGCGTGCGAGCAGGATGTCGTCGGTGTCGGACGGAACACTCGAGCCCTGAATGTCGTAGCTCACTTTGGCGATCCCGTAGCCGAGCGCGAGATCGATGAAGGAGCCGCGCAGCGTGTCGCCGAAGTGGCTGAAGTCGAAGCGCGTGTCGAGCATGAATTCGATGCCCGAACGCTGAAAATGCTCGGGCAAGTAGCGCTGGTGCGTGCCGCCGAGCACGAGGTCCAAGCGATCATCGAGCTTGCTCGGCTCGCCGGGCGAAAGTCCGATTAGCCGATACGCACCCTCGACACGGTAACGCACGTTCGAGCTGTCCGTGGCAAACCAAGCGGACGGCGTGAGCCGAAAGTAGCCCCGACGCAGCGTGAGGCTCTCCACGAGGAAATGCCCATAGCTGAAGTGCGGGTCGGCCACGTAGCGGTAGCCGAGCTCACTTTCGAGCCGTGCTGGGGCGCGCGACCTCGAATCGACCGCGCCGCCGTCGGTGTTGAGCGTTCCGTACAGATCAGCGCCGAACGACCCGAGTAGCAGTCCCGACCCAAACACCGTGGCGACTAGTGCAGGTCCCGCGATCTCGCGCGAATTGCCGGAGGCGAGCAGGGTGCCGATACCGCCGATGGTCAAGGCCAAACCGATGCCTTCGCTGATCAGCAACGCGAGCGCGGTCTTCTTCTGCCCCAGCGCGTAGTGGCCGCTGCCATGGAGAGCGACGCCCGGCACGATCGCCACGCCCGCCGCAACCCGCCGATCGCGCGTGATGGGTTCACTTGCATACGCCGACCTCGATTGAATGGCTACGGACGCAAGAATCAGAGCCGCGACTGCGCGCACCGGCCGAAGTTATCATGCACCATGGGCGTTCGGCCAAAATCCAACCTGTGGCACACTCAAGCCGCGCTGCAGGTTCTCGCCGGAACCAGGCCCGCTTCGTGTAAGCTGCCCGGTATGGAGAGGCCTTCCCCCGAACTCGAGGCGCTCACCCTTGCCCTGGCGGAGCTCGTGCGCGACTGCGGCGCGACGCTCGGGGCGATTGTCGACGAGTCGAGCGTCGTGTGGTGCACCGCGCCCGCCCCCGCGTCCGTCGACTCCGCGGACATCGTCGACCACTTTTTCCGCGCAGAAATCGCACCAAACACCAAGGCGCTGCTGCAAGGTCACCGGCTCAGCATTCATCAGGCCCACGGTCCGCATCGCTACGTGGCTGAATCTTTCGCGGCCTTGTACGTGCTCGTCCTGTGGTTGGAGGCCGAATTCGACACCGAGTTCGTGCGCGCCCGGATCCGCCTGGCCTTGCCGAAGATCGAGGCGCTGACGCTGGCAGTGCCGCCATTCGACGGGCCCGAAGGCGGGGAAGGCGCCCAAGGCTGCGGCTGATGCCACGGCGTTGCCAGGCCTGAAATGCGCACGAAATGTCAGAAGCGCCGTTTCGCGGGCGGCTAGCTTGAATGGCATGTCGAACCCCATGGATCGTAAAGCGGTTTGGGAACGTTACGTGGCGTCTTGGAAGCCGCAAGCTGCGCAGCAAAAGCGCGCTCTATTCGAGACGTGCCTCGCGCCAGAATGCACCTACAGCGATCCGTTGCAGGTTGCGCACGGTTGGGAGGCGCTCCTCGAGTACATGTTGGAGTTTCAGAAGCAAGTTCCCGGTGGCTACTTCGTCACCGAGTACTTCGCCACGCACCACCAAAAAAGCATCGCCAAATGGCGGATGCTGAGCGCAGACGCCGCGCAAATCGGCGAGGGCATGAGCTACGGTGAATACGACGCGAACGGCTTGCTCGTCGCCATGACCGGCTTCTTCGAACCCCCCGCGAGTTGAGCTGTGAGCTACTACTTGGAGCGCATCCAATGCGGAGTCGATTACATCGAGGCTCGGCTCGATCGAGAGATCCCGCTCCAGGACGTCGCCAAAGCGGCGGGCATCAGCCAATGGCACTTCCAGCGCATGTTCAAGGCGCTGACCGGCGAAACGCTCAAAGGGTACATTCGCGGTCGCCGCTTGGCAGGCTCCCTCGAGCACTTGCTCACCAGCCAATTGCGGGTCTTGGACATCGCGCTGATCGCCGGCTTCGAGTCGCAGGAGGCGTTCGCACGCGCGTTCAAGCAAGCCTTCGACCTCACACCGCAACAGTATCGCAGCTTGGGTGACAAGAGTCTGTTCCTGAAGAAGGTCAGCTTCGACCCCGAATACCTGCGGCACATCAACCAGAACCTGTCGCTGACGCCAGAGATCTACAAGCAGCCGCGCTTGCTGTTGGTGGGCAAGCGCACGCTATTTTACAGTGTCGACTCCGAGAAGAACAACATCGCCGAACGACTCGTGCCGCTTTGGCAAAGCTTTTTGCCGCACCTGTCCGAAATCGAACAGCGCGTGAGCGACTATTGCTACGGAGTGGTGCGTCAAGAGGCACCGGACAGCGATCGCCTCGAGTACCACGCGGCGACCGCGGTTACGGCCGTCGGCAAACTCCCCGAGGGCTTCGTTGCGTTCGACTTGCCGGCGGGGAAGTACGCTAAATTTGCGCACCGCGGCCCGGCTCGAGACGTCAATCACACGGTGAACTACGCGTACTCCACCTGGCTCGCACAATCCGAGTATCGCCACACCTACGCCCCGGACCTGGAAATCTACGGCGCCGACTATCACCCGACGAGCGCAGACTCCCTGCTCCACTACTCGATTCCGATCGGCTGAGCCAGCCGCTCGCCGTTTTTCCGTGCAGGAGGCCTGACAGGTGCACCGTTCTGCGCTAAGCTAGGAATGGAACGGTATTCCGAATAATGGAACGCTCTGGAACGGTCGACAAAGCCCTGCGTGTGCTGGAGGTGCTGCACCAAGCGCGTGCGCCGCTTTCGTTGGCGGAGCTCGCCCGCGCGCTAGCGATCCCCAAACCGACCACCCATCGCTTGCTCGCTTCGCTCCTCAATGCGGCGTTGGTCGAGCAACAGACGGATGCGCGCTATGCGCTGGGTATCGGCCTGGTGCGGCTAGGGCTGGGCGCGCTTTCGCTCGACCCCGTGGTGCGCGCTTGTGAGTCCGAGCTCGAGCGTGCGGCGCACGAGCTCGGAGAGACCTTCTTCTTGGTCAAGGCTCGAGCTGGTCGCTTGCTGGTCCTGAGCAAGGTCGAGGGCACCGGCATGCTGCGCGTCGCGCCGGACGTGGGCTCCGAAGTGCCGGTCGAGTTCACGGCCAGCGGCCGCTTGTACCTGGCGTTCGCGCCGCAGCTGCTCGCCGGCAATCCGGGAGTGTCCCGCGTGTCGCCCGCCGCGGTGAAACGCGCGCGCAGCCGTGGCTACGACGTCAACGAGGCCGAGTGGCTAGCGGGGCTGACCGTAGTCGCGGCGCCCATCTTGTCGAACGGCCAGCTCTTGGGCTGCGTGACATGCGCGGGTCCGGCGGTGAGGCTCAAGGCCGCGCGGCTAAAGGCAGCCATTTCTGCCACCTGCGGCGTGGCCGAGCGCGTTTCGCGCAGTTTGTAAGAAAGGGAACGCAGCGATGAAAAAGGCAGTTTCAATCGACGGTCAACTGGTAGCCGACCAAGACGCGAAGATCTCCGTGCTCGATCATGGCCTATTGTACGGCGATGGGCTGTTCGAGGGCATCCGCGTGCGCGCGGGTCGCATCTTCCGGCTCGACCAGCACCTGGCGCGGCTAGCGCTCGGCGCTCGCTACCTGGGTCTCGATTTACCTTTCGACGCTGAAGGGTTTGCGCGCATCGTGCGCGAGGCCGTCCGCGCTTTCGGTCAGACGGAGGCTTACGCCCGCTTGCTGGTCACGCGCGGTGAGGGCCCGCTCGGTGTCGACCCAACCACCTGCAAGAAGCCGACGGTGGTGTGCATCGTGGCCGAGATCGGCTTGTACAGCCCCGAGCAGCGAGCGCAGGGCCTGACCCTGATCACCTCCAGCTACCGTCGTCCGAACCCTGACGTCCAAGACGTCGCGATCAAGACGCTCAACTATCTCGGGTCGGCGTTGGCCAAGCAAGAGGCCAAGAAGCAGGGCGCAGACGAAGCGCTCCTGCTCAATCAGAGTGGTCGGGTTTCGGAAGCGTCGGTCGCAAATATCTTCGCCTTGCGCGGCCAGTCGCTGTCTACGCCGCCTGCGCTTGACGGCTGCCTGGAAGGCATCAACCGCGCAGCCGTGCTGGAGTTGGCTCGAGAATTAGGCTTAACCGTGAGTGAATGCTCACTGAGCCGACGCGATCTGTTGGCCTCCGACGAGGTGTTCTTGACCGGTTCGGGCGCTGGTGTGGTCGGCGTGCGCAGCCTGGACGGCCGTGCGATTGGTCGTGGGCGAACGGGTGAGGTCACGCTCGACCTCGAGCGTCGTCACCGCGCGCTCGCGGAGGGCGAAGGCCCAGTCACGGTGCCTTGAGAGCCGAGAGGTATTTTGATGGTCACCGATCGCATCGCGGAGCACTCAGCCTTCGGCGTCCGAGTGCGGGAACACCGCGCGTTGCGAGGTGCGCTGCTGGTTCGAGATCGCCCCAGCGATGTGCACGCTGCTGTCCGGCAAAGTGCTCCGGCCGTTAGTAACGAACTCGCCGCTTAGCCGGACACGAGCGCGAAATCGGGGACCGCGGTCGCGGCGCGGACACGGGCGGGCACGGGGGAGATCCCTGGCACGGTTGTGTACACAATCTGTGTCGACTCAAAGACCAAACACTCGGGGCGAGTGCCGACGCGACATGGCGTCAAATCCCGGCAAAACCCGGCAAAACGCGGCTGGACCCGTTATTGCTTTGGCTCGCGTGAGAACCGGCGGGACAGGCCGCCGACTCTTGCCCAGGGAAATCACGCCATGGAACGCACCAGGTTTTGTCATCGAGTCGAGCTTCCGGGCGTCGAGCTATTGGAGGTGGTCGACTCTCAGCGCCCCTGGCGTCGTGTCTGCTCCACGTTCGAGCTGATGGTTCCGGATAGCTGGCGCGGTCAAATTGCCTACCGTGGGGCCCGATATCTGGTCGATCACGACATGCTTTTCTGCCCGGGCCCCGGGGACTCGTTCGAGATTTCGCGCGCAGCGTTGCCCGGTTCTTTTCGGGTTCTGATGATCGAGCGGGAGACCTTTTGTCGAGCGCTCAGCAAGCACGGACTTTCGCCCGAGTCGCTCGCCTTCAACCGCATCATCAGTCCTGTGCCCAACGAGCTAGCGGTCAAGCTGGTGCAACTGCTCGATGACCTGTCTTCCGGCTGCGAAGCTTCGAGCATCGAGTCGAGCATGGAGGCTCTGACCGGCGCGATTGCCACGCATCTGCGCAGTCCCGGTGCGGCTCTGAGTTCCGCGCCAAGCGCGCCGAGCGCGTCGAGCGCACTAGTCCCATCGAGTGCGCCAAGCGCGAGTGTGGCGCAGCGCGTTCGGAAGCTCATCCACTCCAATCAGGAGAAAACGCTCGATTTGGCCGCTCTCTCTCGCGAAATCGGGCTCAGCCGCTTTCAGGTGCTGCGCGCCTTCAAACGGGCGTACGGTTTGCCTCCACAAGCCTATCAGCTGTGCGCTCGCATTGCGCAGGCCCAACGGCTACTTCGTTTGGGGCATCGACCGGCGTACGTTGCGGCGCAGCTTCGCTTCGTGGATCAGAGTCATTTCACGCGCCATTTCAAGCGCCTATTGCGGGTGACGCCGAGCGAGTATGCGCGCGCGGTTCGAGGCCCAGCCAAGCGGCGTAAGATACCCGCTCACGCGAGCCGACGCTCCGCTCAGGCCGACGCGCTCGGCTCGCGACTGTGATCCGCAAGGCCGACAGCCGTGCTCCGAGCGCGCACGGCTGCGGCGGCCAGAATACAGAGTAACGGTGACACCACGAGGTGGTAGCGGTCTTCACCGAAGAACACCACGTGCGTCAGCGCAGTCACTGCCAACAGCGACAGCAAGTACCCGCCCGCCTCGCCCTGCGCAGGTCGTCCCGGAATCGGCAATGCTGCGGCCAAGGGCGCGAGCACCGCCAACAGATAAAATGGATGGGCATCGCTGAGCGCCGCGTACAGCGCGGTGCCCAGCACGAGCGCGCCGAGCGCGAGCTGGGCGAAGAATGCGGCCCGCGCCTGCGCGTTCCAACGCGGCCAAGCGACCACCGCCAAGGCCGCCATCGCCAGCAGCAGGCGGTGGAACGCCGTCAGCAGTTCGCGCGCGGCCACGCGCCGTGCTTGGGGCCAAGAGTCGGGATCGGCCTCGTGTAGGTATTCGATGGCGAACGACTCGTGATCGAAGGTTTGAGCGAGTTTTAGCGGCGCCAAGCCCAACCAGTGCCAGGGCGCGGCCGCAATTTTGGCGCGCCCGACCTCGCCCCAGCAGCGATCCTGCTGCACTTGGCCGGTCACGATTGGGCAGCCGTCGGCCCCGCGCAGCGTTTGAAAGCGACCGGTCTGGGTGATCGCCCCGATAGCTAGGTTCCAACCGCCGTTGGTCGACACCAGCGCGCAACCGTCCAAGCGTTGGCAGTTGCGGATGGTCCAGGGCAACACTACCAAAAGTGCGACCGCGCTGGCCGCCGCTGTGCGGGTGAAGGCTTGCCACAGAGGTTTGGGCTGGGTGAAGATCAAGAGCGGCGCGGCGAGCAAGCTCGCAGGCCGTACCAGCGTGGCCAAACCCAAGAGCGCGCCCGCGTACAGGATCGCCTGCCACCGGCCGCGAAAGTGCAGTGCCGAAAGGCCCGCGCCGAGTAAGAGCAACGCTGCCAACGGTTCGGTCATGACCACCGCCGAGTACGCGATCAACCCGGGGTGCATCGCGCACAGGCCGGCCGCGAAGCGTGCCCGATCGCGGCTCAGGTAGTAGCGCGCGAGGCGATGCACGACCGCCACCAAGAGCGCGCCCGTGAATGCGTTGACCACCGGTGCCACCACCAGTTCGGTCCCGAAAATGCGATAAAAGAAGCCCAATACTGCGCTGTAGCCGACGGGGTAATGGACCCACGGCTTCCACAGCAGGAGCCCGCGCGAGACCACGTCTTCGGAGTAGCCGAGGCCGCGCGCGATGCGCTCAGCGCCAAAGTGATAGTAGTGCCCGTCCCAAACGGGCTCCTTGGCCCAAGCAATGGCTACGAACAAGCGCGGCAAGAGCGCGGTCACGAACGCGGCCAGGGTGAAGGCAACGTCCTTGGCGAGTACGCCCGCGTCCCAGGCCAGGGGCTGCTCGGCCGCTCGCTCTGCCGCGCCGTTCAAGGTTCTTGTTCCCCGTCGCTGAGCGCGCGCCATTCGCGCAAGCGCCGCAGGTAGGTCTTGGACACCTGTGTCGGGTCGAGCTTGAGGAACTTGGCCAGCTGCTGCACGAAGCCGCGCGTGTACACCAGCGCCGGCAACTCCGCGTAGCGCTCGGCCTCGATCGCCTGCAGATGAGTGGACGAAATTTTGGTCAACTTGGCGATCTCGCTCAGCTCGATGCCGTGCGACTCGCGCACCTTGCGCAGCAGCGTGCCGGTGAACTCGGTCTCGCCGTTGATCTCCCGCGCTAGCTCTTTTTGCAGCATGGATCGCTCAGCCTCGAGCGCGCTGTCCAGGCCCGCGTTGCGCTTGGGCAGCTCGGAGGGCGTTGCCGGGAAGACCGACGCATCGTAGGCCTTGCGGCGCAAGGGATCGAGCAAGGTATCGTGCGCTTCCTCGACCCGCGCCTGTTCGGCTCGCAGTTGGTCGCCCTTCAGCAACGAAGTGAGCGGCAGACTGCCAGGCTGATACAGCTCGCGCTGGCGTTTGTACGCACGTCGCAGATCTTCGTCGCTCGCGCTCTGATGCGTCCAGAGTACGTCGTACAAGTTCGGGTCGCCCGGCACCAAGGGCAGCGTGCGCACGTTCTGCTGTTGCTCGCGGGTGGTGCTCAAGGCCAGTACGCGCCGCGCGATGCGCTCCAAGTTTCGCGCGCTCTTGCTGGTCGGGCTATCGATCAACAGCGGGCGACGGTGCACGACACTGAGCCACACCGCGTCGTCTTGCTCGATGTGACCCATGTAGTCGAAATTCACGCCCAGGTAGCGTTCGGCCATGTCGCACATGGCGGGCCCGAGCTCGGTGTCCCCGCGCAAGCGACCGTTGTTGACCACTAGGCGCGGACGCAGTTTGCCGAGCTCTGCGGCCGAAAGCTCGCCCAATGCAGAATCGTAGCGCGCTACGGCGCGCACCACGTCTTGCGGCGGCGGCAGCGGGCCGAGCTCGGCCTCGGCGCGCTCCCAAAGGCGCATCTTGAAGCGGTCCTTGGTCAGCAGCCGGCGCATCACTCGTTGAAAGAGCGCACGCGTGAAGCGATAGGTGGCCTCGATGCTGGGCGGCTCGGGGGACGCAACCGTGATGCCGATGTCCGCGCTCAAGAACAGATCGAGCGTGGCCGGATTGGTGCCCGCCCCGAGATCGAGGATCACGTAGTCGATGTCGAGCTTTTGAACCTGACGCGCCCAGCGCGGCTTGCGGCCTGGCCGCACGGGGACGGGTGAGCCAACGCGGTATCCTTGCGGCACGAGCTGCAGGCCCGGCACTTGGGTGGGCAGCGCGACTAGGCTCTCTTCCTCGTCGTCTTCACTGCTGGTGGCGGCGGTGTTCGGCAGGTCGATGCCGAGCACGGTGTGCAAGGCGGCGCCGGCCGGATCTGCGTCGATCAGTAAGACCGAACGGCCGAGCTGGGCAACGTACACGCCTAAGTTGGCGGCCAGCACGCTCTTGCCCACACCGCCGCGTCCTCCGCCCACCGCGATGGTGCGCCGCACGCCCGGAGGGGGCGCGATGCCTTGGGAGGAATCGGGAGGGTAGGATGGTGGCGAGACGTCCGGCATGCGGGAGGCTGCGATTTACATGACTCGTGCTGCCTTCGCCATGGCAAGAGCCTGGAAGCGGCTCGCTGCGTGCAGACAGCCGTCTCAAAATTACCCAGAATTGGCCTATCCGGCCCGCAAGGCACGGAAATCGGTAACGAAAGGCCGCGAGCGCGCAATCCGTCTTCCAAGACCGCCCAAGTCGAGACTACGCTCGGCCCCGCAATGTTCAGCCTGCGCTTGGCTGGGGCCGCCCTCGGTTTCGCCCTGTTCAATTCTCAATTGACCACCTGTCGCTCGCCCGGCGAGGGAGGCTCAGAAACGGCCCCCGCGCACGCAGAGGTGAAGGACGTGACACTGCCCGGGGTGGACACCTCGGAGCTGACGGGTCGCGAAAAAGCAGACTGGTCGCGCAACGTCTCGGACCTGCTCGCACCCTGCCCGGATCAGCCGGTCAGCTTGGCTCAGTGCGTGAAAGAAAACAGAAACTGCAAGCAGTGTCTGCCTGCTGCCAATTTTCTGCTCAAGCAAGTGCGGCGCGGGCGCCCGCGCGCGCAGATCGAAGCTGCTTTCCGCAACCGCTTTTCGCCCGGCGCGATCCAGAACATCGATCTGCAAGATTCGCCCGCCAAAGGTCCGTCCGGCGCGCCGGTGTTGATCGTGGAGTTCGCCGACTTCGAATGCCCGCACTGTGCGGCCACGCGCCCCATGCTGGACGATCTGTTCAAGCGCTACGACGGGCAAATCCGCCTAGTGTACAAGAACTTCCCGCTCGGCAGCCATCAGTACGCCGAGAAGGCGGCGCGCGCGGCGATCGCTGCCCACAAGCAGAACAAGTTCTGGGAGATGGAAGTCGCGCTGTTCGACAACCACACCAATCTGCAGCCGGCCATCGTGGAACAGCTGGCCAAGTCGATTGGCCTCGACATGCCGCGTTTCCAGAAAGACTGGGAGAGCGAGGCGGTCGCCGATTCCGTGGCGCGCGATCGCAAACAGGGTGAGCGCCTGGAGCTGACCGGCACCCCGTCGATCTTCATCAACGGCCGTAAGTTCGAAAGCGCTGGCGAGTACAAAGAAGATCTCGAAGAGTGGGTCACGCTCGAGATCAAACTCTCGGGCGGCAACGCTACACCGCACGTCGCCGAAGCGGCGCCGAGCAACCCGGCTGCGAGCGCCAGCGCTGCACCCGCGCCGCCCGCTGCCTCGGCCAAAGCAGCAGGCAAAGAGCAGAAGCCGCGGTCGCCGCTTTGAGAGTCGTCAGCGCCGATCACGGCTGCTTCCCCAGTGGGCGCCATTATCCAGGCATCGCTCACCTCCTGCGCATCGTCGCGGCCGGCCTGCTCGATGATTTCCCGTCCGACCACGCGGTGCACGGGCTGCACTTGGTGGCGATCGACACGGAGACGACGGGTCGTGATCCGCTCACCAGCCGCGTCGTCGAGGTTGCCTGCGTCTTCTGGCGCGATGGCGCGGTGGTCGAGCGGAAGAGCTGGCTGGTCAATCCAGGCTGTCCGATCCCGAAGGAAGCCTTCGACGTGCATGGCATCGGCGATGATCAAGTCAAAGATGCGCCGCCCTTCTCCGCGATCGTGCCGGAGCTGTTCGAGTGCCTCGCGGGCCATGTGCCGATGGCCTACAACGCCGAGTACGATCGCAAGATCCTGATGGCCGAGCTGGGCCGCATGGCTGGTTTGCCGGCGATTACGCCGCCTGCCTTCCGCAAGGGGGTCGAGTGGGTGGACCCTTTGGTGTGGGCGCGTGAATTACAGAAGCTCGAAAAGAGCCGTGCGCTCGGCGACGTCGTGCAGCGGCTCGGTATCGTGCTCGAAAACGCGCATCGCGCCGCCGCTGACGCGGAGGCCACGCTGCACGTGTTCGCCGCGTTCCTGGCAGACACGCGGGTTCCGAAGGCGTACGGCGCGCTGATCCAAGAGCAGCGCCGCCTGGCGCGCGCATTCGAAGACGAACGCGGCTGGCGCTTTCGTTAGCCGCTCCGTCGAATCGAATCTGCACAGGTCGCGCAGAACGCAGGATAAACGCCCGGTTTGGGCGGCGGGCTCGGCTGCGCACGCTGTTTTGCGAGGCCGGAACGCGCTACGCTAGAGCAACCAACCATGCCCCAACGCGTAGCCGTCAAGATCGGTGATCAGTTGTTCCAACGTGAAGACGGTGCAGCGTTCGGCGCTGTCGTGGGCATTCACGAGCACGAGCTGTTGGTGGAAATCGAAGGCGTCGGACAAGCCGTCTTGCCGGGAATCGCGATCAAGGCCGTGCACGATGGCAAGCTGATCGTGGACATCAGCCAATTGCCTGCACCGCTGCGCACCTCGATCAAGCACGCGCACGATCGCGAGACGCAGTAACGGCCCTCTCTATCCAGAGGCCGCGCTGATTCGCGGAAGAGATGCAAGCATGCAAGGTAGACAGAGAGGCAGGGCCGATCGCTCGGCCCTTACCCGAAGGCTATTTGCCCTTCTTCGCGGCTTGCACGCTCGCCTTGTTCGAGGCGTTCGTCTTCTTCTGATCTTTGCTGGCCGTGTCCTGCTTCTTGTTCTTGTCTTTGGCCTTCGGAGACTTGTCGCCCATTTTTGCTACCGCCCAGGTTGGAGTTGCCGAGCCTCCAATCTATTCGATGTTCTACATGAGTGAAAGCGCGGACCGGCTCGGGCCGCCAAGCCCGTGCGCGAACGGATTCGTCGCAGTTACTACTCTGAGTTGGAGTCTAAGCGCGTCCGGTCACGCAGGGCGCGCCTCACTCAGGGATGCGAAAGCTCTTTGGCAGGGTAATCGAGCTACCACTGAAGGGCGGCACATGCGCGCCTCGAAAGGCGCTAATCACGCATTGGCCGACGGCGGTGCCGGCGAAGGGTGGCGAGACGCTGACCGACTTCACCGGTCCGTCTGGTGAGAACGTGACGCTTGCCGAACCAGGGCCGTGCGGGCCATCGGCGCGTTTGCAAGCGGCGGCGGCAGACGCGGCCGAGCCGAGCGCGGCCAACGCAGCGCCGCGATTGAGGGGCGAGCGCTGATCCATGGGCACGACTGCAGTGGCTGGCGTGGTCGCCGTAGTCGCCGTAGTCGTGACTGGCACGCTGGCGGGCGTGGGGTCACGGCTCTTGTACGGGTTCTCCACCTCGTCGGGATCCCGGCCCAGGTCTTTGGTCGCTCGCCCTGAGTTGGTTGCGACCGATGGGGCAGCTAGTGCGCTCCCCGGCAGCTTGCGTCCGGGCAGTGCGTTGCTCGGGTCGGGGGCGTTTGGGATCGCGCCAACTGCGGTCGGTAAGCTGTCGATGTTCACGCCCACCGGACTGTTGTCGTCGCGTGGCGCGCCGTTGCTCGCTGATCGGTGCGTCGTGCGCTCCAGGCGAGTCGTGATCAGTGGCGTTGGGCCTGGTCGATGCGAGGCCCAGAAGATCGCGCTGATTGCGGCCGCGAGCCCGCCGATTGCCGCAATAATCGGCAAAAGCCCGGTCTTTCGCGCGTGGCTGCGATCGAGTGTTTGCGGGCGTGGAGTACTGCCGGTGCGTGAGTTCGAATATTGCGAACCGCTGGTTGGTGGCTCGGAGGGCAAACCAAAGTGCCCGCTCACGCGGTCGGAAGGCAAACCAAAGTGCCCGCTCACGCGGTCCGACGA
>DATEPG010000469.1:0-7836 GCA_035273265.1 Polyangiaceae bacterium
ACATTCTGCACGGAAAGGAGCAGGCCTTTGCGCTCAGTTACCTGGAAAATGCGCTCACCTCCAACTCCGTGCTCGCGCCGCTCGCCGGTCGCGAGCCCTCCGACGTGCACAAGCTGGTGGCGATGGCAGAAGGCCAAGAGGTGCCTGCCTCGGAGTTGTCGCACGGATACGGCGCTGCCGAGATCGAAGAGTTCGTGGCGTTGTTCAAGCGCCTATTTCAGGTACAGCGCACGCTGCTGCGCGTGAATCAGCAATACATCGCGTCCGCTTCCCAAGACGATCGCTACCGCACGGAGCCGCCGTTCAAGTTGCAGGGCAGCTACCGCAACATGAACAAGCTGGTCGAGAAAGTGGCCGCGGCCATGAACGAGACCGAGCTGGAGCGATTGATCGACGATCACTATACCAGTGAAGCGCAGACCTTGACCCGCGGCGCCGAGCAAAACCTGCTCAAGCTCGCAGAGCTGCGCGGCCGTCAGAGCGACGAGCAGCGGACACGCTGGGCCGAGATCAAGGAAGCCTTCGTGCGCGTCCAGCGCATGGGCGGCAAAGACGAAGATCCCGTGGCGCGCGTCACTGGCTCGCTGAGTCTGCTCGATGACCAACTCAAAGGGATCCGCGAGACCCTGGCTCAGGCGGCCCAAGCGAGCCAAGCCGCGCAATCTTCGAGCGCCCAGCGCGACGAGCTACGCCAGGGTCTCGAGTCATTGGCCCGTCCCAAACTCGAGGTCACGCTGCACGCTGCAGGTGGGCGGGACCTCGCGCAGCTGGCCAGCGAACAACTTTCACTGTTGCGTGAAATCCTGGCGCCGCTGTTGGCCGCTGGCATATCGGGAGATAGTGGCGAGCAAGCTCGGCGCTTGGCGGAGATCACCGCCGCGATTTCGGGCATGCAGCGCACGCTCGAACGCAGCGTGCGCCGCCCCGAGCGCGTAGAAGTGTCTCTCGTCGGCCATCCCAAGACCAACTTCTTCCGACCCGTTTCCAGTAGCGACGTCTGTTCACTGGGCGGCTTGTTCGTGGCCACCTACGAAAAGCCGCCGCTGTTGGGCGCACCACTCGAACTCGCGCTCGCCTTCCCTTCGGGCCCCAGCTGCAGCGTCTTCGGCGCGGTCGAGTACACGCAGGACGAGCTGAGCGATGACTTCCCTGCCGGTTTTGGCGTCCGCTTCAACGAAGTCTCGGCCGAGGCCCGCGCACTGATCGAAGAGTACACAGCCGCGCGCGAGCCGCTCTTGCGCGACGACTGAGCGCAGGTCGCGCCTGCCGCCGTGATCGGAACCTTGCCGGAAGCCTGCCGTCGGTGGCCATCCGAGGCTCCGCCTAGCCCTTCTTTTTCTTCTTTTTCTTCTTCGTACTCTCGCGCAACCGGCGCTCCTCAGCCGTCACGAGCACGGTGCCGAAACGGTATTGGATCAAGCGTTGATAGGTGCCGGTCTGATCGCCGCCGATCATCCATAAATCGCGCACATCGCGATCAGTATCCACGCTCGGCAACCAGTGCCGGCTAGACGCCCAAGCCAACCAGCTGGGGCGACCGAGCAGGTTGCGGGTGATGGACACGCCGCACGCCGGACGCCGACCCAGGCCGGAACAGATGCGTGTCGCGTACAGCTCCTCGTTACCGACCGGGCGCCAGAGCCATTGATGATCGACGCTGATTCCGGCGCGTGAGCCCAGCTCGGCGCTGGCCGAGGCCGGCAGCGCATCGAGGATCTGCGCCAGCTGCGGCTTGTCGATGCGGCGAAGCAGCTCGAGACTCGGGCCGCGTTTGATGTCGAGCGCCACCTCGACCGTGTTGGGCGGTCCCGCGCAACAGCGAAAGCCGATTGCGCCATTTTCGGTGGTGGGGCGCTCCGAGCGGCCGTTGGCGCAGCGCCCCACGATCTCGCCGTCAGCCGAGTTGCCGCCGCGGACGGTGACCAGCCCGCCGCTGGTACCTCGCCCCCAATTGCTGGCCGTCCACTCCCACGCGCCACCGTGCAAATCGCGCACTCCAAAGTCGCTGCGGCAAGCGACACGGATGCCAGTGGGCCGCATCACCGACAAAGCGCCCGTTCCGCAGCGCTCGGCGCGATAGCTCTCGCCGTATTCGTAGCGGTGATTGTTCGGCCCCTTGCAGGCGCGTTCCCATTCGAGCTCACTACAGAGACGCTTACCGCGTTCGCTACACAGCTTGCTCGCGGTGGCCTGGTCGACGTTCGTGAGCGGGATCGCCCCTTCCTCGTTGGGATAAGGGAAAACATCGATGTAATAACCCTTGAGTATTACTTGCTCACCCGGCACTTCCTCGTCCGGCGCGCGTGGCAAGCTGCCCTCGGGCGTGCCTGCTACGAGTGGTCCGCGTGGCACCCAGACCATGCCTTGACGCGGTTCCGGGAGCACCTCGGGCGGGGCAATGGACGAACTCGCCGAGCTCTTGGGTGCCCTGTCGCGCGTGGGCGGAGCACGCTCTGCTCGGCACTCGAAGCACAGACCGAGGCAGACGAGGGTCGCAGCGCACCGCCGCGTGCTCACGACTCCGAGCGCTCGTCCCGCTCGCGCAGACCGAGCTCCTTCATCTTCAGTTGCAAGCCTTTGCGCGAGATTTTGAGTAACCGAGCCGCGTGCGTGACGTTGCTGGACGTTTGGTCGAGCGCCTTGACGATCAACTCGCGTTCGAGGCGACTCATCGCGGCCTTGACCTGTTCCTTCAAGCCATCTACTGCGGCCGCGACCGCGGCCTCGCTGATCGGTTGCGTCGCGGGCGGATCCGGCGTCGAGATGTCACGCACCTCCGAAGGCAAGTCCAAAACCTTGAGCTTGCTGCCGTCGGAGAACAACACGGCCCGCTCGATTACGTTCTCGAGTTCGCGAATGTTGCCCGGCCAGGGGTAGGAAATGAGGTGAGCCTCGGTGTCGGCTTCGACGCCGGAGACGCTCTTTTTCAAGCGGGCGTTGAACTTGTCGATGAAGTGCTTGGCCAACAGCGGAATGTCGCTCGAACGCTCGCGCAATGACGGCAGTCGAATCGGGACGACGTTCAAGCGATAGTACAAGTCCTCGCGAAACGCACCGGCGGCGATCTCGCGCTTCAGATCGCTATTGGTGGCTGCCACCAGGCGTACGTCGACTCGGATGGTCTTCACGCCGCCGACGCGCTCGAACTCACTCTCCTGCAGCGCGCGCAGCAACTTGACCTGCATCTCCACGGGAATCGAGCCGATCTCGTCTAGGAACAGCGTGCCACCGCTGGCCAGCTCGAAGCGACCCGGTTTGGAACCCACCGCGCCGGTAAAGGCGCCGCGCTCGTGCCCGAACAGCTCACTTTCCATGAGGTCCTTCGGGATCGCGGCGCAGTTGACCTTGATGAAGGGCTTGTCGCGACGCGACGAGTTTTCGTGTAGCGCCCGCGCCACGAGCTCCTTGCCCGTGCCGCTCTCGCCGGTAATCAGCACCGTGGTCGGCGTGTCCGCGACGCGATCCAGCACCGCATACAGTTCCAGGATGCTCGTGCTCTGGCCGATGATGCCGTAGCGCGCCGACTCTCGTGCGTCGGACTCCGGGCGCGTGGCCTCGGCAGCAGACAGATCCCGCGTGCGCAGCGCTTTGCGCACGATGGCGCGAACTTCAGCCTGATCGAAGGGCTTGGTCAGGTAGTCGAAGGCCCCGGTCTTGAGCGCCTCGACCGCGTTGTCGACGGTACCGTGTGCGGTGATCATCACGACCGGCAGCTCGTCATCGATCGCAACGGCGCGACGCAAGAGCTCCATGCCGTCGAGCTTGGGCATGCGCAGGTCGGTGATGATCAAGTCCAGGTGGTGTTCTTTGAGCACCACCAACGCCTGCTCGCCGTCTTCCGCCGTGTGCACGTCGTAGCCGTCCCGTTCGAGCTGCGCGCTGAGCACGCGCCGAAGGTTCGGTTCGTCGTCGACGACTAGGATCTGTTTGCGTTCAGGGAGCATCGACGAATCATCCGAATCGTGGAAATTTGGAAGTCTTGCTCGCCACTAGGGGCAGCGCGAGCCTGCCGCGCCAGAGGGGAGCAGCGCCGAGCAATAAAAGAGAGCTGCCTTGCCCTTACCGGGAGCGCCCGCCGCTATGATGTCACGCTTATCGATGTGTGGCGTCACGATCGACCGGCCGAGCTCGTCCCCGCTCTCGGCGGAAGAGATGAATTTCGCGTCCACGAAAGCCCCGTGGGTCGGCCCTTCCGCGTCGTAAACCAAGAGGGCGCCGGCATTTTCTTCGCCGCGCACGGTCATTCTCGGTGCCCCGACGATCACTTCACCGTCACCGTCACCGTCCAAGTCGCCGACCGCAACCGCCGCGCCGAACTCGGACAGCTCGCAACCGGTCAAGCTACTGGTCGAACCACAGCCAAAGGAGTCGAGCAGCGCGCCCGGCGGCAAGGACGAGAAGCTGCACTCGTTGGAAGCCGTTTCCGGTAGCTCGAACAGCGCGGCTCCGTCGATCACGTGCACGTTGCTATCATCCGATACGACCAAGTCGTCGTTGCCGTCGGTGTCGACCTTTCCCGCGGCAAGCGCTCGGCCCATTCCCAGGGTCCCGCCCAAGCAACCGATGTAGCGCGATGTCGAACTGTCGTCGGTTTTCCAGAGGAAGACCTCGGACTTACCGGGCACCCCCAGCGCCAACACGCGACCGCCAGCGACCGCGAGCACCGCCAGCGATTTGCCGAAGCTCGGATCGTCCGCGGGCGCGCCGATGGGCAGCGAGAGCTCGCTGAAGTTGCGGCTCTTGGCAGGGTAGAACCAAGCCAAGCGCTCCTGGGGTAAGCTGGCGAGGAGCAGTGGATCGTCCGTGCGATCGCTCGCCATCGGGTGATCGTAGGGCTGGTTTTTGGCGATCGAGGTGGCCAGCAAAGCCTGAGCCGCCGGAGGCAGGTCCAGCGTGTATTCGTGAGCGTCCTTGCAACGCACCACGAGCCCCTGCTTCAGCACCGCGCCGCTGCCGACCGCAAAGCACAGCGGGCGGATTTGATCGGGCGCGCTCGCTTTGGCAAAACCGGCGGTGAGCGAGGACAGAAAGCAAGCGGGGTCGTCGCTGGAGCAATAGCCGGTATCGCTCGAAGCGGTGCCCGGCGAATCCTGATTGCCCAGCTCGAATAGCGCGGCCCCCGAGACGTTGGTCGTGCCGCCCACGAGCAGCTCGGTCTGGCCCGCGTTGGTCGCGGTCGCTAGGTTGACGCCGAAGCCGTCTTTCATCGAGCTCGGCTTCGAGAGCAGTACGGTCGGCGAATTTTCGGTGATTTCATCGAAGCGTGACCAGGAGCAGGCGGACGCGCCGAGGGCGAGGGAACCGAGCAGAGTCAGCGTCGACAAGCAGGCGCGCATCAGAACTTCCCTCCAAAAAACAGGCCGCCGCCATTGCTGGACGCGCTCGGTGTGAGCTCGAAGCGGGGACCGTGCTGCGCGGCTACGGCGTTCTCCGGCACGAGCTTGCGCGGAGCGCGTCGCGCCACCGGGCGAGCCTTCAAGGGATCGTCGAACTCCAGCAATTTACCCGCTTTGACTGAAGATTCCGGCAGCGGATCCTTGACGAAATTGTACGTCGCCAAGCCGCCGAGGATGCCGGCGATGGCAAAGCCTGCGTCAGCGCCCACGGCGAACCATTTGCCCCGCGTCGCGCGCTCGTCCGAAGCCTCCAGGCTACCGTTCTGACGGTCGGTCTTCAGTTGATCGTGGAGCCGGTTCGACTCCGAACCGACGTAAATCGCAGCACCGAGGAACGCCGCGCCGATGATGGCCTGAGTCCAGGCCGGGCCGCGCGGGTACTTCGGGATCATCGTCACGTGCAGCGGCAAAATCTGGCCGCGCGGAACGACGATCTTCCCTTCGAAGGTCTTGCGCCCGTCGCTCGAGACGGTCAGCGTGTGCTCGCCGGCATCGAAGCGGGCGTCGAGCGGTTCTTCGCCGCTGCGCCAGACGCCCTTCGCTTGCTTGTCGATGCTGACCTTCACTTCGGGTGCCGAGGCATCGATGCGCAGAACGCCGTAGTTGACGCGCACCATGCGCACTTCGAGCTCTTTCTGTTCACCGTGCTCGAGCTCGACACTGGACAGGAACGGCTCGAACCCGGGCGCCTCGACCAGCACATCGTGCTTGCCACCGGGGACCAACTCGCCGTGCGGCGTGTCACCCCAAAGCGGGTGCTCCTTCTTCTTGTCGTCGATCCAAATGTGCGCGCCGATCACGTTCGAGGAGACGCGCAGGAAGGCCATGAACTTGCCTTGGGACAGGTTCGCCTTGAGCTGGTGCACGTGACCCGGCGAGACGGACATGTCGGCCTCACTGGCGTTGAAGTCGCGAAACTTCTCGACCACGACATGGTAGTGGCCCACGTCCAGGGTCAGGTTGGCCGGCGCCTTCGTGGCGACCACTTCCTTCCAGCCCGGATTGGTTGCGGCGCTCAAACTGAAGCGCGCGTTCGGATCCAGACGCTGGTAGATGCGGAGGGGTGCGCCATCCGGCTCGGTCTCGATCACGACCAAGGACTTCATCGAGTTCTGATCGTCGCCCGAGGGCAATAAGACGACTGGAGGCGGTGGCGGGGGGACTGACGCACCGGCATCCGCGTCCGCGTCCGCACCGGCATCGCTCGCTGGCGCCGCAGCCAGCGCGGCGGCGGCTGCCGCCAGCGCGGAAGCCTTGGCGGCTTCGAGCGCGGCAATGCGCTGATTCACCTTGTCGAGATCCGGTGCGTTCGGATCGACCTTTACGTACTCTTTGAATTTTGCAAGCGCACGGTCGACGTCGTTTTGCTTCTGGTAGCAGACGCCCGCGTTGAACAAGAACGCCGAGTAGGGGTAGGCGCTGTAACCGGCTTCGAAGACCTCCGCGGCGCCCGCGTAGTTCCCTGCCAGATACAGTCCTTGGCCTTTATCCATCTCCGAGCGAATGGCGTCCAGGCGTTTGCCGGAGCTGTCTTTGCTCTGAGCCAAGGCACCGGTGGCCAAGGCGACCAGCAGCGCCAGCAGTAAAAGGACCTGCGCGCCTCGACGCGACAAAAAACCCGAGCTCACCCGAGCAAACATGAGCCTGGATCGCTGCCCGGCACAAGGGCGACTTCGGAAGCGAAATAGCTACGCTGCCCCGTTGGCCAATCGGCCGGGTCACGCCAAGGATTTGAGCTATCGCCTCGATTGCTCGTATGCTGACGGCCTAGATGTGGCCAGCACTGACGAGATGAAGAGAATCGCAATGCGCAAGCACTTGAGCCTTTGGTTGGTCGGCAGCGCCGCAGCCATCTTCCCCGCGTTGGCGCACGCCGAGGACGAACCCAAGGCGTATGCTGAATGCATCAAGGCGCCGACCGACGCAGAGACCGCTGCCGCCAAGGGCGCCTACCAAGCAGGAAACGCTTCCTTCGATGAAGCGGACTATCCGCGTGCGATCACCTACTGGGAAGATGCCTACCGCCGAGATTGCACCGCGAACCTGCTGTTGAAGAATCTGGCTCGCGCGTACGAGCTGTACGGTCAAAAGCGCCAGGCCGTGGTCGCGCTCGAGACTTTCTTGGTGCGCGAACCCAACTCCGCCGACAAGGAGCAGATCCAGCGGCGCATCGAGGTGCTCAAGAAGCAAATCGCCTCGGAAAAACCCGTTCCCGTCGTCCCAGCGCAAGCGCCAGCTGCCGCCACCCCGGTCGTGGCCCCGGTCGAGTCAACGCCGGCAGCGGGTAGTCATGGCGGCAAGCGCTCGATCGTTCCGCTGTTCGTGGTCGGCGGCGGTGGCTTGCTCTTGATCATCGGCGGTGCCGTCTACAGCAAGGGCGCGAAAGACGTGAACCACTACGAAGAGCTGTGCCCCAATCACGATTGCGGAACCGGCTCGG
>DATEPG010000470.1:0-17277 GCA_035273265.1 Polyangiaceae bacterium
TCCCTGGCTCGATCTGCTCCAGCTTGCGAGCCGCGACGATGAACACCTCCTGGCTCGCGTCGTCCGTCGTGGCTTCGGGCACGCCCAGCCGGCGGAGGGCACGCCAGACTTCATCGAAATGAGCGCGGACGAGCCTGGCCAGGCGTTCGTCGCGAGTTTTCGAAGCGGGGCGCACCGGGGGGGGAGCGCTGGCGGAGGAAGGTTCGCCCTCTGGCCCGACCTGGAAGCTCAGCCGCGAACGGCTCGACGTGGATGGGAGGGAAACGGACACGCGCTGCTCGATATTGTCGCCGGCCGGCCAAAATGATCACTCGAAATAAACAGCTAGCCCGAGCCGCAGGTTCAGGCCGAGCCGAGGGATTTCCAGGGTCTCCGATGGCTGCTTGGGGTCGAAATAGAAAGTGTCTTGCACCAGCGGCACGAGGATTCCACCGTCCAACCCGATCGAAAGCGGCGCGAACGGCACGTACTCGGCCCGGGCGAGGGCGCCCAGCGCGTACCACGTCACCTGCGCACTCGCGCCCCGGTAGGTTTGCTGGCCCGTCGCATCCAGCACTCCCAGATCGAAAAACAGACATGGCCGCAGCGCCAGGCGGTCCGAGATCGAGAAACGAACGGGGCAGGCACTGGTCCGCGCTGCCGTCCAGCGAAAGTGCGCGCTTCCCTCGAGCGTCGCAACGGTGCTCCCCGCGGCGCGATGCACGGCAAGCGCGAGACGCGGGCTCAAGATCCCGCGCCCGAGCAGCGCGGTTTCGCCTTGGAACGACACGGTAGGCACGATTTCAGGCCCAACCGCGGTCTCGACTCCTGCGCCCACGCCAGCGGCAAACTGCCAAAAGCCAGCACCGACCGCGACTGGGCCGCGCCGGGCGATCGATGACTCGACTCGCTGGGGCGCAATGTCGGCAGGCCGAGGCGTCGCGTTCGGATCGATCAGCACCGCGGCAATGAGCGCCAGCGCCGTCAGCACTTCATCGCAACTGACCCCAGTAATTGCGCGGGTGGTCTCGTTCCCATCGAGCTCCCGCACGCGCAGCCGGCCATTGAAAACGCGCTCCGTTTTGGCAATTTCCAAGAAGAAATCGAGCGCGGCTTCGCCCGATTGCGCCGGACGCAGGCGCGATGACAGTACCGCTATTTTTGCCGCGAACGCGGCTGGCGCGCACTCCGCATTCCCGGTCGCACGCACCTCGTAGGGTATTGTCGGTTCGACTGCCTTCACCTCGGAGGCGAACGCGCACGCCAATCCCCAGCAGCCGAAGCTCAGCAGTTTCACCAGGTGCATCCAGCGCCGCCCGCAGAACAGGTATACCTTACGGGGTAAAAAATGAAGCGCCCTATTTTTCACTGATCAAAACCGCGCGTCCCGGACAACTCCAGGCATGCTCAAGTTCCTACAGGCTCGACTCACTGTCCGACTGACCCAGTTCGCGCTGTTGTCGAGCGCAGCTTGTAGCGACACCGAGCATCGGTTGGGCGGGGCATTCCCCGATGGTGGAGGCGAAGCTGGAGCCGGCGGCATCGGAACGAACCAGTCGGGCGCAGCGGGCCTCGGAGCCGCCCCCATGGGTACCGCCGGAAGAGACTCCGCAGCGGGTCGCGGGGGCGGACCAACAGCGGGAGCCCCTGCCAACGACACGAATGGGGGCAACGCAAATGGCGGCGCCACTGCTGGCGGTAGTGCTGGTCAAAGTGAGAGCGGCGGTGACGAAAACAGGGCAGGTACCGGGTTCGGCGGAACCGGCGGAACCGGCGGAACCGGCGGAACCGGCGGAGGATCGCTTTTTGCCATCGGCATCGCGGTCGGCTCCGCCAATAGCTGCGTATTGCTCAACACTCGCGCGGTGCGCTGTTGGGGAAATGGCTCGTTGGGTCAAAACGGCCACGGCAATACGAACCACATCGGTGACAATGAGACGCCCGGGTCCGCGGGCGACATCGACGTCGGCGGTCCGGTCAAACAGATCGCGATCGATGGCGCGCATGCGTGCGCGTTGCTCGAGAGCGGCATGGTGCGCTGCTGGGGTCAGGGCCGTTACGGCCAGCTGGGCTACGGCAATACCAACAACATTGGCGATGACGAAACGCCCGCTTCTGCCGGCAATGTCGACGTCGGCGGCACGGTCGTGCAGATCAGTGTGGGCCGCGACCATTCCTGTGCCGTCTTGGCCACGGGAGCGGTCCGATGCTGGGGCAACAACGATTACGGGCAGCTCGGCTACGGTAACACCGCACACATTGGTGATGACGAAACGCCCGCTTCAGCGGGTGACGTGCTGCTCGGCGATTCCGCGATCCAGGTCTCGGCCGGCGATTACACCACCTGCGCCCTGCTCGCCACGGGCACGGTGCGCTGCTGGGGGCGGGGGTTTTACGGAACGCTCGGGTACGCGAACACCAATGACATCGGTGACAACGAAACCCCGGCATCCGCGGGTGACGTGAACATTGGCGGGCGCGCGGTCCAGATCAGCGTCGGTTGGAATCATACCTGTGCGTTGCTCGAGTCAGGCAACGTTCGCTGTTGGGGCGTCGGCGCCTCCGGTGCGCTCGGCTACGGGAATACCAACTGGATTGGCGACAACGAGACCCCCGCGTCTGCAGGCGACGTCAACGTCGGTGCACCGGTCGCCGAAATTGCCGCGGGGACTCTGCCCACCTGCGCTCGGCTCACGAATGGCAACGTGCGCTGCTGGGGAGACGGACAGCACGTGGGTGCAGGTCTGGGCAAGGGCGGGCTCGGCTATGGCAATACCAACAACATTGGCGATGACGAGACTCCGGCGTCTGCCGGCGATGTGAACGTAGGCGGCCCCGTCGCTCAAATCGCTGCCGCATTCGATCACGTTTGTGCGCGGTTGACGAGCGGCGCAGTGCGCTGTTGGGGCAGCAGTTCCGCGGGTGAGCTCGGGTACGGCAACACGGAGGCCATTGGTGACGACGAGGTCCCAGCCTCGGTCGGCGACGTGCCGCTGTTCGACCTGCACGGCGGCGGCGGGGGCGGCAGCACGGGTGGCAGCGGAACCGGCGGTGCGCAAGGAGGCAGCGGCGGTGCGCAAGGGGGCAGCAGCGGTGCGATGCCTGGCAGCGCGGGCACCAGCGGAAGCGCCGGGGCTGTGGGGATTGCGGGCGGCGGGAGCGGCGGGACCACTGGCAGCTGCGAAGGAAACTGCTCGCTAGTCAGCGTGAATGATTGTTCCGACGTGCCGCAATGCACGCTAACTGGGATCTGCTCGAACCTTCAGACCACCCTCCCCTGTAACCAGTACCTGAACCAGAGCAGCTGCGTTCAGGCAGAGTGGTGCGTTTGGACTGGCACCGTCGGCTGCCGAGTGAACCCCAACAAGTGCCAGTCCCTCTACCCCACCCAGGCAGCTTGCCAATCGAGCGAAGCCGCAAGCAACTCTTGCTCGTGGACACCAGCGTGCGGCGGCACGCTCAATTGCTCGCTGATCACCAACCAACAACAGTGCAACACGACGCCCGCCTGCGGCTGGGCCACGGGTCAGCCCGGCAAGCTCACGTTCTCGAAGAGTGACCTGCATTTTTCTCTGCATTGTCCAAATCCCCCCGTCTTCGAGCCGCAAACGATTACCTTGACCAACACTGGAGGCAAAACGCTTCAATGGCGGGCCTCATACGGGAGCCACGTCAGCGTCATCCCCTCGTCGTCGGTGTTGATTCCCAACGCACGGATCGTGGTCACAATCACCCCGTATTTCTCGAGCTTTCCTGGCTCGGGGCCAACGCCTGGGGACGACTATCAGCCCGCGGCCATCAACTTCACGACCGACGTGCTCGGAGATGTCAACCATCCCGTCAGCATCACGGAAAGCGCCGATGGCTACGCGGTCACCCCACCGGCCTCGGTCAACTTCGGCCAGGTAGCGGTTGGCACGAGCGTTACGAAAACGATCTCAGGAGCCTCCTTTCACCCGGGCGCAGGCTTGGTCTCGAGCAATCCGGACTTCGTGCTGAACGGAGTCGCCCCGCTGCCTGACGGTACGTGGTCACTCACCTTCACGCCTTCTTTACCGGGGCCTCAGAGCACGGTGCTGACGATGGGCAGCTTCGCCGGCTGTGTCTTTCCGCCCAATACGATCAGCGCGATCGGGAACTACTAGAGCAGCGCCGTCTCCTCCAATTCGCGCCCACGCGTTTCTGGCAGCGTGAACCAGATCAGCAGCAGCGCCAGCAATGGAAAGCCGGTGGTTGCCGCCAAAGTCGTGCCCCAACCAAAGCGAGGGATGAGCGCGCCGACGGCGACCGGTGATAGACAATAGCCGATGCGGCCGATCAAGTTGTTGGACCAAGCGAACGCCGAGCCGCGGTAGCGAGTCGGAAACAATTCGGTAGTGAAAGCGTTGAGCACCGTGAGCACTGCGTTTACGCCCAAAACGGCGAACACCAATGAGAGCGTGAGCGCCGTCACGCTGTGCGCGGTGTAGGCCCCGATCACGCCGAAGATGGTCGAGGCGTAAATCAAGGTGGCACCGAGTTTGCGCCCCACGACATCCAGCAATTTTCCAGCTGCAAATGCCAGGGGCATGGAAGCCAAAGCCGATAGCTTGACCGCGTTGCCCACCTGGGCGTCGGTCAAGCCACGCTCCGCGATCGCGAATTCCTTCCAAAAGGTGACCGCGTTTTGGGTGCAGACGTAGGTCAGGAACCAGATCAGCGCCAGTTGCAGCATGCGCTTGCGGTGGCTCGTGCCCCAGATTGCGAACAGGCTTTCCTGCTCGGGTTCCTGCTTTTGTTCGCTGAAACGACTGGTCTCCTTCAGCCCGCTGCGCGCGATCGCGAGCAGCACGAGCGGCAGGATGCTCACGAAGTATACGCTGCGCCAGCCATAGGCGGTGGCGAGCAGCATCGGCACCACTCCGGCGCAGACGATGGCGCCAAAGCCCGCCGCCGCGCTGACCACACCGAGCGCCGTGCCGCGACCTTTGGCCGGGAACTCCTCCGCGGCAATCACCATGCTGGTCGCCCACTCGGCGATCAGGAAGATGCGCGCGATCATTTGCAGCGCGGCGAATACGTACACGTTGGGGGACAGCCCAGACAGGAACGTGAACACGGTGTAACCCGCGATGGTTGCGGTGAGCACGGGCTTTCGGCCCCAGCGATCGGCCTTGCGCGCCAAGATGAACGCCAGAATCGTGCCCACGTTGATGAAGCCGACCAGCAGACCGCCACCTGCGATGCCCACCTGCAGATCCGCCCGCAAGTTGGGCAAAATCTGGGTGAGCGCGAAGAAATCGTAGCCTTCGAAGAAGCTCGCCACGCTCAAGAAAGCGAGCAACCGCCTTTGGTAGCTCGTCAGTGGGGACGGCTTTTCAGAGCTCTGCTTCGTGTTCGAGCCGGAACCGGAGCCGTCACTCATTCGATCAGCCCGGCTTCGGGGCTGGAGGCATTGGCATACAGCTTCTTCGGCATGCGACCGGCAAGGAACGCCTTGCGCCCCGCGATCACGGCACCACGCATGGCCTCGGCCATGAGCACCGGCTTTTGAGCATGAGCGATGGCGGTGTTGAGCAAGATCCCGTGGCAGCCGAGCTCCATCGCCACGGCGGCGTCACTGGCCGTCCCTACGCCCGCGTCCACGATCACGGGGACTTTGGCGTTTTCGAGAATGATCCGCAAATTGTAGGGATTTCGGATGCCGAGGCCGGAACCAATCGGCGCTGCCAGGGGCATCACCGCGGCGCAACCCAGGTCTTCCAGCTTGCGACAGACAATCGGATCGTCGATGCAGTAGGGCAACACCGTAAACCCTTCCTTGACCAGGATCTTGGCCGCCTCGAGCGTCTGCTCGTTGTCCGGATAGAGGGTCTTGGGATCGCCGATCACCTCGAGCTTGACCAGATCGGCGATGCCCAACTCGCGCGCCAAGCGCAGGGTGCGCACCGCCTCCTCGGCGGTGTAGCAGCCAGCGGTGTTCGGCAAAATCGTCCAGCGCTTGCTGAGCACCAGGTTCATCAGTGAGCCCGAGCTGCGATCCTTCAAATCGACTCGCCGCAGCGCCACCGTGATCAGCTCGGCCCCGGAGGCCGTCAGCGCCTGCTCCGTTTCCTCGACGCTTTGGTACTTGCCGGTACCGACGATGAGCCGGGACTGGAACAGGTGAGAGCCGATTTGCAGGCCGTCATGCTCGGTCATGCGACTTTCGTTAGCGCCGCCCCAGGCGCGCGGCAACGCCAAAGCGCGCTACAGTGACCGGGCGATGAGCGACTGGCCCAAGGATGTATCGATTCACCCGAGCGCGTGCGTCGACCCAGGTTGCTCGATTGGTCGCGGCACCCGGGTCTGGCACTTTTCCCACGTCATGGCCGGCGCTTCGATTGGCCGAGACTGCACCATTGGCCAAAATGTGTTCGTGGCCGCCGGCGCCAAGATCGGCAATCACGTCAAAATTCAGAATAACGTCTCGGTGTACGACGGAGTGGAGCTCGAGGACGAGGTGTTCTGCGGGCCATCGTGCGTATTCACCAACGTGAAAAACCCGCGCTCGGAGCTGTCTCGTCGGAACGCATTCTCAGCCACGCGGGTGCGCCGCGGCGCCTCGCTGGGCGCCAACTCGACCGTGATCTGCGGGGCCGATCTCGGACGCTACAGCTTGCTCGGCGCGGGCGCGGTGGTCAGCGGTCAGCACCCGGACTATGCGCTCTTGCTCGGAGTTCCGGCGCGCCGTGTCGGTTGGGTCAGCCGCCACGGACACCGGCTCGAAGTGCGCGACAGCGACGGAAACCTGCTATGCCCCGAAAGCCGCTTTCGCTACCGTGAAACCGCCAACGGTACGCTGAGCTGCCTCGATCACCCTGAAGATCAGCCTCTCCCGTGAAGCCCCCCTCCCCGACCGCGCGCCTCGCCGTTGCTGCCCCAGTCAGCGTCCCTTTCTTCGATTCCACCGCCCAGACCTCGGAGCTGATGGACGAAATCCGACCTGCGATGGAGCGCGTGATCCACTCGCAGCGCTTCATCCTGGGTGAAGAAGTAGCGGCATTCGAAAGCGAGATCGCGACGTACGTCGGCGTCAAGCACGCGATCGGCGTGTCCTCGGGCACCGACGCGCTGACGATCGCGCTCTCTGCGTTGGGCATCGGCGCGGGTGATGAAGTGATCACCACGCCGTACACCTTCTTCGCGACGACCGGCGCGATCCTTCGAGTGGGTGCGACGCCAGTGTTCGTAGACATCGAGCCGCACAGCTTCAACCTCGACGCACAGCGCGTCAGGGAAGCGCTCACCCCGCGCACCCGCGCGATCCTGCCCGTGCACCTTTTCGGGCAAACCGCAGACATGCACGCGCTGCGAGCACTCGCTACAGAGAACCGAATCGCGCTGATCGAAGACGCCGCTCAAGCACTCGGGGCCACGCTGCAGGGGACCCGCGCTGGAGGGCTCGGTGATATCGCCTGCTTCAGCTTCTTTCCCACGAAAAATCTGGGCGCTTTCGGCGACGGCGGTCTCGTCACCACCAACGACGACCAGCTCGCCACGCTCGCCCGCTCGCTCCGAAGCCACGGCTTCAGCGCCAAACACTTCAGCCAGCGGCTCGGCGGCAACTACCGGCTCGATGCGCTCCAGGCAGCGGTGCTACGCGTGAAGTTGCCCTACTTGGACGGCTTCAACGCCCGCCGTCGAAAAAACGCGCAGCAGTACTTGGAAGCGGCTTCCAGCGCGCTCGGCCTGCCACGCGAACTGCCGGGACGGCAGCACGTTTACAACCAGTTCGTCGTGCGCAGCGGCGAACGCGAGGAACTCGCGGCGCATCTCCTGGCGCGCGGCATCAAGAGCGAACACTACTACCCTTTCCCGATCCACCTGCAGCCCGCCTGCGCTCAGCTGGGCTACTCGGTCGGTTCGTTTCCGGAAGCCGAAGCGGCAGCGCGGCAATCGCTCGCGCTGCCCATTTATCCGGAACTCGAAGACTGGATGCTGAATGCGGTGGCCGAAGCGCTCAGCACTTTCAGCCCGGCGCAGTAGGCAATCCGCAGCACCCGCTCAGGCGAAGCCGGCCTTACGAGACGTTGCAGTCGGCCCTTCGATGGCGCCCGCGTAGATATCGCTAATCGACAACAAGTACAGCTCACCCCGATTGGTGCGCGCGTGCACCAACTTACCGTCGATGCGCAACGCTTCGACACGGCCCACGGTCAGAGCTGCTCCATTGAAGGCGACGTACAGAGTAAACAGCCGGCCGTCGGCGGCGCCCACCCAACCTTTTTCGTCCTTCTTTGCTTCGGCAGCGTTGAGCAGCGCGGACAGGTGTTCTTCGGTCATGCGCTAAAGTTTTTCTTTTCCGGCCCGAAGTCAAGGCTGGCACGCTTTTATCGTGGAGGCGGGCCAAACTGGCACTACCCTGTGCAGGTGGCGGAGCCGGCAAGCGCAGAAAAATCCCCAGAAAATCAGGCAGCGGCCGCCGCTGCGGATGGCGGAGGCCCGCACGTCCAAGTGCGGGCGCTGCAAAAGAGCTTCGGCGAAACCAAGGTCTTGACCGATGTGAACATGAGCATCGGCCGCGGGCACATTGCCGTCATCATCGGCGGCTCCGGTGCAGGCAAAACCACGCTCTTGCGCATCCTGATCGGGCTCGAGCGCCCGACCTCCGGCTCGGTGGAGATCAGCGGTCAGGACATCGCCAACATGAGCGATCGCGAACTGAACCTCATGCGCCGCAAGTTCGGCATGGTCTTCCAGTACTCGGCCTTGCTCGACTCGATGAACGTGATGGACAACGTCGCCTTCCCGATGCGCGAGCACACCGACCTCGCGGATAAAGAGATCAAAGCGCAGGTCACCGAGAAGCTCAATTCACTCGGTCTGGAAAACATCGAGAAGCGCTTCCCGAGCGAGCTCTCGGGCGGTATGCGCAAGCGGGTTGCGTTGGCGCGCGCGCTGATGCTCGAGCCCGAGGTCATCATGTACGACGAGCCCACCAGCGGCCTCGACCCGGTGACCAGCCGCATGGTCGACGACATGATCGTCGACACCCGCAAGAAGTTCGGTGTCACCAGCGTGATCATCTCGCACGACATGGTCGGCGCGTTGCAGATTGCCGACGAGATTTACCTGCTCTCCAAAGGCACGATCGTCGCTTCAGGCTCGCCTCAAGAGCTGATTCACGGCGACAACGAGCTATTGCACAAGTTCCTGCAATCGAGCGGCGTCACGGCCATGCCGGGCGCGGCGGAGAAACTCGCGAAGAGCGATTGAAGCGCGGCTCAGGAAGGCCGCGGTTTGGTGAGCAGATGTCGCATCGGATCCTCGAACCACAGGAATAGCCCGATACAGAACAGCTGGAGGGTGACCAAATAGGCGATCAGTAGTGCGGGCGAAGGCGCGTCGAAGTGCGCCAGCTGAGCCAATTTCAAGAAGAAGAGCTTAAAAGGTTGATGAAGGATGTAAACCGCGTAGCTGGAGCGCCCGAGCAGGAGCAACACGGGGCTGTTCAGCCAGTTCGGCGTCGGAATCGCGCCTGATGCGAGCGCGAGAATGACGAGAGCGAACAAGGGCGCGCCAAGAGTCGACTCGGGCACCGCAGCTGGCAAATAGCGCGAACCAACCGACAACGCGAGGATCAGCGCGACCGCCAATGCACCCAACAAGCGCAGCTGCTTATGATGCGGATCGAGCGGTCCCGACAGAAATAGCTTTCCAGCGGCAACACCCATAACAAACTCAGGCAACCGCAGTACTGGGAAAGAGCGCCAAAAGGCCTGCACGTTGACGCTCGTCAGATCTATGATCTGCATTCGGAACAGGACTGCATGCGCCAACACCGGCAGTGCCCAGATCGCGACAGCCACCCAACAAACAGTCCTTAGCCGCCAGCCCCTCATAATGACGAGAAGCACTGGAAAGGCCACGTAAAAGAGTGCCTCCACGCTGAGGGACCAGCCGGGTGTGTTCCAAGCGTACGCCACGCGGGGATGCCAAGCTTGCGTAAGCGTCAGATACGCCAGACCGGCGACGGCGATTTTGACGACCGCGCTGACGACAGTGCCTGCCGAGACCAGAAAAAAGGCGATCGCGCGCGGCGCATCCATGAGAAATCCCAGAAAGTAGATGGGATAGATGCGCGCGAAGCGAGCACGCCAAAACTTGCGTGCCGTCGTCTTCAGCCCGTTGTCGCTGTCAGAATACGTGTATGTCAGGATGAATCCGGACAGGACGAA
The DNA here is from genome assembly GCA_035273265.1 of Polyangiaceae bacterium. Taxonomy (GTDB): domain Bacteria; phylum Myxococcota_A; class Polyangia; order Polyangiales; family Polyangiaceae; genus PMG-095. The sequence continues at coordinate 10,179 of DATEPG010000470.1, forward strand.
GAAAAAACTAACCGCCAGTCCCCCGCGCGTCAAAACGTCGACGACCGTCCCTGGGATCGAGTGAACCGCATCTCCACCGAGTTCGAACAACGTGTGCAGAAGAACGACCTCGAGCGCCGCGAAGAACCTGACGCTGGTCAGCGCCAACAACTCTGGCCTTCGACTCGTCGCGAGCGCAGAGCTCGCGGCGGGACGATCGTCGTAGGTCACATCGGCGTTCATGCAGCGAAATTAGACGCAGCCTGACCCCAGTTCAACGGTTGAAGCGCGATTGCTGCCGGACTAGCCTCGCGATTCCATGCTGCCGTCGAGCGCTCGCACGTTTCTGGTCACCGGCGCTGCCGGCTTCATCGGTAGTCACACCGCGATTCGTTTGCTCGAGCGCGGGGATCACGTGGTGGGTCTAGACAATTTCAACGACTACTACGCTCCATCCCGCAAACGCGCGAATCTGGAAGACGTGCACGCTACCGCCAGAACGAGCGGAACCTTCACGTTTGTCGAGGGCGATATTCGCGATCGCGCGCTGCTTGCCGAGCTCTTTCAGTCGCATGCGCTGAGCGGTGTTGCTCACTTGGCGGCGATGGCGGGCGTGCGCAGCTCAGTCGAGAACCCATGGCTTTACTACGACTGCAACCTGACCGGCACGCTCAACCTGCTGGACGCCGCGCATCGCTACAACAACCCAAACTTCGTGTTCGCGTCCACGTCGTCCGCCTACGGCAACACGAAGCTCATCCCGTTCGTCGAGACCGACACCGCGGATCGTCCACTCGCGCCCTATCCGGCCAGTAAGCGTGCGGCGGAGCTACTGGGACACTCGTATCATCACATCCAAGGTATGGATTTCACGGCGCTTCGCTTCTTCACCGTGTACGGCCCGCGCGGGCGTCCGGACATGATGACCTACAAAATCTTCGAGGCCATCCGCACGGGCGTGCCGATGCCTCTGTTCAATGGCGGCAATATGCACCGGGATTGGACCTTCGTGGGCGACGTCGTCTCTGGAGTCGTGGCTGCCCTGGATACACGTCTGGGCTACGAAGTGATCAACATCGGCCGCGGCGAGCCGGTGCTGGTCGCCGACTACATCGCCTCGATCGAGCAGCTTGCCGCGAAAAAAGCTCCCTTCAAGAGCGAGCCGATGATGAAGGCCGATGTCGATTTTACCTTCGCCAACATCGACAAAGCCAAAGCGCTACTCGGCTACGTGCCCCGGATCTCGGTCCAAGAAGGCGTACGGTCTTCATACGAGTGGTACCGCAGCGCGGTCGGCGACCCTCCGGCTTAGAGACATCGACCGCCGCTTCTGATCCCGCCCGCTCACGGGTCGGTCTACCGGCCTGTCAACTCTAATCCGCACGCCCGCCGGCTTCGAATGAGACGGCTTGCGCGTCGTGGAACCGCGTTGCTCATTCAAGGTATGGTTTCCGGAGGCTTATGCTGAAACCGGTACCTTCCTTGGTTGCCCATCCAACCACCGAGATCGATGGCTCTCAGAAGCTGGCTGTGCTCGACGGGGTGCGGGGCGTTGCGATCATCATGGTGATGATCCTGCACTTCCTTCATGGTGCGGTCGCGAACAACCTTCTGGGCGAGGTCTTACTGACCATCTGCGGCTGGGGAGTCACCGGGGTCGACCTATTTTTCGTCCTCTCAGGCTTCCTGATCACCCGGATCTTGTTCCGGACGCGCCTCGAGCCGCACTACTTTCGCAATTTCTATGCGCGGCGTACGCTCAGGATTTTTCCGCTCTACTACGCGTACCTGATTCTCTACTTTGGCATCGTCACGCGATTCACCAATATCGACCGCGCGCGATCGATCGAGGTTTCGTCGTATCAGGGTTGGGTTTGGCTCTACGCGACGAATATCCTGATCTGCCTGCGCGGCAACTACATCGTGGCCTCGGTGAATCACCTTTGGTCGCTGGCTGTCGAGGAACACTTTTATCTCGTCTGGCCGGCTCTCGTACGGTTCTTCGAAGTGCGGCGGATGCTGGCCGTGTGTGCAGCGGCATTCGTGATCGCGATCGCTTGCCGTGCGCTGTTTAGCTGGCTGAATTTGCCCTGGTTTGCAGCCAACGTATTCACTCTTTGCCGCGTCGATTCTCTCGCTGCCGGAGCCGCGTTGGCGGTCTTCGAGCGGACGTACTCCGGCGAGACAATCGCGCGCGGTGCCCGCCGCCTTTTTTGGATCTCACTCGGAGTCCTGGCGATCTGGGGACTAGCGCTCGGCCGTTATCCTTTCGGGCAAGTGCTCAAGGAAATGCTCGGACCGAGCGTGGTCGCATTGCTGTTTGCGTCGGTCATCGCGCTGGCCGTTTGGGGCCCCGCTCGCAGCCTAGCCAGGCGGCTCTTCATGCCGCGCTTTTTGTGCTGGATTGCGACCTATGCGTATGGTCTGTACGTGTTGCATCAGCCGATCCGAATTCTCATGCAGCGGACTCTGCCGTTCGAAAGGCTTGGGCAATACTTGAATTCTTACCTGCTGGGTCTGCTACTCCACGGGGCGATCACCGGAGCGCTCTCCATTGCTTTTGCCTTCCTCAGCTACCACTGCTTCGAAAAACACTTACTCAAGCTGAAGAGGTTCTTCGAGCAAGACCGCGGCCACGTATCGGCGTAGCCCCAAGCAATCACCAGTGCAACGTTCGGTCCCGGTCCTTCGGCTCCCCGGTTCACAACGGGGTGACCGGTTTTTGTTGACGCCCTCGCAAGGAAAAACGTTCTACCCGGCGCAACGAAGGCAGCTCGACCGTTCGGTACACCAGGTAGGAAATGATCAGCACCGGGCCCATCTGGGCAAGGGCATACACCGGCGGATGTGCGCCGATCCAAGTACCGACATCGCGCGGTAGAACTCGCGTCAGCAGGAAAAAGCCAACCCCCACGTGGAACAGGTACATGCTGTATGAGATCTGTCCGACGAAGACCAGCGGTCGCGACGTCAGCAGCGCGACGGGGTGACGCTGTCTGGTGAGCACCGCGAGTAGGATTAGAGCGAACCCGGCGCAGATCAAGGGCGGGTAGAAGCACACCAGCGACAGCGTGGGCGCGCTCAGCCAGTCTCCTCCCCCAGCAGCCAAGTTCCAGTAGTTGGTGCCCAAAATCAGCCCAGCAGCGCACAGCAACAACATTGCACGCAGTTTCAAACGCGCCTGTAGGAAAGACCCGTAGCCCAGCTCCAGGTAGGCCACGAACATCCCCATCGCGAAGAGATCCAGAAAGGAAAACGGAAGGCGAAATCGCACTTCACCAGGCAGAGTGCTGGAGTATTCGAGCATGCGTGACACGCAACCGATGATCACGAACGCGAGCCCCACGAACAACGCGCCGAAGCGGCTAGGTCCAGGCGAAAATTTCCTGGCGAGCGCCGCCGCAATCGGCAAAATCACGTAGAACTGAGCTTCGATTGCCAGCGTCCACATCGCCACGTTGATCGCAAAAAAGCCTGCTGGGTCACCCCAATTGAAGACCAGCAGCGCATGCAGCAAAATGTCGCTTGCGCTCGGTGGGTGCAGCTTTCCGACGAAGCGCATCGCGACGAAGACCACGAGCGCAAGCAGGTACGTCGGATAAATTCTGACGAATCTGCGGGTGGCATAGTCCCGCCACGCGGGCAGCGGCTGCCCGCTCAGCAGGCGCGACCAGAACGGCCTCGAGATCAGGTAACCACTCAGCACGAAGAATAGGTGCACCCCCGAGAAGCCGGGGACCGCAAAAGGTGGCACGTTGAATTCGACGCCGCAGTGGTAGAGGACGACCATCAGGGCCGCGATTCCGCGCAGGCCGTCCAACGCTTCGTCTCGATTGCTTCGAATCAGTTGTGCTGCGGCCACTTGATCTTCGGTCCCCAATTTTTCGTCGTGCTTTCGACTGCCGAAGGGCAGAAACCAGCATGCTACATCCCGCAGGGTGGAGTAGGAGGCAATTAGGGCGCGGACTGCTCTACGAGTCCTGCTGGCGACGTCCAAGCAGACGACGACAGGTCCTGGAAGAACGTCTCGAGGCTAGTCAGGTGACGCTGCGCGCTGAACTCCTGGGCGGTCTGCCAGGCCCCCCGTTGCAATCGCTGATGATGTTGCGGGTCGCGGAGCGCGCGTTCGAGCGCCAACGCGAGCGAACGGGAAGAATAGGGCTCCGCCAGCTCGCCGTTCTGCCCAGGGCGAAGCCAATCCACGATGCCGCCGGTGCCAAACGCGACCGCCGGTACACCGACCGAGCCGGCCTCGATTCCGACCATTCCAAACGGTTCCGGCCAGAGACTGGGCACGATGATCACGTCGGTATCGCGTAGCAGCGCCATTCGCCGCTCGGCGTCGATCCAGCCCGGAAAGTCGGCTGCAACGCCCAGCTTCGCAGCGAGTCGCTGGCAACGGGCAAGCTCGGGACCGTCTCCTGCCATGGTCAGGTGTAACGAGCGATCGCGCAGGCTGCGCTGACAGCGCGCGACCGCCTGGATCGCGCGGGCACCGCCCTTGCCGGTGGTAAATCGACTCAGAAATAATACGCGACGGGGCAATTCTCGTGGGACTGGTGGAACCGGATCCGGATCGAGGTTGACGTATGGGAGCACGCGCACGAGACGAGCCTCGACACCGTTCTGGATGTAGACTTGGCGCATGTAGTCGCTTGCGACCACTAGGCCTGCCACTCGGTTCAACGTTTTCGAGCGCGTCCGTTGCTGGGAATATACACGCAGCAATTGAGCGGGGTTCCGCGCGCCGCAGCCACGCAGGTAGTTCACGGGCAGACACGCGGGACCGAAACGGCGCGTGCAGGTCCGCACCGTGGGCACTCGGTGAACCTTCCAGCCTGTCGCGCATGTGCCATAGAAAGCATGGGCAAAAAGCACGGTCCGAAAGCGTTGAGCGAGTTCGAGATCCAGGCTTTGGTCCGCGAACGCCTGGAGGAAGACAATGTCTGGCCGAAACCGGCTCACCTTGGCCAGAAATTCCCCACGCTCCAGTGCACCGATATTCCAACGCTCGAGCGGCTCGAGCTCTCGATCGGCGGCTTGGTCGGGATCCTTGGCCGGACGTTCGAACCCGAATGCCACATCATGCCCTCGTGCCACCAGGGTTCGCAGCAGCCAGGCCAGGTATGTCTCAGCCCCGCCGACTATCGCCTGGTGGGCTCCAGTGATCGCGATCCGCACGGCTCGACTCTGACACGAACCGATCCGCGACGACGAGCAAAATACCGCCCGCACAGCTGACACGCGCTCGGATTTCGACTTCCTAGCTGGCCCTCGTCGATTTACGCAAAGAACCGCTTCCAGCGCAAGAACCTCTTCTCGTACAAGTGCCAGCTCAACAGCGCAGCCCCGAGGCTGATACTGCCAGCGACCAGGTATAAAAGGGCCTGCGCCGGCAAGCTCGAGCCGAAGACCAACGGCATTCGCGAGGGCTTCAAAACGAAGTCGCGAATGGCTCCCGAGATTGGGTAGTGAAAGAGGTAGAGAGCGTAGCTATAGCGACCGAATACTCGTAGCACGCTCCACTTGAGTGGCCGAATCAGCAATGCGTTGGGGGTGCTGAGGACGGTCAGAATCACACATCCAGTAAGGGCGGAGACGAACAGGTAGACGCTAGCAACCTTGACCGCGTTGGCGAGCGGACCGTCGAGTGGTAGCAAAATAATCAGGCCGAGAGGCGACGTAGCCAGAAGGCCACGAAGCATGAGCGCGCGGATGGCTGAGGGTAAGCGGTCACGAACCGTCAGCGCGATCAACGCGCCGATCGCTAGGCCATCGAACCTGCAAAACGTCAACGTGTAGATGGCGACCGGAGCGACATGCACGGCGGTCAACCACGCTCGGCTGGCAAAGGACAGCGCGATCAAGCCGATGCAGAGCCAACGCAGGCGCGGTACCGAGACGCACCACACGACGGTGGGCCACAACAGGTAGAACTGCTCTTCAATCGCCAAAGACCACGACACATCCACGATGGGGTGGATGAACGCGCCACGCCGCGCAATCGAGAAGTTCGAGAGGTGAAGCCAATACCAGATGGCCTCACGGTTGACCTGTTCGTATCTGAGTACGCTCCACGGGACAAGTTGCGGCAGGATCAAGAAAGCGAAGATGAGCACAGCGTAGTAAAGCGGGAAGATTCGCAGTACGCGGCGCGCGTAAAAGTTACGAAAGTAGTGCGGTCGCTGCAGCGCATCGAGGAGTATGCCGGTGATGAGGAACCCCGAGAGCACGAAGAAGATGTCCACACCGAGGCCGCCGTTCCCACACAACCAGGACCAGAGCCGCGCGGCCCTTCCGACCGGCGGCACGGCGTTCATGTGAAAGAGCATCACGAAAACTATCGCCAGCCCCCGCAGCCCATCCAGTTGGTCGACATGTCTCAGTCTAGGCTGCCGCGGAGGCTCTATTCCGCTCGTCGCGAGTTCGGACCTCTTTTGATCCGCGCTGACTTCCATCATAGTCAAGACGCGCACGCCCTATCGCTGGTGTTCGTCAGCATTGAGGGTGCTTGTGCGGACGTATTCGTCGCCGATGATCTTGGCCTGAGCATGCCACGTGTAGCGGGCACGGATCCGATCGCGAGTTTCTCCGCTCGGTCGCTCCCCTGTCGCGCACAGCTCGACGATTGCCCGCACCCACTCGTTCACATCTGCCAACGAACAGAAGCGCACGCCTTCGAAGCCAACCTCTCGTAGCACGGGAATATCGCTTGCAATGACCGGGGCGCCGCAAGCCAGTGCTTCGATCACCGGAATGCCGAAACCTTCTGCGAGGCTTGGCACCACAACGACCGCGGCGCCCGCGTACAAGGCCGCCAGCTCATCTCGCGAAATGCCTCTCCTTTGCCGAATTTGTGGAGCGAGCTGTTCGCGTTCGATATAGGCGCGTTGTGAACCGGTCCAAGGACCGCCGATCTGTACCAACTCGAGCCCCGGAACGTGTTGGCGAGCGGTCGCGAAAGTTTGCAGCAAGAGCTCGACGTTCTTGCGTGGAGTGCATGCGCCCACGTGCAGCACGTACGGACGTCCCGGGGTAGCAGGCGCGGGCACGCGCAAGAACTCAGAAGCGATGCCCAACGGGGCTTGCACGAGGCGTGACGCGGGCACGAGTCGATGGT
>DATEPG010000471.1:0-14668 GCA_035273265.1 Polyangiaceae bacterium
AGCCGACTCTTTGTCAGCATTCTCGCTTGATTTCTATGGTTTTGGTCCCGAGCAGACTGCCAAGTGGCTGGCACGGTTCGACACTCCGTAGACAGCGCCAGCGCCTAGCGGATCAGCATGCGCACGTGGAATTTCTACGCACCGGTAGGACGTGCAATGGCGCTGGAGGCGCATAGAATGGCGTTCGTGGACGACTGGGAGGTTGAGCAAGCCGACGCTTTGGCCGCGCTGGATGCTGAGCTGCGAGTGGTGGTCAGCGGCACGGTCATGTGTAGCCTGGCATTCGTGGCCACCTTTTACGTTCGGCGAATCGACAAGCCCGACGTTCGGGAGCGCCTCGTCAAAGCCTTCGAGCTATACCGAGCTCAGATTGGCGAGAAGTTCGTGTGGGCAGCCGACCCCAAGACAAATCGACCGAAGAAAGTAGCCGGGAGCGCGCTCGTCGATGTTCGATCTTGGATGAACAAGATCGGTCCGAGCGACGACTTCTCTTTCGTGTTTCACGGAGGACAAAGCAAGGATGACGCGGACCCGTACCGAGCGATTGCCTTCGTCAACCCGCACGATCCCGAGAAATTGAGTTTCCTGACGATCAGCATGCCTCTATCTTGGGTTATTGAACGCTCCTTTGCTGCGTTCGCCAAACTCGTCAAAGAGATGACGACAATCATCGAACCAACCCATGGCTATGCCGGTTTGGGCATCGTCACTCACGTGACGAGCAGCGGCAGCGTGCCGGCAATGACCTACGTGGCGGCATTTGCACAGCGCTTTCGTGGCTTAGAGGTGGACCAGCCTATCAGCCATTCTCTCAATTTGAGGAAAAAGAAGGCCATCAAAGGGGTCAACTGGCTGACAATTCTAGGTGCGCCGTGGGTCGACCAACTCGGAGGCATCGAAACGTTGAAAGCGAAACTCGGCGAAGGCATCGGTGTGCTTTCGTATGATGGCGGTGTCATCATCCAAGCAGGGTCGCGGCCGCTGCTCGGTGACGTGAACGTTGGCGAAAAGATGGAGCCCTATCACCGCGTTGCGCTCGCGCTGAAACCAATCCGAGCCGACTCTTTGTCAGCATTCTCGCTTGATTTCTATGGTTTTGGTCCCGAGCAGACTGCTAAGTGGCTGGCACGGTTCGACACTCCCTAACCATTTTCAACGGAATCTAACGACGTCATGCGCATTTGGAATTTCGACGCACCGGTGGGACAGCTAGGCCTCGACGACGACCTGTGCGTACGCTCGGACAGCGGCGAAGTCCTTTGCTGCATGGCCTTGGTGGTCACGCTTTTCATCCGGGAGGGCGACCGCCCGGAGGTCCGCGAGGGAATGATCCGAGCACTCGGGCGTTTGAGCGAGATCTCCGGCGCAGCGCTCACCTGGGGCATGCATCCCGAGTCAGAGCTTCCTGAACCAGTCAGTGCCCAGGGCGCTCTTGCCGACGTACGGCGCTGGCCAGCGGCGGTTTTCGAGCGCTTCGATTTTCAGATGATCTTCACCGCTGGAAAATCTGCGGCTGACGCGAGTCCTTTGCGCTTCATGGCGGTGTCTCGCGAGCGTGAAGAAGGACAACTCAGCTTTATCTCGCTTTCCCTACCGGTGCGCTGGGCGCTCAAAAATTCGCCCGAGGCGTTCACCGCGTTCGTGCTCGAATTGTGCAATTGGCTTGGCCCGACGCACGGCTACGCCGGACTCGGCGTAGTGCCTCACGTGCTTGGCTTCGATGACGAGTCGCAGGGTCCCCTGTTCGCCTTGGCGCGCCGCTTTCCGGGGCTCGATCTCGACCTGCCCGCGATGCACGAGCCGTTTCTTTCATCGCGCCGCGGAATCAAAGGCGTCAATTGGCTCACGGTTCTCGGCGACGAGTGGATCGCCGAGCTCGGTGGCGGCGCGGCAATCCAGCCAAAACTCGATAGTCAGATCGGCGTGTTTCCTTATCGCGGCGGCGTGGTCCTGCAAGCGGGAGCCAGCCCAACGCTAGACGATCGCAACCCCAGCGCGTCCCTCGCACCCTACCGGCGAGTCGGAGCGGCTCTCGCGCCCGTACGCATCAAGGGCGGCATGATGATGCGCGTCGACTCGGGGAGTCCAGGGTTCGATTTGGAAGAAGCAGAGCGTTGGCTATCGCGCTTCGAGGGCAGGGACTAGCTGGATTGACCGCGTTCTAGGACCACCGCGGAGCGAAGTCCGCCATCAGAACTAGCCCAAATCAAGCTCAGAGTACCCTGAGCGTATCCCCTCGCCCACCCTTGAACCGCCAACGTGGTCAGTAGCGCGCCGCTAGCCGCGCCCACGTCGCCCCACTCCGCGACTGCAGTCGTGTAGCTCGTCGTCCGAAAATGCTCTTGGTTGCGCAACAACGCAAAGCCCCACTCTTCGGTACGATAGCGTTCGCCGTTAATGTCACAGAAAGTCTGATCGACGATCCTGCCCGGCGTCAACTGCGCCACGGCATTCGCGATCGCGCCCGTTAGCCCTTCGCCCAAGCACACCTCCGCGGCATTCCTTAGCTTGAGCTCGATGTTGCTCGCAGCGCCGCGCACGATGGCTAGAGACGGGAGGCCCAAGTAGACTCGAGCACTATTGCTAGCAAGGGCGATGAAGGACGCGCCTTCTCCTGGAGGAAAGCCCGATCTGACGGTATCGGCTGCGAGCCTGCCCTGACCATCCAGCCAAACGAGCGTGTGCGCGTCCACGAGAGAGTCGACCCCGCCCACGACACACAGCGGATACTGTCCATGCGTGATGCCATGATACGCGTGCCGCATGGCTTCGAGTGCAGAGGCATGCCCTTCGCGAATTGGCTGAATGTTCCAGCCGTCAAGACCGAAACTGGGCTCGCCAGCGAGCTGTTGTATCAACTGCTTCGCCTGGCTGTCGGCCCACGCATATCGATCCTGTGTCATGCCGAGAAGCAGGGGGAATTGACCTGCGAGCTTACCCTTCGGGGCCTGGATCTTCAGAACCACCTGCTCGAGCGCGCTGCGAGCGAGCTCGAACTGACGCCCCGACGTGGGCAAAAGTGGATCCAGAAGTTCGTCTCGAGCTACCCGAACCAGCTCCCCGCGTATGTCGACCATGAACGGATGTTCTCGGATTCGAGAGATCCGACCGCGGACAGCTGCGGCCGAGCTCTCCGCAGTTAGCCCCACGGGGGTGCGGGCGCCCAGGGCAACGATGTGCACTTCCTCGTTCACCATAGGTACCGTTTCTCACGGATCCGCGTTTCATCGAGATGATCCACGTCTTGCGACTGCACCATCAAACTAGTTTCCCAAACCAACTGAAGGCGGTTCAGCTCCGGTTCGATGAATACTGTGGCCAGCCGAGCGCGATGCTGGTGTGCCCGATTACGAATGAACGTGGCAAACGCCAGATAGATTTTTGGCAACACGAATCGAATGAATCCCGCTCGCGTCAAGCTCGTCAGCTCGACCTGTTCGCCGCCGCGAAGGTGTTTTAGCGGCCGCTGATCCGGGGGCGCGCAGAGTTGGAAACTCTCTTGATAGTCTTCGGGGAGTAACGGTTTTCGCTGCTTGTTCCAATTCTCATCGTATGTTCCGGCAAGCTGCAGGCGGGGCGCCCAATGACTCGCTAAGGGACCGAGACCTGCCGGCGCTGTCACCGCTGGATTCTGATTGGCGTATTCGATGCGCCACGCAGGAGTATCGAGCAGAGTCATGAGATCTCGCGCGAAACCTTTGCCAACTGGATTTGGAGCGTGATGAGTATGGCGGGTGGGGTCGGGATCGCTGCGGTCCGTTCCGCCATATGCCCATTCGTACGCCAGTGGGAATTCAGCGAATGGTTCGCTGGCGGATAGGGCAATGCCCCTTCCGTCTCGTACGTGCATGCGAGGACCGTGCACGATCAGTTGCTTGCGCAGCTCGTCATCGACCTTCAATTGGACGCCAACGGCGCGCACCGGCACACCGTGCGGGGCATAGGCGACGCCTTGGAACAGAACGTCGGTTGTGGGTTTGGGCAACGCTAAGTCGCTCTCATAGCGCAACGACGAAAGTCCAGGCTCGCCCGCAAACTCGGCCATGAGTAACGGCGGAAGTTGGACGTTGGCAAGCTGGACTGCTCCGTCATCGTTCAGATCAAAGGTTGCTTTGACCACAACCAGCCAGATATGTGCGCCATTCTTGTCACGCAGCCACGTGCGTTCGGCTGCGTATGGCGTGCGATTGTCCAGTACCCACATGGCTCACACACCGTCCCTAGAACGAGCTAAACTGACGCGCCCAGGGAGCGTCCACGCCGTGCGGAATGCCGGTCAGCTGCATGCGCTGCACGCTGGGGAAGGCTCGCGTATCTATCCTTACGACGCCGGCGGTTCTGATGGAGAGGAGAATGGAGAGGAGGTGCCTGTGTCGCAACGGAGCGCTGGTCAGGGCGTATTGAAACGCCGCCGATGACAGGTTACTTCCCATCAAGCACCGCGAACCCGGGCTAAAGCGGCCCGAATTCGCTTGCCACCAGTCGCGAAGACTGGCCGGGTTAGGTACGGGCAGAGCCTCGTCCGAATCAGGAACTAGATCTGACTCGAGGTCATCATCCTCGAGCACTGGCAGAGCAGCCCTTGCCTCCGCATCTTCCTCAGCCGGGGGCAGGTCGCCAGCGATCGAGGGCTCCCGTTCCTGAAGGAATGGCTCGACTGGAGCGCCGCTCATCAGGGCGATCGCGTCACCCGCCAGCCTTGCCGCCCGCTGATCATGCGAAGATGCTTGCTCGATTAGCCACGGAATGAGTCGTACATTGCCCGTGAAGCCTAGCGCCCGCAGGGTAGCGTAGTAGCGACGTGGTTCGGATCCGCTCAACGAGACGAGCTGCTCGTGGTGGCTTGCATCGCCGAGTCCCGCAAGCAAGCTGAGCGCCAGCGGGTTTGGCTTGTCGGCTCGCAGGGCGAGCGCCTGACAGATTAACCACGCCGCGCTAGACCCATAGCGTAGGCCTGCCAGCATCGCAGCATCGCGAATGCGATCATCGGCAGAGCCCAGCGCTTGCTCGACTCGTTCGCGCTCCCGTGAATCACTATGCGAGCCAGCCATCAGCGCCGCACGGAGCTCATCAGGATCGCCCGCTTGCAGTGACACCACCAGGGGCCCGGGGTCGAGTTGCCGCTCGCACGCGACCTCAAGCCAGGCGCTGCGGGTTCCAGGGGACGCTCGTTCAAGCTCTCGCAGGATAACGGCGTCCAGTGTTGGATCTGCTGCCAAAGCACAGCCTCGAGCTGCGCCAGTGCGAATTTGACGATTAGGATGCGTCAGCGCTCCGACAATCGGCCCGAGGCGCCCGAGGCCGGAGAAAGCGAGCACGGCTGCTTCAATCCGATGGCAGGAAGCGTCTGCGTCTTCCAGTACGGGCTTGAGGAGCAGGTCCGCCGCGACAGCTCCGCTGACGACGAGTCCGTCGACGTGAGCGCGAGCAATTGCCTCCAGGTCATCCAAATTCGTCAGGGTGAGCGTCGCTGAACCCGCTGCTCCTGCGAGCCGCTCGATGGCGAACTCTGCTTCATCCAGATGCTCTTCGACGACGCTCCACAAGACGTCACGCGGCGAAGCTGCTTCCGGCCCAGCAGCGGCTCTCCCTGGACTCACAATATCCAGTTACCCGAGCGATTCACGGCTGTCAAATCCGCCATTTAGACCTCGACACACTGCTGGGCCTCAGCAAGACTTTACCCATGGCAGCGCGTCCTTTGCTGGTTCCGGTGGCCGACCTTGAACCGAAGGCTTCCAACGGACCTTTGGATCTTGCTCAACCCTGTCTGGGAAGGGTTGTCAATGTCGATTCGGACGGGCGAATCTGGCTCACGTACACGGGGGCGGGGCAACCGGTGCTTGCCCGACGCCTTGCCAGCGTGGCCATCAGCGAGATCGTTGAAGGCCTAGCGCAGAATCGTAACGCGATGCTGATCTTCGAGAACGGGGATCCGCAGAAGCCAGTTATTGTGGGACTGTTGGCTGAGGACGAAGCAGCGCTACCTGCAGCACGCGAGACGAGTAACGCGCAAGCGCCGGCAACCGCGAGCGTGCTCGCCGTTGTGGACGGCAAGCGCGTCCGTATTACTGCTGAAGACGAAATTGTTTTGGAGTGTGGAGAAGCTTCAATCACCTTGCGTCGAAACGGGCGACTGATTATTCGGGGTGCCTACGTCGAGACTCGAGCGCGCGGCACGAATCGCATCAAGGGTGGCAACGTTCGGATCAACTAGGAGTGGTAGCCGAATGCTTCGTGGCCGCGCTACGCAACGCCAAGTGCGCGAGCGGCTGCCGCCTGAACGATCGCAGCGGCCAGGCCGGCGTGTACCTCAACGGAAACAAAATCCAAGAGGCCACGCTGAATCATGGCGACACCATCGTCACCGCCAGCAGCGCCTTCACGGTGGCCTTGACCGAGGCACCCCAGCGCCGATATCGGCCGTGCCTGTCGCCCAGCAGCAAGCGCGCCTGCTCGACTCCTTCGCGCGCCACAAACTCGCCGTTGTTCGCCGCGCTGGACGCGGCGCGCGCGCCTCAGGTATTCGAAGCACTGCGCGTCCATAGCGAGATGCACCACTCGCTATAAGACAGCCCCGAGAGGAAAAAAGCTCGACGACGTGGCTCCGTACCTCGTGCAGCTTGCCGCTCGGTCGCCGCTGACCGAGCTGCGGATTCGCGAACACTGGGGCCAAGCTGGGGGGTGTTTTTCTGTGGGTGCTCAGCGACTTCAAAGCCATTCGGGTCACCTACGGCGGTTCTTGCTCGTGAAAGACGCCCAGGGCCAAGATATGTACTTTCGCTTTTATGATCCGCGGGTGCTGCGCGTATTTTTGCCGACCTGCACTCCAGAGGAGCTGAGCGATTTCTTCGGCCCATCGCAGGTTTCCTGATCGAATCGGCAGAGCCGGGACAATCACTGGCAGTGCAGTCACGAGCCAGGCTATTCACTGCGCCGCGAAGACTTGGCTTGCTAGGCAGCGCGATGCGAATCAAGAACGCGCGCCTGTTTCCCACTGCACTTGCCTTTGGCAAGACGGCCGAGGGTGCCTCGTTCTTGTCAGTCGTCATAAAGGGAACGTTCCACATCCCGAGCCGCGGGGGCCCGGCGCGACCGACCCCGATTCAACTACCCATCTTCACCACGGACGAGCCTTACGATCCGAAACGGCCCGGTGGCTTGATCAAGTTCGAGTCGGATCTGGTGCCGTTCAAGCCGCGCACGGACGTGGTGCTCGTCGGACATGCGTATGCTCCACGCGGCATTCCAGCGAAGGTGGTCAGCGTCGAGATCGAAGTCGGTGCGCTTCGCAAAAGACTCCGCGTTTTCGGCGAGCGCGCCTGGTCCTTCCCGTTCGACCAAGCCGATGGTATTCCGTATATCGCAGGGGCAACGGAGTTCGCGAAGATGCCGCTCACCTGGGACCGCGCCTTCGGCGGCATCGACAAGACCGCGCCGATTGTCGGTCAGCGCAAGCCCTGGTGCGAGCGTAACTACCTCGGAATGGGCTTCTGTGGTGCGCGTAAGGTCGCGTCCATCGACCGAACTCCCCTTCCGAACATCGAAGATCCGGACGACTTGATTCGAAGTTGGGATTCATATCCGAGACCCGCGGGCTGTGGATTTTTTCCGCGCAATAGCCGACCACGCTCGGATTGGTGGGGAACGTACGATGAGAAGTGGCAGGCCCAGCGCAAGCCGGAGTTGCCGCTCGATTTTCGCTTCGATGCGTACAATGGGGCGGACTTCAGCATGCAGCTCGCGCCCTACTTGGGTGGCAACGAGCGGGTGCGACTGGCAAATGTCGCGGCGGGGCGTGAGAGCCTCCTGTTCACTCTCCCCTGCCTGCTACCTCAGGTCACCGCAGCGACCGAGAAGGGGCTTCGGGAGATTGTCAATCTCGATAGCCTCGTCATCTTGCCCGACTCGGACGCCTTCTACGTCGCCTGGCGCGCGATAGTCCCGGTGGAAGCGGAAGGCGCGCCGGAGATTCGTGAGGTCTCCATCCAATACTCAGATCTCGCACCGGTCCCGTGGCACCCGTCATGACCTTCCGAATTCGTGAAGCTCAATCTGACGCGCTCGCCCAGAGCAACGTTGGTAACCACCTAGCGAAGTTACTAAGGCCAACGGCCAAGGAGAGCCTTTACGACGAGCGCGCGCACTGCGTCCGCGTCGTCGGGTTTCGCGGTCAAACCACGCGCATCGATATCGACAGTAAGGGCAACGTCGCACGCGTCCTATCGCCCCTGGCGCGCGCGACTTTATACTCGTACGAAGGGCGGCGTCCCGTCGGGATCCGCCTTGCGAGCGGGTTGAGTATCCAAACTCGCTACGACGCGGTCGGACGGGTGACACGCTCGGAGCGCAGCGACGGCGAATACCAACAACTCGGTTACGACGGAGCAGGGAACCTAGTCTCTCTCGGCACTGCCGACGGTGCGACGGTCCACCTCCAAGTCGACAACCAAGCACGTGTCGAGCGGGTTCACGAGCGAGACGGCGCTAGTACCGCATCGATCGCGACGTATCCGGACGTGTCGTCGCGGCTTCCGATCCGCTCGGCCGTGTCACACAGATTGGCTACGGCGCGAGCATGGTGCCGGCGCGGATCCGGTACCCCGACCAAAGCGTCTTCGAATATGCCTACGATGGCCCTGAAGTCGCGGAGACTATGGGCGACGCCGCCTACGGCCTGTACAGGAGCGACGACGAAGGCCGGCTAATCGGCGCCGAGTATGCCGACGGCTACGTCTGGTCGCACGAGTAAGATGACGAAGGCAGACTCAAGGCGGCCACGGCCCCCGACGCAAGCATCGCCTACGAATACGATGACCAAGGGCGCGTGATCTCCGAAGACCAATCGGGGCGCGTGGTTCAATACGCGTACACCGACGACGGTCAATTGGCCGAGATCACGCTACCGGACGGCCGCAACGTCGGCTTCGAGTACGACCTCGACGGGCGGATCGAGTGCGTTCGCGATTGGCTGGGTACCCAGCAGCGGTTCACGTACGGCGCGGCGGAGCATCCGCTGCTGCGCGAGCTCCCGAACGGGCTCTCCGAGACTTATGAGCTCGACACCGCGGGACGCCTAACCAACGTGGAAGTGCGCCAGCGCAAGCACGTGTACTGGAATCAACGCTACCACCGAGACGTCGTTGGGCGCATCGTGCAGGTGACGGATTCCCGCACCGGGGTCTGCCACCTGCAGTACGACGCGCTCAGCCGACTCTGGTCCGTGATGGATGCGAAGGGCCAATCGATCGAGGCATTCGCGTACGATACCGCATCGCAACGCTTGATGTCGCCAGAAGGCCATACCACCTTCGACGCCATGTGCCGCCCTCTATCGAGCGGCAATCGTAGCTTTAACTACGACGCTCTCGGCAACCGCACCGGGACTGTCACCGGCGGGCAAGCGGCCAAGCTCTCGTGGTCGGGTGGCCTTCTGCGGAGCGTAGAGCTGCCGGACGGCAACCGCGTGGACTACGCGTACGACGCGATTGGTCGGCGCGTCCGTAAGACCTCCGGCGACATCAAAATTTCTTACCTTTGGGCAGGAAATCAGCTGATTCAGGAGGTCCACCAGTCGAACGGACAGACCCGCACGGTCGACTACCTGTACCTGCCGGGCACGTTCCAACCCCTCGCCAAGTGCGAAGGCGATCGGGTCTACTACTACCACTGCGACCAGCTCGGCACGCCGCAACACGTCACCGATTCGTCAGCCAAACTCGCCTGGTCCGCGCGCTATTCGGCATTCGGGGAGGCCGCGGTCGACGTTGACGGCGTGTCGCAGCCGTTGCGCTTCGCGGGACAGTACTGGGACCCCGAAACCGGGTTTCACTACAACCGCGCGCGCTACTACGACCCTAGGCTCGGCGCGTACCTGAGCCGCGATCCGCTGTCTCCGCATGGGAGCAACGGCTACCTTTACGCGCAGGGCGATCCGATCAACGGCAGCGATCCCTTAGGCCTATTCTGGGAAGACGCGCCCGGCTGGGTCAAAACAACGGCCACCATCGCTGCGGGTTTGGCCGTGGGTATCGCGATCGGTGCCGCCGTGATCGCGGCCGCGCCCCTTTTGGGCGTGGCTGCTGGTGTGGCGGGCGTAGTAGCAGTGATCGCCGGCGGCATTGCTGGTGGCGCCGCTGCCGGCGGCCTCGACGCTGCCATGACCGAAGGCGGGTGCGTTTGGTGCGGGATCGGTAAGGGCGCCATCATCGGTGGCCTTGCTGCCCTCCCGTTCGCATTTTTGCCCGCATCGGCGGGCTATCTGGCATTTGCGGGAGTCGGTGCCGTATCAGGGGCCATCGGATATTTTGCCGATCTCGGTCTCAACGGCGGAGATTTTAGCTGGGGCGGTCTCGGTGGAAGCATGTTGCTCGGCGCCGGCTTCGGTGTCGCGGGCAAGTTCATCAGCGGGCTAATCGGCGGTAAGCAAGCCGGCGCGAGGGGCCGCGGGGGGAAGGGCGGCAAGTCCGAAACGGGTGGTACCACTGCCAAGGACGCCGCTAAGGCGAGGGCGGGAGCAAAAGGTACCTCACGAAACCAAGACGACATGGCTGGCTCGGCAAAGAACACGGCAGTGGAGGGGGAGCCATCGGTCGCCACGAACAAAGAGGCGACCAACGCGGACCGCAGTAAGATGACGAAGCTCATGCGCGACCGCATCGAAGCGCAAGATCAAGTGATTAAAACGAACAGGCGCCTGATCGAAGAGGGGAAAACCACCGAACAGATCAATCGCATGTCTGATGCGGAGATGCGCGCGGAACTTGCCAAAGACGGAGTTCCCCCGGACGTGCAAAGGATGGACACCGCCGACCAGCTTCGCCGGACGAACAACCGCGTCAAGATGCGCGAGGATCAAATGGGGGGGCCGATGAAAGAAAGTGACTGGACCGGCCTCCATGATGAGAACGGCAAACATGGCGAGGTCAAGGCGATCGATGACGAGCTCCAGAAGATCGAAAAGGCAAAAGGCCGAGAGGCTACTCCACAAGACCTCGAAGATATCGAGCTTCACAACACTAGGGTCCCCAAGAAAGACTCGCCTGTGTCCGACGAGGCGATGCCGCGCTGCGACCATTGCCGAGGCCTCACGAAGGGCGTGAAGACCACACCCGAACTGGAGCATGCCGAGCATGCAGTGGACCGGCAAGCTCGACAGCGGTTTCCGGATGACAACCGCACGCCGTTTGGACCATCTACTCCGCAAGGGAGAACCGATGGTGGCGAAGGAGAAATAGGAAATGGTAGTGAAGGAGAAGGCGGTGGCACTGGAAGTCGTAGTGATGGTGCCGAAGGAGCAGGCGGTGGCAGCAATTCGGGCAATTGACCTGGAGAAGTCCCGATGATTCCGATCGATTCTGAAGAGCTCGATCTGTCCAACCCCGGCTATGCAGACTTTTTTTATAAAGGGAAATTGTTTTCGGGCATAGCGTACGAGCGCGACGCGGACACCGGCGTCATCGTGGGGATCAGCGGATACCGAGACGGTTGGTTGACCGGCTGCGCCCGGACTTGGTCGCCTTCCGGTATCCTGCTGGAAGAAATATTTTACCACGCTGGCGGTTTCCGCGGCCCGGTTCGCAAATGGCACCCTGATGGGACGCTGATGTCCAACGACTATTTCCCGCGCAGTATCGACCATGGACCCAGGAACCAAGCCGATCCAGTCATCGACATCGATCTCGATGAAATGGAATTCGTCGAGCACCCCTGGGGCTGGGGTAAAGAGCCTGCTCCGCCTCCCTCGTTCGACGAATTCCACGGCTTCAAACGTAGTGAAGGCGACAAAGACTGGTACGTCATCGAGCAGGCCAACGCCCGCGAAGTCGTGCACGTGGAAGCTCTCGAGCTCAAGGATCGCTCACTGCTCGTCGCCTACGAGCGACATTCGCTACGTTTCAGCGATGCGTTTGCATCCCGGCTGATTCGAGCGAAAATCCTAGGCGACGTATGCATGAATGCCTACCTGGGGCGAGTCGATCGAGTCGTCTTCCAATCGATTCCCACCAAGCTGGTCGAGGTAGTACCCTATTTGTCATCGTGACAGACGAGGCAGGCCTCATTGCCTTAGTAGACGTACACTACGCATGCCAAGGAGCTCGCGCATCGGAAGGAGCGAGCGGTGTCGCAAATACATTTGATTGGCCGGACCGTTGCCGATGATTCCGATCGAATTCGAAGCGCTCGAGCCGTCCGATGACGGTGGCGCTTTTTTTCTGCTCAATGGCAAGTCGTTCTCGGGCATCGCCTACGAACGTGACCAGGAAACCGGTGTTATTGTAGATATCATCGGTTTCCACAGAGGACTGTTTAGTGGCTGCGCGCGCACTGGTCACCCTCCGGTGTTCTGCTGGAAGAAGAGTTTACCAGTTTGGGGTCTTCCATGGACCGGTTCGCGCATGGCATCCAGACGGCCGGCTAAAGTCCAACGACTATCGTCATCACAGCAGTCGCCCTCCACCCGAAGGCCCCGCAGAACCGGTCATCGACATCGATCTCGACGAGATGCAATCTCTCGAGCTCAAGGATCGCTCACTGCTCGTCGCCTACGAGCGACACTCCCTACGTTTCAGCAATGCATTCGCGTCCCGCCTGATTCAAGCGAAAATTCTAGGCGAAGTGTGCATAGACGCCTACCGGGGACGTGTCGACCACGTCGTCTTCCAATCAATTCGCACCAAGCTTGTCGACGTAGTACCCTATTCGTCATCATGACAGACGAGGCAGGCCTCATTGCACTCGTAGACGTACACTACGAAGGCCAGGGCGCACGCGCTGCCTGCGTCACGGCGCTGAACTGGGCCGACGCAACGGCGCACGACGAGTGGACCGTCGAGGTGCCACACGTGGTGGAGTACCGGCCCGGCTTCTTTTTCGAACGCGAGCTGCCCTGTATCTTGGCGGTGCTGGAACGAGCGCCCACTGAGCCCCGCGTCGTCGTGGTCGATGGCTACGTGGTGCTCGACGAGCAAGGCCGACCCGGCCTGGGCGCGCACCTGTTCGAGCACCTGGGCAAGCGCATCCCGGTCGTCGGCATCGCGAAGCGCAGCTTTGCGCGCAGCGAGTTCGCAATGCGCGTCGTGCGCGGCTCGAGTCAGAGCCCCCTGTTCGTCACAGCCCTGGGTATCTCCGACGCTGAAGCCGCACAGCATGTGCACGAGATGCACGGGCCGCACCGCATTCCGACCCTTTGCACGCGCGTCGATCACCTCTGTCGCGGCCTGGCGTAGGCATGGTCGACCGGCTCGGAGCGTCGGCCGGCGCCAAACGGGGTGAATCTCGATTGCGACACCCATGATCGGTGCGTCAGGCCAGCTACGGGTAGGTGGCGAGAAAATTCTGCATTTGAGCGGCTTTCACGCAAAAAGGCTGGACGTATGGGACTGGCACGAGTGATGCAGTTACCCCTGTCGAGGCCCTCAGCGTGTAGTAAAAGCAACACAGCGCGGCTTTGAGTTGGCGCGAGCGTCAATTCAAGGGGATGTGGCGCGGGCTGCGGGCTGACGAGCTTCAAGGGCCGGGGCCGCCGGCGTGTCTCTGCTACGCTCGGTATCTAAGTGAAAATCGGATGGGTATGTCATGTGGAAGGGGTCGAACATGCGCGCTTGGTTAATCAGTCTTAGCTTGCCGCTGGCACTGGCTTGCTCCGGCAAGAGCGTCGGTGGCAACGAGCCCACGCAGGCGTCTGTCGAGGCGTCGCTGCCCAGCTGGTGTCAAAGCACCTGCGAAAAGCTGGCAGCCTGCGACGGCGGACAGGACGTTGGCATCAAGAGCGTCTCCGATTGCTCACAGAATTGTCTGATGGAGCTCACGGATGGAGCCCAGCGCAGCCAAGCCTGCGCGCAGCGGATCGATCAATTCAAGAGCTGCGTCGACGCCGGTGGCTGCGCCGTGGTTCGTGACAATGTCTGTTCGCTGGACGACGCCGACGAATGCGACGACGACAATGACGTCGACCCGGAGCCGCCGGGCGCCGCACCCGTCCCCGGTGCCGGCGGTTCCTACCCGGGTCCTGGCCCTTCACCGCCACCCATGGTCGGGACGGCTGGTGCCCCCTCGAGCGGCCCCGTCCCGGCTGATCCGATCGTGTACTGCAGCAGGGGTGCGGGTTCGACCGGCGCGGGCGGTGCAAGGCCGCCGCCTGGCGCAGCGCAGGTGATTTGCGAAACGAGCTACGACGACTGCTCGAGTGGCAGCAGCTACTACGCGATCTGCGTCAGCACCTCGGAGGGGCAGAGCTCCTGCTCGTGCTTCGTGGACAACAAGCTCTCGACCGCGTTCGATCCCGGGGGCACCTGCCCCTCGCAGATGCAGCTGAACTACGGCTGCGGTTGGAACATCCAGTAGCGGACGGTAGTGGCGCCTTCGCCCTCCGGGCGCCATTGAATCTTCCTTTTCCCAGGCACTAGGCGCTACGATGGCCTGATGGTGGCTCTGGGCGCGCGGCGGCTCTATTTGTTCCTTGGGGCCGCAGGGCTCGCGTTTTGCGGCTGTGGCAAGGACCCGGGCAGTGCTGGGCCGCCAAGCGGCAGCGCGGGAACATTCAGCGCGGCAGGATCGGCAGGCTCGGCAACGGGTGGCAAGCAGAGCGCGACTAACGCCGGCGGCGCGGGCCTGCCAGGCGCAGCGGGTGCGCCAACGGGAGTTGCCGGTTCACTCAGCGCGGGCG
>DATEPG010000472.1:0-16079 GCA_035273265.1 Polyangiaceae bacterium
TGGAGCAGCAGTGGGTCGAAGACATGGCGAACCTGATGTTCACCAAGTCCGAAAAGGGCAAGATCACCCTGCTGATTGGTGGCTTGACCATAGCCCACGACTACTTGATCTCCGGAGCGTTCTCGGCGCTCGGCTACAACACCATCCCGCTCGATCCGCCCAACTATGACGCGCTCAGCGTGGGCAAAGAGTTCGGCAACAAGTCCCAGTGCAATCCCACGTACTTCACCGTCGGCAACTTGGTGCAGTACCTGATCCATTTACGCGACAAGAAGGGGTTGACCACCAAGGAGGTGATCGACAACTACGTGTTCCTCACCGCCGGCGCCTGCGGTCCCTGTCGTTTCGGCATGTACGTGACGGAGTATCGCAAAGCCCTACGTGATGCCGGCTTCGACGGTTTCCGCGTGATGCTGTTCCAGCAGCAAGGCGGCCTCAGCCAAGCGACCGGTGAAGCCAGCGGTTTGGAGCTGAACCCGGCATTTTTCATCGGCCTATTGAAGGGGCTGATCGCCGGCGACGTGATCAACGGCATCGGTTATCGCTTGCGCCCTTACGAGAAGGTGCCGGGCGCTACGGACGCGGCAATCGCTCAGGCCAAGGATATCTGTCGCGACGCCTTGCTGCACAAAAAATCGATTTTGGCCGCCTTGATGCGGGCCAAGAAGATCTTCAAGACGGTCGAGGTCGACCGCACGACGCCGAAGCCCAAGGTGTCGATCATCGGCGAGTTCTGGGCCATGACCACCGAGGGTGACGGCAACTACCAACTGCAGCGCTTCGTCGAGAAGGAAGGCGGCGAGGCCGACATCCAGTTCGTGACCGCTTGGATCTTGTACAATCTCTGGGAAGTCCGCTTCGATACCGCGTCGCGCGCCACCTTACGCGGCATGGACAAGAGCAAATACGGGTTGGGCGGCACCGGCGAGTACGGCGTCTTCCAGCGCAAGATCGGGCTCTGGGCGGGCAATTTGGCCCTGCGCGGCGCGTTCCAGACCTTCGCCTACGCGGGCGGCTTCTACGGCTATCACCTGCCAGACATGGACGCGGTGGCCGAGGTGGCCGCGCCTTACTACAACAACGATCTGCGCGGCGGCGAAGGCCACATGGAGGTCGGAAAGCTGATCCTCAACGTGGTCAAGAGCAAGGCCACGATGACGCTCAGCGTGAAGCCCTTCGGCTGCATGCCGAGTTCGGGCGTGAGCGACGGCGTGCAATCGCTGATCAACGAGAAGTTCCCGGGCACGATCTTCTGCGCGGTCGAGACCAGCGGCGACGGCGCGGTCAACTTCCAGAGCCGCGTACAAATGTACCTGTTCAAAGCCCGTCAAGCCGCCCAGGTCGAGTTCGACAAAGCGCTCGCCGACACCGGTCTGACCGTGGAGAAGCTGAAGAGCTTCCTTTCGGACAATCCGCGCTACGCCTCGCCGCTGCACAAGTCAGGGCACTACGCGGCGTCCACTTCGGCCGATCTCGTGCACGAGGTGGCCGAGGTGTACGGTAAATCGCGCTACGAGCTGATGGCGCGCAGCACCCGCTCCTTCTTCGACGGCGTGAGCACGTTCGCTCGCAACGCCGTGCAGAGCGCACCGGAGAAGGCCAATCATACGGCTCAATTGCTGCGCGAGGCGAGCCGCGAGATCTACGAGATTACCAAGGAGCAAGCACCGGTCGTGGCCAAGGGTGCGCTCGAGAGCGCGCGCACGAAGCTCGCTGTCGTGCTGCCGTTCGTCAAGCTCAAGCCCAGCGAAGAGCCACTACCCGTCGCTGCCGAGTGAAGCTCGATGAGTGAGCCCGTATCGACGGAGCTCGCGACTGAAATGGGGCGCCCCGGCGACGATGCCGAGGGCGCTTCGTTCTTTCGGAGCTTCGTGCAGCGTGTCCCCGATCCGAACGTTTGGCGCATCTATGGCGTCACGCTCGCGCTCGGCATGGCTTATGGCACCGCAATCTCGGTGATCGGCAGGTTTCTGACCACACACGGGGTGAGCAAGCTCGCCATCGGCCAGCTTGCCGCCTGGTTTGCGGCGGGCATCGTCGCCTTCTCGCTCCCCATGGGACCGTTGGTCCGGCGTTTTTCGGCCAAGCAGATGCTGGCGATCTCGCTGGCTGGCTACGCCGCTGCAGTCGTTCTGTTCCCGTTCACGCACGCTTTTTGGGCGCTCGCAGCGCTCCGCTTCTTCGATGGCGCTTGCTCGGTAGGCGTCTGGGTGAGCTCGGAATCGATCCTGCTCGCCCGCTCGGGTAAGCACGACAAAGCCTTCGCAACCAGCCTGTATGCCATCGCGGTCGCCTGCGGGTACGTCGGCGGGCCGCTGCTCGCGTATGTCTGTAGCAAGTTCTTGCCGCTGACCTTCGCCTTCATTTTGGCGGGACTGATCGCAATCTGTACCAGCGTCTACGTGCTGCTTCGACTGGCGCCAGACGTTCGCGCCGAGATTTCCGACGTTCACTCGCGCTCGATCTCCGGGGAGAGCTCCGCGCTCTCACTGCTCTGGCGGATCAAGACCTCGTGCTTCGGCACTTTCGCATACGGCTACTTTCAAGCCAGCGTGGTGCTCTTCCTGCCGCTGTTCTTGATGGAGAAAAAAGGCATCAGCGAGGCCGAGACGATCGTCATTCCCGCCTATTTCGCGGCCGGCATGCTGCTCTTCTCCAACTACGCGGGACGCCTCGGGGACCGCCACGGTCACCTGCTCTTGATGCGCATCCTCGGCGTAATCGGCATGACGATGGTACTCGGGTTCGTGTATCTCGACTCTTACCCGGCGATGTGCGCCGCAGTGTTCATCGCCGGAGCCAGCTTGGCCAGCATTTCACCGGTCAGCTTGGCGCTTCAAGGCGTGGTCGCACGACCCTCCGAATACGAGCGCAGCACCTCGATTTACAATGCTTTCTACGCGGCAGGCATGCTGCTCGGCCCGTTCGCCTCGAGCTACTTGTTCGAAAGCCGCGGCGGGGAAGCCATGCTCTTTTCGCTGGCGCTGCTCTGGTCGCTGTTCGTGGGGTTCGCCTTCGCCTTTCGCGGGGATGACCCGGCTGCGCTTCGGTTAACGCTCCCAGTCTCCGCTGAACGCTCGGATAGCCGCTAATCGGCAACAATCCGAGTTTCCCTTGGCATGGCTGACACCCCTGCCCTACGATGTTGCGCGAAACGGCAATGCGAAGAATTCCCTGCTTGGTCTCTGGCGTCTGTCTCTTGATCGCCTCACAAAGTGCGTTTGCCCAGACGGACTGGGAACGCGCCACGGCTCGCGACGCGGCCAACAATGGGCGCGCAGCGTTCGACGCCGGTAAGTACGAGAAAGCCATCGACTACTTGTCGCGCGCTGAACAACTCGTGCATTCCCCGACGCATTTGCTGTTCCTGGCTCGCGCGCAAGTCAAGCTCGGCCGGCTGGTGGCCGCCCACGAAACTTATCTCAAGATCAACCGCGAGACATTGGCGGCCAACGCGCCCAAAGCCTTCGTGACCGCGCAGGCAGCGGCCGAGCAAGAGCAAGAGGCCCTCGACCCCCGACTGCCGTCGGTAACCGTGATGCTCCAAGGCGCGACGACGGCTCCCGACGTGACCGTTCAAATGGACGGAGCCACCTTGCCGGCAGCGATGATTGGCATCCCGTTGCCCGCGGATCCGGGTGAACACGTATTCAAAGCCAGCGGCCCGACCATCAGCAGTGAACCGGTCACCATCAAGCTCGCGGAGGCCAGTAAGCAGACCGTCACGCTCAAGCTACGCTCCACCGGCGTTGCCGCGCCGGTCGCGGCGCGACCGACAGCAGCCGGCACGCCTGCGACAGAGCCCGCGGCGGGCTCGCCGCCGGGTGCAGCAAGCGCGGCGGCTGAACCAGCCAGCGTCTCGGTCGACAGCTCGCGAAGGCACGGCCCTGGCTTGTTGATTGGCTCGATCGTCTCGTTCGGGCTCGGCGCGGCCAGCGCCAGTGTGGGCACCTACTTCCTGCTCAAAGCGGGCAACACCCGCGACGAATCGGACCAGATTTACGAGAAGTGCAGCATCGCCAGCGGCGGGATGGATTGCACGGACCTGGTCAAGGCGGAGGAGATTTTGGCCAAAGACGCCGAAGCCAATCGCCAACGGAACCTCGGTATCGTGGGCTTGGTCGGCGGCGGCGTGGGCATTGCCACAGGGCTCACACTCTTGATCTTGGACGTAAACCGGAGCAGCAGCTCCGCGCGCCAGTCGACGCCACACGTAACGCCCGTGTTTGGTTTCCGTTCGGTCGGGCTCGTCGGCACGTTCTGAGTCGAGGCGACAGAAGCAGCCGCGCACGTCGACCGCGCTCACTCGACCGCTGCAACCAGCTGCGCAAGGTCAGGCAGCGGGCAAAAAAACCCAATTTTCCGCGTTCTTCGAGCTGAGCACATCGTACTCGAAGTAGCGAGCTCCACTTCCCTAGGTCGGAGATAGATGGCAGAATCCGCCCAATTTCCACCATGTCCGCACAGCCCACCATCATCTACACGAAGACCGACGAGGCCCCGGCGCTCGCCACCTATTCCCTGCTGCCGATCGTGCAGGCGTTCACCAAACACTCGGGCATCGTCGTCGAGACGCGCGATATTTCGCTCGCGGGTCGTATCCTCGCGGTGTTCTCCGATTTGCTGCCGCCCGCGCAGCAGGTGGCTGACGCCCTGACTGAATTGGGTGCGCTGACGCTCAAGCCCGAAGCGAACATCATCAAGCTGCCGAATATCAGCGCCTCGGTGCCGCAGCTGAAAGAGGCGATCGCCGAACTCCAAGCGCACGGCTTTCAGGTTCCGGATTACCCCGAGGTGCCAAAGACGGACGCCGAGAAGGACGCCAAGGGGCGCTACGATCGAGTCAAAGGCTCGGCTGTCAACCCGGTGCTGCGCGAAGGCAACTCCGATCGCCGCGCGCCCAAGGCCGTCAAGGACTATGCGCGCAAGCACCCGCACTCGATGGGCAAATGGTCAGCTGATTCGAAGACCACCGTGGCCACCATGGGCGAGAACGATTTCTTCTCGAACGAAAAGTCGGTCACCGTTGCCGCGGCCACCGACGTGCGAATCGAATTCGTCGCCGCGGATGGCAGCGTCAAGATCCTGAAGGACAAGACGCCGCTCAAGGCGGGTGAGATCATCGACGGTACGGTCTTGCGCAAGGCCGCGCTGGTCTCGTTCTACGAGCAACAAATCGCCCGCGCCAAGCGCGAAGGCGTGCTGTTCTCACTGCATTTGAAGGCCACCATGATGAAGGTCTCGGACCCGATCATCTTTGGCTATGCGGTGCAGGTCTTCTTCAAGGATCTGTTCGAAAAACACGGCGCCACGTTCAGCAAGCTGGGTGTCGATCTGAACAACGGCTTCGGTGACCTGTTGGGCAAGATCCAGAGTCTGCCCGCAACGGAGCAGGCCGCGATTCAGGCGGACATCCAAGCTGCCTACGCCAGCGGCCCCGTGCTCGCGTACGTCAATTCCGACAACGGCATCAGCAACTTGCACGTGCCGAGCGACGTGATCGTCGACGCCTCGATGCCCGCGATGATCCGTGCCGGCGGGAAGATGTACGACGCCCAGGGCAAGCTGCAAGACGCGATCGCCGTGATCCCGGACAGCAGCTATGCGGGCGTGTACCAAGCCACGATCGACTTCTGCAAGAAGCACGGCGCGTTCGATCCCAAGACCATGGGCTCGGTGCCCAACGTCGGGCTGATGGCGCAAGCCGCGGAAGAATACGGGTCGCACAACAAGACCTTTCAAATCGTGGGCAAGGGCAGCGTGCGTGTGGTCGACAGCGCAGGCAGCGTTTTGCTCGAGCATTCCGTGGACGCGGGCGATATTTGGCGAGCCTGCCAGACCAAGGACGCTCCCGTACAAGACTGGGTGAAGCTGGCGGTGAACCGCGCCCGACTGAGCAGCACGCCGGCCGTATTCTGGCTGGATTCGCAGCGCGCACACGACGCGCAGATCCTGCTCAAGGTAGACAAATACCTGAAGGATCACGACACGAAGGGGCTCGACATCCGCGTGCTGGCGCCGACCCAAGCCACTCAATTTACGCTCGAGCGGCTGATCAAGGGAGAGGACACGATCTCGGTGACGGGCAACGTGCTGCGTGACTACTTGACGGACTTGTTCCCGATTCTGGAGGTCGGCACGAGCGCCAAGATGTTGTCGATCGTGCCGCTGATGAACGGCGGTGGGCTGTTCGAGACAGGCGCCGGTGGTTCTGCCCCGAAGCACGTGGAGCAGTTCATGGAAGAGGGTTACTTGCGCTGGGATTCACTCGGTGAATTCTTCGCTTTGGCCGCTTCGTTCGAACACGTAGGCATCATGTTCGAGCACGAGAAGGCCAAGGTCCTGGCTGAAACCCTGGACGCCGCGAACGGCAAGTTCCTCGAGAACGATAAGTCGCCTTCACGCAAGGTCGGCGGGATCGACAATCGCGGCAGCCACTTTTACCTCGCCCTGTATTGGGCCCAGGAGCTCGCGGCGCAAAGCAAGGACAGCGAGCTCAAGGCTCACTTTACGCCGATCGCCGCCAAGCTCAGCGCAGCGGAGAGCGTGATTGTGAAAGAGCTGGTCGAAGCTCAAGGCAAGCCGGTGGACGTCGGCGGCTACTATCAGCCGGATGATGCCAAAGCCAGCGCCGCGCTCCGTCCGAGCAAGACGCTGAACGACATCCTCGCGCTGCTCTGAGGGCGCACCAGCCGACAGCGAGCGGAGTGGGAAGAGCCACTCCGCTCGAGCGCCTGCCCAAGCGCCGTTGCGCTACTCCTTGTGTAGCCTGAACACCTCGAGCACTTGTCCTCGCGCGTCGAGGAAGCGGCTGACGAATTCGGTAGGCGTCGCGGTGACGAGCACGAGGCCGTGGACATCCGCGTGGCGCACTAGGCTCTCGGGCACGGGCTCGGTTATCTCGTACAGCTGTTTGCCGCCCACGCCGTTGATTATGTACGGAAAGCCGTCGACAGCGAGCCGCTCGTAGGTGTGGTCGTGGCCAGAGTAAACGATGCTCGCGCCCCACTCGGCGAACGGCCAACGCATCCCGACGGTTCCCCCATGCGGCCCAGACGTATAGGGTGGATGATGAAAATACACGAGCCGCCAGGGCACCTCCGAGGCGCCGAGCAATGCCTCGAGCCAGTGTGCCTGCTTCGAATCGATGGTCGTGCCGTCGGGCTCGTTCAGATCGCTATTCAAAGCGAACAGCTGCACGTTGCCGCGCACGATCTGATAGTACCGTTCGTTGTTGGGCAACGAAAAGTAGTCCAAGTAGGGCTGGTAACCGGCAGAGATGTTGAAGTCATGGTTGCCCAGGCTCGGAAAGAAACGATTTTCCTTGGCGCCGCTCCCGAACTGTCCGCGGTAAGGCGCGATGAAGGCGTGAAAATAGCGACCGATGTTTTCGTCGATCGTCGCAGCTTCGCCGTAAAGGTAGTTGTTGTCGCCCGTGGTGATCACGAAGTCTGGCTTGAGACGAGCAACCAAGGCCGCTACCTTGGCTTCGTTGCCACCCGCAGAATCGCCGTAGTCACCGATGATCACGAAGCGCTGAGCGAGCGGCGCGACGCCACACTCTGGAGTCGCGCACGAGCCGTCAACAGCGCCTGCGGACGCCGCCGCAGGAACCGCCGGAACGTGGCTGATGGCGGCGGGCTCCTCGTTGGCATCCCAGCCCTTCATCGGCTCGGAACAAGCGGCACAGCCCAGCAAGAGCGTCCGAAGCGTCCGATGCGCAGCCCAACCCTTTGCCATCAGGGAGCTATATTTGCAGCCCCGGGCGTCTGGGCGCAAGTCGCGAAGCCACCCGTGCCATCCGGTAGGCGGCAGGCGCTCAACTGAACGCCTGCTTCGAACGCGAGATCTGCAGGATATATCATGCTCACGACGCTGGTGTTGTCCGGAGCGAGCAGATGCACGGACTCGCCGCGGGCCTGGCTGACGGAGAACAACGCGTAAAAGCAGCCCACCGCCACGCCTGGCAGGCAGGCACCTGCGGCGTACGGCCCAGGCGTCGAGTTCGTCTTGCCGAGCAGCACGAGCACGAAACCTCCCTTGGGCAGCTTGGTGCCGGCTGGGAAGCGCATCGCCTTGTCGATGCGTGGTTCACCCGTCGTTTCGTCGCTGTCGGCGATGGCGTAGTTGCTCAGATCGAACTCGCTCGAACCAGTGTTGTAAAGTTCGAGCCATTCGTCCCCCGCAGCGCTGATCTCGTTGAACGCCACGGTCATGCTCGGATTGCCGACGGCGGCGGCCGGTGCCTCGTCACTCGAACAACCAGACAAGGCAACGAACGCAGCGAGCAAAGGCAGAGCTAAAGCGAAAAACCTGGGCATATCATCCTCGAGAGAAATGGAAAATCTCGCCGCCTTCACTGCGGCATCTGGAAAATGTGGATCGATTCGGCTTTTTCAGTGCACGGCTTGCCGTCATCGGTCTTGTCGGAGACCGCGGCGAGCAGGTTCGGACCAAGGAAAGTGACGCCCTCGACCGAACAGTATTGGACCGCGCCCTGGGCGGTGCGCGGGAACGTGTAGAAAGTGCTCGGGCCGGCAAAGGTCCAGGTCGAGGTCGACAGGGTACCCAGCCAGAGTGCCGACGATTTGCGGGAGACGACTAGCGCGGCGTACGTGCCGTCCCCGTTGCTTCGGAGCGAGAGGTCGGAATAGTTCAAAAATGCGGCCGACTTTGGCAATTTCAAGGTTGCCTCGGTGATCCAAACGCCATCCACCCATGAAAGCAATCGAGCGCGGCCTTCACCCGGTGGGCTGTCGGCGTCGTTGCAGTTGTTGTTCTCGCACAGCGCGAGCAAGTACTCCTTGCCAGAAACCGAGAGCCAGGCAACCCCTTCGAAGGCGTTGTTCGGGTGCTCGAACACCGCATCGGTTTGGCTTTGGCTGACGAACGCGGTATCGGCGTCGAGTTCGGCAACCTCGGGGCGTCCATCCGCGCTACTGCCGTTCTCGATGATGGTGAAGAAACGGCCGTCCGCGCTGACGGTGATGCCTTCGTATTGGGAGTTCGTCACCTCGCCCGGTCCGAGCTCGCCGCTGTTCAGCGAGGTGTCGATCGCGGCGATGCGGGTCAGGTTGTCCGACGCCATGTACAGCATGCCGCCCGAAGCAACGATGCCGCTCGCCTCGTAGTGATCGACCTCTTTCGGCGGGAGTAGCTTCGACAGCTTCTTTTCGGACGCGAGTTGCAGCGTCAGCGCCTGTGCCAGGCTCGAGCCGTCCTGAACGCCGCTGTCCGCGCCTGGGGAAGAGCTATCGTCCGCCTGACAAGCGGGCAGCAGCGCGACGGCCAGGAAAACCGCGTAGCGCGAGCAAATCACTTGGCCCTCCGGGCTCGGCCGTACTCGCCGAGCGCCCGGGCGAGGGCAATTTCCGCTTTGCGCTGCGCGAGCCGCGCCTCCAAGTATTCGATGCCGCCACGCGTGACCAGGTCTTCGGCGGCGAGCAGCGCGGTCAAATCGAGTTCCATTCCGGTCAGCGCTTGCTTGACCAGCGCCGCGTGCTCGGTGAGCACCGGCGCGATCGTCTGCGCGTAATGTTCGGCAATCTCTCTTCGTCGCGTACTTTCAGCGCGCAGGACGCGCACATCCCGCTCGATGTTCAAGCGGTGCGCGGCGGCGACATCGCGAAGCGCGTGTCGCGTGGCTTCGGCCGCGGCGATCGGACCGGGGTTTTGGTCCAAGATGGGCAGCGTGACCTGCAGGCCGAGCATCACGTCGTTCGGGTAGGTCGATTGATCGTTCTTGCGATAGCGCGCTTGGACCGAGAGCCAGGGCCAGCGCTTGGCGCGCTCGGCGGACAGCGTGAGCTCCGCGGCGTCGGCGCGCGCGGCGTCGGCCTGCAACTGCGGGCGCAGGCTCGCGGCTCGAGCCTCCTCGCTCCGGTCGCTCGTCAGCCGCGGGGTCAACGAGAGCGACTGGCTGGAGGGCAAGCCCACGAGCGCTTCGAGCCGAGTGGTCTCCGTCGTACGCCCGAGCAACAGCAGATCACGCTCCTGCTCACCACGCGCCAGAGAAATCGCGACCAAGCTCAGCTCGATGCGACTGGACGCGCCGCGGCTCACGCGATCCTTGATTGCCTGGTGGACTGAGCGCCGGGTTTCGACCGATTTTTCGGCCAAGGCGAGCTGCTCGGTCAGCGCGCCGATTTGTGCATAACTGCGGCGGACGTCGGCTTCTAGGTCCGCGCTGCGCTCGCTGAAGTCCGCCTTGACGGCGCGCATTTGAGCCCGGGCCGCGTCCTTTCCGGAGCCATATACTCCCGGCTGCGGCGGCTCCCATTCTATGCCGACGCCCCAGCCAAAGGCCGCTTTCGACTGCACGTGCAGCCACTCCGCGCGAGCCACGGGATTATTGAGGGCCGCCGCCTTGGTCACGTCAGCGGCTGCAATGTCCTGCTCCCAATGCGCCGCCCGCAAGTCCAGATTGTGGGCGAGCGCAAAGCGGACGAGTTCCTCTTCACCGCTCATTTCGATCGG
This sequence comes from Polyangiaceae bacterium, assembly GCA_035273265.1. Taxonomy (GTDB): domain Bacteria; phylum Myxococcota_A; class Polyangia; order Polyangiales; family Polyangiaceae; genus PMG-095. The sequence goes on from DATEPG010000472.1 coordinate 10,477, forward strand.
CGCTGCGGCTTGCGCAACCGGCGCAACAGGCGCGGCGGCCTGCGCCCAAGCCGGGCTCGCGGGCAACGTGAGCAAGCTCGTGATCGAGACGGCGAAGGAGAGTTGGCGAGCAAGGTTCATGGTCAGAGAGGCCAGCGAATCCACAGCGGCTGGCGGCCGTCCGTGTCGAACACTACGATCGCGGAGGTGTGATCGGGGGCGAGAGCAATGCCCTCTGGTTTCAAGCCTTCGAAGCGTTTGAGCAACGTCGGCGCGCCGTTCGCTGCGCTGAGCTTCCACAGCGAGCCGCCGCCATCGGTCGGCATGCCCTTCGGCGCGTTGCCGGCTACGAGCAGAGTGCCATCCGGAAGAAAGGCGAGATCCGCGATGCCTTCGCACACGGTCTTGCCCTCGTGCGGCACGCACAAACGAGCCTGCGACCAGAGCGAGAGCGCGCCCGCGGGGACGACCCCCGATTTGACGACCGATACCACGTCGGGCAGGCGCAAAATGCTGGCGCGACCGTCGGCGGTGAGCGGAGATTTGAGGCCGACGTACAGAGCGCCCTCACGAAAAGCGATGCCTTCGATATCGAGTGAACCACTTTCGGTCCAGGGCAGCTTGCCGTCGGCGGTGCGCGCGCTGCTCAAATCGGCCTGCCCGATGACCTTGGCTTTTCGATCCGCTCCCAAGGCTATCTGCAGCAGGCGCCGGCGGCTTTGCGGTAGATGCCCCTTCTTGTTCAGGGAGTGCGAGGTGCAGACGAAGAAAGTGCCGTCTGGGCCGGGGCTGATCGACTCAGGATCGTTCAACTCGCTAATGCCATCGATCTTGATCGGGGCCGAATCCAACTGGCCCGCCTCGGTCAGAGCAAACAAGCGCGGAGTGTGCTTGCCGCCATCGTCGCTGACGTCGTCCGAGACCAGGATGTAGCGCGAGAGGTTCTTCGACCAAGCGGCTCCAGAGAACTCGAGCCCGGTGCGATCGGAGATCTCGCGCGGAATCTTGATCGGCACGATCAGCGCGGCGCAGGCGACCATCCCTGCGCACGCGGGAAATACGCCCGACTTGCGGCGCGAGCTGAACCAATTCCAGCGTTCAGTCCAGCGAGACACTGAAAGCCTGCCCGGGCAGCACTTCGCCGCCGCCATCGAGTTGTACCGTCGCCCGCCGCCCCCAAGCTGCGATGCCCGGGGAGGGCCGCGCGCGCGGGAACATTTCGTCCACCTCTGGAGCAAGCTCGATCACCCGGCCGCGAAGCGTCTGGGAGAACAGGTCTTTGGAACGCACCGATACACTCTGTCCCAGCTTGGCGCGAGCGGCCATCCCTTCCGAGAGTTCGACCATCAGCACGCCCGGCCGGGCGCTGACCACGCTCACGACCTCGCTACCAGCGGCGACGATCTCGCCCGGGCGATGCGTGATCGTCGTCACTAGGCCGTCGATCGGCGCGCGCAGGGTCAGTTGCTCGATCTGCAGATCGATCTGGCGAATGGCGGCCTTTTGCACCTCGACGGCGCGCCGCGCGGGCTCCACGTGCGCGGCGACCGCGCGAGAATGATTGTGATTGCCTGCGCCAACCTGGCCCAGGCCGGCTTGGCCGCGCCCCTTCGCCTGATCGAAGGTTTCGACGCGTGCCGCTAGCTCTTTTTGCTTCTCGCGCGTCAGTTCGGCTTGAGCGGCGGGGATCATCTGCTTGCCGAGCAAGTCGTCCAGACGCTGCATGCGTTCGCTGATTTGGGCAAGCGCCGCGCGGTCGCCACGCTCGTCGGCGCGGGCCTTGAGCACCCAGAGTTCGCTGCGTGTGACCTGAAACTCTTCGTCCTGCGTGGAGGCGATCACCGCGGCTTCCAGCTGCGCCAGCTGGAGCACCGCTTTCTCGCGCGCGGCCTGCAGCTCTCGCTCGTCCATGCTGGCGATCGGATCGCCAGTCTTGACCTGCTGCCCGACGCGCACGAGCAGCTTGTCGATGCGCCCGAGCGCGATCGGCGCGACAGCGTAGTGAATGGCCTCGACATAGGCTACGGCGTTGCCGCTGCTACCTAGGCCCTTGCCGTGCGTGAGCGCAAGGAAGCCGAGTCCCGCACCAAGCACGCTGACGGCGTACACGATGCGGCGCGGTGCAGCGCGCAGCGCGTCGATCCAGGGGGAAGAAGATGCGAGCAACACTCAGAGCTCCAAGGAGGCGTCACGGGTGAACATCGCGGCCGAGCCGACACCTGGCACCCGCTCGAGATCGCGCATCAGCGCGGTCTCGGTGCCTGCCTTGCTGAGCTTGAGATGGTAGGCAAATTCTTGCACGTTATCGCCCGCGCTTCGCAAATCAATCAGCGAAAGCCCGCGGCAATAGCGGTTGAGCACCGCGCGCACCTGTTCGCCGTGCTCTGCATCGGCCGGCCCCTGAAAGCGCAGCATGATGTCGAACTGCAGGCGGGAACCGAAATCCGACCAGGACAGATACATGGACGCCAGCGAAAACATGGCCGTGCCGAGCAACGCAGCAGCGAACGCCTGCACACCGCAGGCCACCCCGATACCGAGCGAAGCAAACATGAAGATCAGATCGCGCGTGTCCTTGAGCGTGGTACGAAAACGGATCAAAGTCAGCGCGCCCACCATGCCGAGCCCACGGGCCACGTCATCACCGATGGCCAACATGACCAAGGCGGCGACCAAACCTCCGAGCGCGATGGTCTGTACGAAGCTGCGCAAGTAGCCGATGCCGTGATACGTGATCGTGTACACGGTAGCGATGATCATCGACGTCGCAAACGACAGGAGCAGCGATGCGAGAGCAATATCCCAGCCGACGCGCGTACCCATGACTAAAGTCTCCCACGCAGTTGCAACGCGGCGGTCGTGTACTTGGAAAACGCCTCACGCTGTAGATTGAAGTGACGCACTAGCTCGACCATCCAACGTGGCGGCGAGCCATTGAACTTGAGTTCGAGGATCGCCCGACGCTGTCCGAAGACGGTGCGAGAATCATCGCCCTCGCGAAGATCGCGCCAGCGTTGTTCGCTCGGCGTGAAGCCGAAGCCTTCCGAGTGCTGATAGACCAGCTCGCGGTCGATGGTCATGCGCACGTCCTCACCGGCGATACGTGACTCGAACGCCTCGCGAAAACAGGCTACGAACAATTTGGGCTCGGCGCGGTGCAGGCACATCTGCAGCAAGAAATTGCCCATCGTGCGCTGGGCCGCCTCTGAAACGACACAGCCGAGCGGACGCCGCAGGAGCACGTTTTCGACCTCGCCGATGGGCAGCGCGAAGCGCTCCTTCATGGTTACGGTCTTGACCTTGCGCTTCATTTCGAAGAACGCGAGCTTACTGTACGGTCGACCGTACGCGCGGATGCGCAACTTCGAGCGATCGGGGGAAAGGTTCAGGTGGCTCTCGCAAAAACGGAAGCCACGCGTATCGAGGTAGAGGGTGGTGTTGCGCTGCGCTTCGCGGGTCGTGGCATAAGGATCTCGCTTCAGGTAGGGCAGCGCGAACTCGAGCACGCGTCGCGCGAGCGGCTCAGTGACCCAATACTTGAATTCGAAGCGTTCGAAGACGGTGCGAATCGACGGCACGGCGCCCAGCGCCGGGGCCGGCGCAACATTGCGCGGCCCGGAGCGCCGCGCTTCCCGAACCCCTGCCCGCGCGCCCGTGGCGTCGAGCAAGAGTCCAGGATTGGCGGTCGTGTTTTGCGACAAGGCGAGGCTCAGTTTCCGCGACCCGGGTAGGGGCGGGCTTGCTTGACATGGAGCGTGGCAGGTTTCGTCGGATCCGCCTCATTGGAAAATTTGAACTCGATATCCATGGCGTAAAACCCGTTGTTCCCGGCTGCCGGTCCATAAGCGGCCGAGAAGCGCGTGTGGATGGCATCCATCGCCACGCCGAGTGCATGAACTTGGGTGCGCGAGAGGACAGTGCTGCCCGCGCTGATAATGTTCGAATGCGCCAGGTAAGTAATCGGCTGGTTCGGGTTGTCGAAGAAGTACAAGATCTGATCGGACGTGGTACCCGCGGGCGGCGCGACGACCTCCACCTTCCCACCGAACTGAACGTTGATGTAGAAGGCCGGTTCGAGGCCGCTCTCATCGAATGGATTGGCGGTGATCGCCACGCCGTTGGCCTTCTCGTACTCGTCCGGGAAGTTGTTGTGCACCAAGAGCGCCATCGCGACACTCTTGTGGTCGACGCTGTAGTAAGCGCGCTCCTCGTAGGTACGGAACTTCCAAACCGTGGAATAGGTCAACTTGATGGCGTTCAGTACGTCGTCCACGCCTTTGGCCGGGTCGCCCTTGGCCGAATCGTAGCAGCCCGCGCAGGGGAATCCGTCCAGATCCTCGCTGTTGGTGCTGGTCCGGAAGCGAATCACGTGATTCGGATACTCCTTGGCGATTTTGGCCATCAGCGCTTGCTCGAGATCCGGGGATAACGTGCCGCCTTGGACTTCGGTCTGGAACGCGGTGAGCTTCTCGAAGCGCACTTGAGAGTCGCTTTGGAAGGCCTCGTCGGCTTCCAAAGCAGCAATCTTGTCGAAGAAGCCGTTGCGCTCCATGAACTCGTAGTACCAATAGAGCGGGATTGCGAAGGCCTTGTCGATCGGCACGCCCGGTGTGCGCGCGAGCACCGAGTATTGCGCCGCTTTGCCGCCGTAGCTCAGTACCGCAGTCTTGATCGCGTCGCGCAGCGAGCCGCCCGCTTCTGGCTCGGGGGTCACTTCGGCGATGTCTTTCAGCTCCCGATCTTCGAGATTGACCGCGGGCAGCGTGACTGGGGCCGGCTTGTGCGAGATCCAGAAGGCCTGTGCTTCCGCCTCGGATACTTCGTGGACGTCGTAGCCCAGCGCGCCAACCGTGAGTGAAACGAGCTTGCCTGCAAGGCCACGCAGCGTCGGGTCCGTCATGGCGCCACGCAGGCCCATGTTCGGAGTCTTGCGATTGGCGGAAAGAACGTTCACGTGCGACAGCGGCGTCTGAAAGTCTTGCGAGATCAGGCCTTGCACGACGGGAATGTCGTTCGGCGCAGAATCGACGACGACGATGTCGGTGTAGGAAATGGCCGCTCCCTCGATCGTGCCGATGGTTTCGAAGCGCAATCGACCGACGCCCGTGGCAAGCACGAGCGGCTGGTAGCTGATGCCCTGATACAGCTCGTCCGTGGTGACGACCGGAATATCCTTGGGCAGCTTGGCGGCCTCGAGCCCGATGGCGTCGGAGGTGGGGTGGAATTTCAGGCCCGGCCCGAAGAAGGCATTGGCTTTGACGCGACGAAACAGCGTTTCCATCATCGCCGCGTTGGCCGTGTCATAGGGTGCCATCTCCAGCACCCAAGTTTTCGGGCCGTCGTAATAGGTGACGGCGCCCAGCACGAAGCGGCGGTCCGGCTGATAGTACTGCGAGGTGTTGAACTGCGCCAGCGACGGCACCACGGGCAGCCCATTGCCGGACAGGTGGGCCGACGCGAATTCGTAGTGCACTTTGTAGAGCACACTATTCTGGAAATATTGGCGATTCGAATCTGCGGTGTCGAGCAGCACCTTGACCGAGCGGGCGCCCGGGATGCTGGCATCGATTGGCGCGGAACCCATGGCTCGGAAGTCCGCCGAGCATTCGATGCGCTCGAGGTAC
>DATEPG010000473.1:0-5330 GCA_035273265.1 Polyangiaceae bacterium
AGATGACCTACGTGTTACTCACCCGTGCGCCGCTTTACTGGGGCCGAAGCCCTTTCTCGCGCGACTTGCATGTGTTAGGCGCGCCGCTAACGTTCGTTCTGAGCCAAGATCAAACTCTCCAGTTTGAATCTTTCGGTGAACACAGCGACCGAAGCCACTGCGCTACCATTATGCTCTCTTAGTTTCGAATACTCACTCGGCTGCCCTCCGAAACGGAGAAACGAGCCTCGTGACTTATTACGAGGACCCACGACGATTTTCATCGCGGGTAATAGGATTCAGTTTTCAAGGACCGAGGGGAAGGACTTTCCTTCCGAGCGGGTCGCGGTGTTTAGTCTCTTTGGCCTTTGCTGTCAAAGACTTTCTGAAACTTTCTTTTCACCGCGGTTGCTTCGGGCTCTTTTTCCCCGCTCTTCTCGAGAGAAGAAGCAGGGCTTCGGGGCTCCGAAGCGGGTCGCGGTATCTAGTCTTCATCGTCCTTGCTGTCAAAGACTTTGTTAACTTTTTCCTCCGACCCCCGTTTGCGAACTTTTCCTGTGCCGGGCCTTGCGGCTCGGCGTCGGTGGGGTCCGAAGCGGGAGGCGGTGTATGCTCCCGGTCGGGCCCCCTCGGCAAGTACTTTTGTCACTATCTGTCGTATTCGGAAAAACCCCGCAATTTCGATGGGTTCCGAATCAAAAAGACTCTACTTTTGTCCAGTGATCGGGCGGCCGGACCCGATTCGATCCGCTGATCGGCCTGAGCGGAGGCGCCGATGTAGGTCGGATCTGGATCAGGCGCGTCCTGCGCTCGCGTCTGGGACCCGATTCGGGGCTCCCGGAGGCTCTTTGGGTACGGCCGAGAGCGGGTGCCGCTTCAGTCCCAGGCGGCGAAAATCGCCACGCGGCTCAAGATAGGTCGTCCGCGAACCAAAAGCCGAGCGGCTCGCGCACGAGTGAGAACTCTGCACCGCTCGCCAGACGCGCCAAATAGCCCCGTTCGCGCTGCGCTAGATCTGCGCTGCGGTAGCGGCCGAGCACGGTCACCGCCTGCCATGCGCCATTTAGCCACACTGCGTCCGGGCGACGCGCATCGGAGGAGGAGGTTCTCACTTCGACGCGCGACCACTTGGCAACCCCGGGTCGAAGCACGGTCTCGATGCCTGCTTCCGACTCGAGCTCGCGCGTCGCCTGCAGCACGGCCCGCTGCGACACCGAAAACGAGTGACGTTCGAGCTCGAGCACGATCGCGTAACCGTCACCCAGGCCGACGATGGCGTAACTTCGTCGTCCAGTGCGAATGCGAATTTCGTTCACTTGGGCGAAGTCCGGCACGTCCGCGGTGCGCGTGAAGGCGAGCACCAGGCGCAGTTCGGCGGCAGCGACGCGGATTTCGTACGGCGAGACGCGGCCCGCGTAGTCTACGGTTTCGCCCTCTTTGTCGACCAGCGCGGCCGCGTGCGCGGAACAGCCCTCGCACAAGCGCCACAAGATCGCGCTGAACGGAGAGGCGTCTTGGTCGCGGTCAATCGCAGCGCGCCCCCGCGCGCTCATTCAGTAACCTGAACGCGCGCCGTCAGATCTTCGACCGAACGAGTGACCATGATCGGCGTCGAGCTGCTCAGCCGGCCCAGCAGCTCTTGCTTCGATCGTTCCGCTCGACCCTTCAGCACTTCGTCGGCCAGCAGCGTGCGTCGTTCTTCGAACGGGACGCGCTTTTCGGCTAAGCGCGCCTCGCACAAGATCACGTGGTAGCCGAAGCTGGATTTTGCAGGCGGGCTGATCTGACCGACGGCAAGGCGGTGCGCGGCTTCGGCGAAGTCCGTGTCGAAGCGCTGACTGGCGAGATCCGGGGACGCGCCGTCGGGGTAGTAGCCGCGACCGTCACGGGTGAGCGCTGGCAAGCTCTCGGCACGCACCTCCACGCCTTCGTGCGGGACCGCCTTCGCTAGGCGGATGAACTCTTGCGCATCGCTGACGCCGCGAACGGCCTCGTACAGTTGTTGCGCAATGGCGCGCGCGGGCGCGTCCTGTTCGGGGTTGGTAACAATCGCGACCGCGTGGGTCGTGCGCACGGTTTCGGGCCGGTCGAAATCCTGCCAACGCAACGCGCTGAGGGCCGTTACCTCGGCGTCGCTCGCGGGGCCGAGTGCGGCAGCCTCGGCTTTGATGGCCTCCAAGAGCGCGCGAGCCTGGGCCCCGCGTTCCACGACGGACAGGATCGGGCTACCTGCAAAGGCGCTGCGTGCGCCGGCGGCAAATACCGCGTCGCGCGCAGCTCGTTCGCGAGCGGCGTGCAGCTCCACACTCTGCGCTCGCGCGATTCCAGCCACGGTACTGAGCGCAATCTCATCCGCGCCGACCTTGGCGGCCAACCCCGCCGGCAAGCGCACCCGTTGCGCTGCCGGGGCCGCGGAGTCGACGGGGCGGTCACAAGCGCAGCAGATGCAACAAACGCAAAGACGTGCAGACCACGCGCTGACCGCTGCCCGGCACCCAGCAGCCCAGCGCTGGTTCATCGCGCGCTCGACCTCGGACGGAGCAGCTCGACGGCGGCTCGTAGCACGAGTCCTCCAATCGCGAGCCAGTAGAGGGCGGCCAGATCGCGGCGCTCGCCGAGCGCAGAAACTCCCACGGCGAAGGCGAGGCTCGCCCCAAGAACGAGCAAGATGCTCAGCGCGTCGACTACTTTGCTCATCTGATCCGGGTGCGAGTGCGGCCGCGTCTGTGGCGCCGACGCTCCGAAATTACTCCCGCTCTAGCGCACCACCAACCACAGAAAGCCGAGCCCGAAGAGTAAAGCCGCTAGCGCCAGGGGGACGGCGGCGGCATTCAGGCGCTCGCCGCTGACTGGCAGCACTCGCCGCTGACCCAGGCCGGTCGCCACACGGGAGCCAACCGTGATCGTTGAAATGGCGGCCAAAATCGCGACCGAGTGGGCGAGCAGGCCCCGTTCCGCTTCCACCACACGGAAGGCCAGCAAGACCGGCAGCACGGCGCTGACCAGGATCAAGCCGAGGACGAAGGGAGCGATCGGGTGAGAACGAGCCCGGGGCTGGAGCGGGAGACCCGGAATGACGTTGGGGGCATCTTCCGGGACGACCCCGCGCCGCCGGAGGGAGCCCCAACCGAGCGCGTACAAGGTGAAGGCGACCGCCCCCAATGCCGAGAGCAGAGGATCCCCCGGGTTCTTGAGCAGCCCAGCGCCGAGCAGCAGCCACGTAAGCAGCGAAAACCCGATGAAGCCAAAAATGCCGAGCGCGCGGCTGAGCAGGGGGCGATCGACGACGAACAGAGGCGCGGCCAGCAAGGCGAGCAAGGCAAAGAGCGCCGTCACGCGCGCGGAGTTGGGCGCTCGCTGGTTGACTGAGGGCAATAAAACCGTGGCCAGCCAGGCGTACAGGCCCGGAAGCACCGTGCTTGCGCGGTCGCGCAGCGCACTCAGAGCGCCCGGAGCGCCGGAACCGTTGCCCACTAGACGGGCAGCGCGCGGGCGCGAGTCACTGGGCTCAGCGCCCGATTCCGTCACTTGCTTGGGCGCCCAGCCTGCTCGACGAAGTTCAGAAAGGTGAGCACGGCGTGACCGGTACCGCCTTTGGGGTACATCCCCTTGGCGCGATCGGCGAGCACGGGGCCGGCCACGTCGCAGTGGATCCACGGGAGTTTACCCACGAATTCGCGGAGAAAGAGCGCGGCGCTGATGGAACCGCCCCAGCGATCCGCGGTGTGCTTCAGATCGGCCACGTCGCTCTTGAGCTGCTCGCCGAGCTCCTCCAGCAGCGGCATGCGCCAGAACTGTTCGCCAGCGGTACGAGCAGCGCGCTCCAAGGCGCGCGCGAGCTCGTCTTCGGTGGAGTAGAACGCGGAGCAGGTCTTGCCCAAGGCGACCAGCGCCGCCCCGGTGAGCGTGGCCGCGTCGATGATCAGGTCCGGCTTCAGCCGGGTCGCATAAGTGAGGGCATCGGCCAGGACCAAACGGCCCTCGGCGTCGGTATTGATGATTTCGACGGTCTTGCCGTCTAGCGAGGTGAAGATGTCCGCGGGCCGGTAGGCGGCGGCATCGGGCATGTTTTCCGCGGCGGCGACAATCGCGTGGACCTCGACGTCCGGGCGCACGGTGGCTACGGCGGCGATCGCACCGAGCACGGCGGCAGCGCCGCCCATGTCCGACTTCATCTCGCCCATGCCAGCGGCGGGTTTGATACACAGCCCGCCGGAGTCGAACGTGATGCCCTTGCCCACGAACACAATCTTTTTGAGCTTCTTCTTCGGCACGTAGCTCACGTGAATGAAGCGCGGTTCATTCTCGCTGCCCTGGCCAACCGCGTAATGCAGGTTCATGCCAGCGGCGAGGATGCCCTTCTTGTCGAGCACCTTGATCTTCAGCTTGTGCTTACGAGCGAGGCCGCGAGCCACCTCAGCCAAGCCTTCGGGCGTCAGCACGTTCGGGGGTTCGTTCACCGCGTCGCGAGCGATGGCCACGGCTTCGGCGATCGCGACGCCCAAATCGAGCTGTTTTTTGTGCGTGGCGCTGGCGCTGCCGCGCGCTGGGTGAATCAGGACTTTGCTGAGTTCCGACTTGGGCTTGCGCTCGCCCGTGAAGTATTTGGTGAAGCGGTACGCGCCGAGCGCGACGGCCTCGCCAACGGCGCGAAAATCCAGCTCCGCCTCGGGCAGCACCAAGTGCAGAGTGCGGATGCTGCCCCCGGAGTTGGCACGCACGCAGGCCGCCAAAGACGCGCGTAGCCGCGGCGCGTCCAGCTCGGCGGGCTTGCCCAGGCCGAGCAGCACTAGCTTCTTGGCTTTGCTGCGACCAAGGGTGGGCAGGTCCAACACTTGATCCAGCTTGGCATCGAACTCGACGGCTTTGATGTGCTCGAGCAGCGAGCCGCCCAGCGCTTTGTCCAGCGCGACCACGGTTGGGTGGCTGGCGACGGCCCCCTGGCACACTCCGACAACCAGCGCGTCACACACGGCGCTGCTTGCCTCGGTCGAAGCCAATTGAATCTGTAGTGCCATGCTCAGCGAGTCTCCAGGGGGGGTTGGGGCGGCGAGAATGCCGGAAGTTGTGGCAAATTCGCCCGGCGAACCGGTCTGACCCTAGCGTGTCTTGGCAGCCCTCGCAACGCCGTGCAACGCACGGATCCGGCTGAAATTCGCCAGGTTTGTGCGCTGCAGAGCGGCTCGCGCCGGGCCCTGTGCTGCCCTATGCTGCTGTGCATGGGTAAGCTGAGGCGTTCGCTCGCGTTGATCATTGGACTGGGGGCTCCTCTCTTCGTCCTTCCGATTCGAGCGTTCGCGCAAGCCGCGCCAGCAGCCACCGCGTCGTTTCCACCGCTGCCCGCGCCGACT
>DATEPG010000474.1:0-6725 GCA_035273265.1 Polyangiaceae bacterium
TTGTTCGGCGAGGCGTACCGCGAGATCCGTCGCGCGTGGTCTCGGGACTTCTTCCACTACGCGCATTCGAACGGAACGAGCAGCTTCTGACTTCAACGACATCGAACCTCGGATCCATCGTCTCCGAGTTGCATGCCGCGATGATGGCGTGGGGAAGGCTGCCAGGTTTCGGAGGCATCACCGAGGCGCGGTTTTTGGGGTCACCACCAGGTGCCTGCGCGGCGCGCGTTCATCCACGCTCCGCACCCGAACGTCGCTCAAAACGCGGTCTGCGACCAGGCCCAGGCGTGCTGCGACCTCGAGCTCCGCGTCTCTGCCAGTCACGCTGGTGGTAAAAACGGCCGCGTAGCAGCGGCCTACCCCCGCTCCGATCACCAGTGCGTAACCGGAGATCCCCAGCGCGCTCGGTTCGACACCCAGCACGAGTTCGTTGTCGAAGTCAGCAGGAGCCGAGAGCGTGCGTCGATCGATCACGGCTTCCTCGTGCAGGATCGGGAGCGTGGGTCGCGCGAGCCGCGCTTGCGCCTCACACTCGCTACGCCGCACCGTGCGATCCGCCCGCCAGGTGCGGAAGGCCAACCGCGACGAACTCACGCGGTGGTCGGCCACCCACCAGCTCGGCCCTTCGCTGATCTGCCAGCCATCTTTGTCCGGCAGCGCGAGCTCGATCGGAAAGTCGAGCACGCGCGAACGAACTCGCTTGGCCTGGCCGGCGAGAAAACCGGCGGGGGCTATGGAGGGCGCCTGGGCGAGCGGCTCGGGCGGCCTTGGCTGCGCTGCCGAACAGCCACCGATCGCTACCAATCCCGAGAAAACGCGAAAAAACCAGCGAAAGAGCTGAGCCAAGTGGCGACAAGATAACCCGATTGGCGGACAAACGCGGCACCGTCCGGCGATTTCTCAGAACCTTCGGCGGGTCGGGCGTGCTAGTTCCGAGAGCGTCCGCGACTCCACATGTCCCGACGAAGCAAGCGAACGGACCCGAAGTCCGACCAGGCCGAGCGTTCCCGTCCGCCCCGTCGCGGGACTGCGCCCTTGCCAGAGGTCGTGCTGGCCCGACGTCCAATCAGCGCGAGCCCTGGCGCGCGGCGCGTCGATCCGCAGCCGCCAGAGACCGCCCCGGCGTCCGACGCGGAGGCCGGAGCCGAGGCCGAAGCCATTCCGGTCGCCAGCAAGCGGGCCGCGCGCATCGTGGGGGCAGCGCTAGCCGTGGGCGACAGCGAGCTCGAACGCCGCCACTTGCTCGCGCGCTTGCTCGATAGCGAAGGCCCCGCTCAGGTCACGCGCGCAGCAAAAGCCTATCGCAAAGGCGGCTTTCAGTTTCCCGAAGAGCAAGCGGTGCAGTTGAAGCTGCTCGAACACACGGACGAGTTCGAAGTGTGCACTGCGCTCGGCGTGCTGACCGTACTGCTCGATCAACAAGCCCCCATCCAATTGCCCGTGTTCGAACAACGCTTGAAACGCCTCGAAGACGGCGCCGAGGACGCCGAGACACGCAGCCGTGCGGCGGAACTGCGGCGCGTGCTTCGGACTTGAAGCCCAGCAACTGCCCATGGCCAAAGAGACGAAGCTCAGCGCGCGCGCGTTCGAAAGCCGATTCCGCAAGCTGATCGCCGGCATCGGACGCGACCGGGAAAATGAATCATGCGTGGCCTGCGAGCGCTGCGTGGCCTGCGATTCATGCACGTTTTGCACTGATTCCGAGCGCCTGATTCGTTGCAATTTCTGCGTGCGTTGCGTGCAGTGCACCGACAGCTTGCATTGTCGAGGTTCGCGCGGCTTGCACGACTGCCAGCATTGCATCGACTCCGAGAATTGCTCGACCAGCTCCTACGTGGTGCGCTCGATTGCCCTCAGCAACTGTTCTTACTGCTTCGGCTGCGTGGGACTCACTGGGCGCGATTTTCACATCCTGAACGAACGCTACGAGCGCCGGGACTACTTCGCACTGACCGAACACCTAGCGCGCGAACTCAAGCTCTGAGCCATGGTCGACCCGGCGTTCGAAGCACTCTGGAAGAGCGTCCTCGATCGTTGGCAGGATGAACGCGTGCACGGCGCGTTCCTCGAATACTGTCGGACTAGCGAGAAGCTCGCCGAAGCCGCCGCCCGCTACCGCGGCATGAAAGGCGACCGCGATCGCTCCGCGGTGGCGGAGAAGCGCTTGGCCGGGATCGCTATCGTGGCCCTCGCCCAGCTGCACGCGACCCGAACTCAGGTGGCTCGAGCCCCACGCCGGATCAGCAGCCTGATCCTCGCCGGAGTTCTGGGCCTGGCCACGGCCGGCCTTCTGGCCTATCTGCTGTCGACCCGCTACTGACTGGCTAAATTGCGGTATCTAAAGAAAAATTTAGCAGGTGTGCGGACTCGCCGCCTACATCGGAATACACGTTGTCCTGAGAGTGTTAGCGACGCGCACACTGTCAGCGCTCTTCTCCCCGGGAGTTAGAGCAATCGATGTATACCAGGCGCCGCCCCAAGAAGGGGTGTGCGTTAAGGAGCTAGTCATGAAGTACGCCGCAGCAATCGTTCTCTTCTCCACCGCCATCGCCGCAGGCTGCGCCTCCGATCCGCCGCCGGCCCCCGCCGCTCCGACCGCCACTGTTGCACCCACGCCGCCTGCGACTCCGGCGCCCAAGTCGTTGGAGAAGCCGGGTGACGACCCGAGCAAGTCGAACATCAACATCTCGGACGAGATCCGCAAGGCCTGCGGCATCACCGATACCGAAGCCTTCTTCGCATACGACTCCGCCAATGTGCGTCCGCAAGACCGCGCCGTCTTGAAGAAGCTGGCCGATTGCTTCAGCACGGGCCCACTCAAGGGTCGCGAGCTGCGCTTGGTCGGTCACGCCGATCCGCGCGGTGAAGAGGAATACAACATGGTGCTCGGCGGCCGTCGCGCCGACAACGTAAAGAGCTCGATCGCCGCCCAAGGCCTATCCGCGGCAAAGATCGCCACGACCTCACGTGGCAAGCTCGACGCCACTGGCAGCGACGAAGCGTCCTGGGCCAAGGACCGCCGCGTCGACGTGGTGTTGGGCAAGTAAGACGCCATGATCCACGCCTTTGCCGCCTTCTCGGCCGATCCTAAAGCCCTCGACCCGATCGGTTTGATGCTGGGTGCGTCGGGCGTGGTCCTGGTCGTGCTGTCGATTCTGATCGTCGCTTCGTGCTTGGTTTGGCTGATCTGGTTTTTGAAATCCGCGCAGATCGGCCGCCTGCAGAGCACGCACCGCGCGTTCGAAAAGGCAGCCGCCACCGTCGAGCGCGCTTCGGATCTGATCGCGCTCGCCATTCAACACAAGTCGGCGCCGGGCGCGCGCGTGGTCTTGGAGTTGGCCAAGCGCCATCACCAACGGCACCTGACCTCCGAGCTGCTGATGGCAGTCGCCAAGCGGGCGATTGCCACCGAGCAGCAACGCACCATGGCGCTGATGCCCACACTATCCAGCATCGCCTCGGCCGCGCCGTTCATCGGCTTGTTCGGTACGGTGTGGGGCATCATGGACGCCTTCTTGCGCATCGGCGTGGAGAAGAGTGCATCTTTGCCCGTCGTCGCGCCGGCCATCGGTGAAGCGCTGATCGCGACTGCTTTCGGCCTGGTTGCGGCCATTCCCGCGACCATCGGCTTCAACTACGTCGACAAAAAAATCGGCGATTTGCTGGATGAACTGAGCGCGTCTGCCGAGGTCTGGGTAGAAACGCTGATCGCCGATCCCGGCGACGCGCGCGGCCGAGGTTGAGCATGTCGATGGGCCCCGCTCGCAAGAGTCGTCGCGGCGGCGGGTTCCGTGACATCAACGTCACGCCGCTGGTCGATGTCATGTTGGTGCTGGTGATCGTGTTCATGGTCACCGCGCCGCTGCTCACCACGGGTCTGCGCATCAATTTGCCCGAGGTCCGCGCCGCGCAAACGCCGGTCAAAGACGCGCGGCTCTTGGTCACCGTCACCAAAGACGAAAAAGTGCTGTTCGGCGAAGAAGACGTGACCTCGCACATCGACCAAGCCCTGAAGGACAGCGCGCGCGTCCAGAAGGAGCGCGAGCTGTACATCCGCGCGGACAAAGACGCCCGCTACGGGATCGTGGCCACGGTGGTCGCGGCCGCGCGCAACAGCGGCGTCGAATCGCTCAATCTGCTCGTTCAGCCGGATATCGAACCGGAGAGCGACACGCCCGAGGACAAGAAAAAGCCGGGCAGCAAAAAGGCGCCCTGAGCGATGGCCGTGCGCGCCTTCTTGCCGCAGGAGCTCGCGCTGGCGGTGTTCCTGGCCGCATTGGTCGAGGGCGGCCTAGCGGGCCTGATCATCGTCGCCGGCCAGAACCGCGCCAAAGTCGTCGCGCAGGAGGCGGAAGTGAAGGAAGAGATCCCGATCGCCGTCAAACCGGTGATGGACGATCTCCCGCTGCTCAAGCTCGGCAGTAAGAAGGTCAAGGCCAAGCTGCCCGACATGTGGGCGAAGCAAGCGCCCGTGCAGCGCTTCGAAGAAACCAGCGCGCCGTCTCCCAAGGCGTCCAAGGCGCCGGAAGCGATCCCCAGCTCGCCCCTGGCGAAGGCCGACGCGCAAGCTCCGCCACCCGACGCTGCGATCGCCAAAGAAGTCGATCAGCCGCTGGCGGACGCTGCGCCCCAGGCCGAAGCCAATTTGCCCACTGAAGGCGCGGCGGACGGCGTGAAGGAGGGCACCGAGACCGATCCCCTCAAGGCGCGCGCCGCAAACTTGTACCGCGCCAAGCTTCTGGCTTGGTTTCAAGCGCGCTTCCAAGCGCCGAGCAACCTGCCCTGTGACGTGGTGCATGGTTTGAGTGCCTCGGCCTCCATCTCGGTGGGCTCCGATCGCACGATCACCTCGGCCACGATGGGCCGCGCCAGCAACAACTCCGACTTCGACGCGCGCGTCAAAACCGCGCTCGACAACTTCGTGGGGCAACAATTGCCGCCACCGCCGCCGCTCTATCCCGACCTGAGCCCCGGCGCTTTGCTGCAACCAAGCTTCTCCGGAAAGACCGCCAAATGCGCCGACTCTTCGCCTTCGCCCTCGCCCGCACCTGCGCCCGGCCCCGCACCGGAACCCGCGCCAGCGCCAGCGCCAGCGCCAGAACCCTCGCCGTAGCGCTGCTCTCGCTCACATTGCCGCTGCCGGCGCAGGCGCAGTCACCCGCAGCGCCCAGCGCGCCCGCTCCGGACGAAGGCGTGCTCGGCGAATTCGTGATCACTGGTTCCAACGCGGGCCAAGCGCCGCTGCCAAAGATTGCCGTCCTGCCGTCGCTCTCTCCGGACCTAGAAGACGTGATCGTGCGCGGCGTGGTGCGTCGCGACTTCGAGCTGACCGGGATGTACGATTTGATTCCGGACAGCAAGGCTCCACAGGGCCTGTATGGCTTCGATGATGCGATCGACGTCGATGCCTGGCAAAAGCTGGGCGCCGAGGCGATCGTCAAGGTGGCCGCGCAGAAGAAGAGTGACACTCAGATCCAGGTGCTGGGGATCGCCTATTTTCTGAATGTCGGCAAAGAGCCGGTTTACCAGAAGACGATCGTAGTCAACAAAGCCGACGCTCGTATTACCGGCCACCGCATTACCGATGCGCTCCTGGGCGCGCTCACGGGTCGCAATGGCAGCTTCGCCAGCGAACTCACTTTCTCCGGTAAATGGGCGCAAAATCGCCGCATTTTCCGGATGGATGCGGACGGCAACTCGCTACTTGCGTTCACCGATCCGAACGACACGGCGATCGCGCCGAACTTCGGCGCGCCGGGGCACATCTTCTACTCCGTGAGCCACAAGTATTCGCCCTTCAGTGTGATGGAATGGTTCGCGGGCACGAGTAAGCCGCTCAACCTGCCGTTCAACACCTCCGTGTACAGTTTGGCGTTCAACAAAGACCGCTCCAAGCTGGCGGTCGCGGTCAGCGGCGACGCAAAGAGCGCGATCTACGTCGGCAACCCAGACGGCAGTGGCATGAACAAAGTGTCGACCAGCGAGCTCGCGACGCGCCCCGCCTGGAGCCCCTCCGGAAAACTCGCTTGGGTCGGTGGCGATCCGGCCCAGGGCTCACAGCGCATCTGGGTCGACGGCAAGCCCGTGTCGCCCGCTGGCTTTACCGCCGCCTCTCCGACGTTCTGCGATACCGAAGACGGCGTGAAGCTGATCTACTCCGTGGCCGTCGGCGGCAACCGCCAAGATTTGGTGATCGCCGCAGAAAAGGGCCAAAATATGGCGCGCCTCACCCAAAATCAGGGTTCCAACGCGTACCCCGCGTGCAGCCCCGATGGTCGGCTCGTGGCCTTCTTTTCCAACCGCAACAAGAGCCCTGGGATCTGGCTGATGTCGCTCAAGAGCTGGAAGGCGCAACAGATCTCTACCCAAGAGGGTGAAAGCCTCAACTGGGCCGCACTGCCCGGCGTCCCCGGCGCTCCGTAACTCGAGCCCAGGCTCACCGCCTGTACCCCCGTGCTGTCTGACGTCACCCCATGGCTGGTCCACGCGGCCGGCACGCGTCGAGATCAATGCGAGCTGCGCCTGTCAGGGCCAACCCAAATTTCCAAGCGTTCTTTGGTGCATTCCGCGTTTGACTGCCGCACTAAGGACTTGGCGTCTTGGCTGCTTGGCGGTTTTCCAGTCCGGGAGCCGCAAGGTGCGGTCCGGAGAGCCGACTCCGAGTCCGAGAGGGCCGACTCCAAGAGGGCCGACTCCGAGGTCGAGGGCGCTCGCGAGCCAGCAGC
>DATEPG010000475.1:0-18737 GCA_035273265.1 Polyangiaceae bacterium
AAGATCGACGCGCGCTTCCAAAACGACCTGTACTTTGCCCCACGCGAGGCAGGCACCCTCGAGCTAGCGATTCAGGGGCTCAGGTTGTTCATCGATCCGGCGAGCGCGCGGCGCGCCGAGGGCATGAGCATCGACTTCATCGATGGCGCCAACGCCGGCTTCAAGATCGAGAACCCGAACCAACCCGCGAGCGTGAAGCCACTCACGCCGGCAGAGCTCAAGGAGCTTCTCGACCAGGGCAAGGTAACGCTGTTCGACGTTCGGCCGGAGCACGAGCGCGCACTCGCAAGCATTGCCCAGGCCCGCGCCCTGGATGAAGCTGGTCAAGAGTACTTGTTTTCCCTCGACCGCAACGCGCCGGTCGCGTTTCTGTGCCACCACGGCATGCGCAGCCAAAACGCAGCCGAGCAGTTGCTGGGCGAAGGTTTTCGCAATGTCTTCAACGTGCGCGGCGGCATTCACGCCTGGTCGGAAACTGTCGACCGCGGCGTGCCGCAGTATTGATCGACTCGCAAAGGCGAACTCAGAGGCCACATGTCATCGCATCCCACGAATTTCCAAGGTTCTGTCGTCGACGCGTTGCGACAAGCCATCGAAGAAGCCATCCCCGGGGCACAGGCCACGGTCGGTGGCAGCGGCGGCCATTTCACGATCGAGGTCGTGTCCACGGCCTTCGCCGGTAAAGGCATGCTCGAGAGCCAACGGCTCGTGTACAGCGCGATCGCGCACCTCATGAAGGGGGATGCGCCGCCCGTGCACGCCGTGGACAGCTTGAAGACACGCACGCCGCCGGCGAGCTGACAACGCGCTGTCAGGAGCGCCGCGAGCGCCCATGCATTCGATCGACTTTCACGCCCACCACTCGCCTCAGGGCGCCTATGCCACGTTCACCTGCGGACGCTTTGGCGTCGGCGGTGGTCCGACGATCGAAGGCGTACAGCCAGCGAGCATGGACCTCGTGATCGGCTATGCCGATCGAGGGACGGAAGACATGCACGCGCTGCCCTTCTTCCGCGGCGCTGGCAACCCGGAATTTTCGGATTTTGCAACGGACGCCGCAACCGCGCCGAGGAATCGGCGCGTGCTGTTGGCCGACCCGCAGCGGAACTACCAGCGTTCGGTCGACAGCTGGTCTGCCGGGGATTTCAGTTTCGCGATCTTCACCCCGGTCACACCGCTACCTGATCCCGAAGCGCTGGGCGAGTCGGCCCTGGCGCCCGCGTTGTTGCCTGCAGTCTCCGCTCGCCTGACTCTGACGAATTCGAGCCCGATCGCGCGACGTTTGATCTTCGCGCTCACCGTCGGCCGCCAGTGCCGTTTGCTCGAGCACGACGTACCTGGTGCAAAAGCGGTGGCTTGGGGTACCGATATGGGCATCGCCGCGCGTGACGTGCCGGGTTTGCAAGCCTGGGTCGCCTTCAGCGAGCTCGAGTACCTCAGCTCGAATCGAAGTCACTTGCTGGGAAAGACCTGCGGATTTGCGCTCGACGTTGCGTCCGGCGAAACGCGAAGCCTCGACTTGTCGTTCGCCTTTTGCCGCACGAGCGTGGTCACGAGTGGCCTCGAATGCCACTATTTCTACACGCGCTTCTATCCCACGCTGGCCAGCGTTTTGCGTGCAGGCATCGAGCAGCACTCTCGGCTGTGCAGCCTCGCCGAGGCCCAAGCTCTCGAGCTCGAGCGGCGCATTCCCGACGAACATCAGCGCTTCTTGCTGGCACACTCGGAGCGCAGCTACTGGGGTAATACTCAACTGCTCGCGCACGCAAATCGCCCGCTGTGGGTGGTGCTCGAGGGCGAGTATGCCATGATCAATACGCTCGACGTGAGCGTGGATATGGCATTCTACGAGGCTCGGCACAATCCGTGGACCTTGCGCAATTTGCTGGATCAATTCGCGGAGCGCCACTCGTACGTAGATCGCTTGAATCGACCAGCGAGCAAAGCAGCCACCGCTGAGCTTGGGCACATTCGCGATCCCGCGCTCGTAAAAGAACTGATCTTGCCGCCAGAAGAGACGGATTTGCCGGGTGGTATCAGCTTCACTCACGACATGGGCGTAGCCAGTCAGTTCTCGGCCGCCGGCACTTCGAGCTACGAGCTGCCCGGCGTGATTGGCTGCTTCAGTTTCATGACCGCCGAGCAGCTGGTCAATTGGATTCTGATCGCCGCGACCTACGTACAGGTCACGGATGACGACGCCTGGCTCACTCGCCGGCTACCGCTGCTCCGTAGTTGCCTTTCATCGTTGCAGAACCGCGACGATCCAGAGCCTGAGCGGCGCAACGGTTTGGTGGGGCTCGATTCTGCCCGCTGCGCAGGAACGTTCGAAATCACTACTTACGACAGCCTCGATTCGAGTTTGGGCCAGGCGCGAGATAGCCTGTACTTAGCCAGCAAGACCTGGGCGGCGTGGCACGCGCTGCGTGTTTTTTTCGAACGTGGCGCGCTCCCGGAGCTAGCGCGGGCGGCTCGCGACTCCGCCAGTCGATTGGAGCGAACCGTGCTGGAGTGGTTCGATCCCGAGCTCGGCTATCTGCCTGCTTTGCGCCGAGGGTCCTCGAGCGCGATCCTCTCTGCGGTCGAGGGTTTGATCTTTCCGCTGTTTTGGGGGCAGCAGGAGCTGCTCGACTTGGCCGGTCCCCATGCCCTATTTTTGGCGCAATTGTCGCGTCATTTGCAGGCCGTACTCACGCCCGGGCTATGCCTATTTCCCGATCGCGGCTGGAAGCTCTCCAGCACTTCCGACAACAGCTGGCCGAGCAAGATCTTCATCTGCCAGCACGTTGCCGAGCGAGTGTTCGGCCTGCGACCCGAACCTGCAAGTCACGCGGTGCATGCCTCTTGGCAGCAGTTGGGCTGTGCCGATTGGGCCATGACCGATCAGTGCTTTGCCGGCATCGGCAAGGGCTCGAAGTACTACCCGCGCGGCGTCACGGCGTGGCTCTGGCTCGAACCGCGCGATTGAAGTCAGTCGAGCCCGGCCAAACGACGCGCCAGCGCCTCGACGCGCAGCATTGCATTCAGATTGCTGGTGCGGTGAGCATGATCCATGGCCGCGAATAAATGCGTCTGTTCGCGCAGCAAGCGCTCCGGCTCGTGTTCCAGCAAGCTGACGTAGTGCTCGAACACGAGTTCGGGGTCGAGCTCGGTGCGCTGGACTAGCGCGTGGCGCACCACCGCGTGCAGGGTGTAGCGGCTCGCGACCGGCTCTTGCACCAGGTGCCAGGTTTGCAGTGGAGTGAGAGCAATCCTCAAATCTCCGCGAATTTCGGCCAGTTTTGCCAAAGAGTCGAGTCCAACGTGATCGCCTTCGACGTGCGCGAGCACGCCCAAGATCCGCCGACTCTTGGCTGACAACTTTTGCCATGCCCAGTCCACGAGCACCGCGATCTCGGGCAAATCGTCTTCGTGATCGATCACGCGCACGCGCTGCACGCCGCGTTGCTGGAGAAATGCGCCGAGCTCGGCAACCGTTGCCGCGCCGGACTCGACGATACCGTCGGCGATGTCTAGCGCGAGCGGGTTCCAGCGCAACATGCGCGTCAAGCGCGCGACGCGCGGAAAAGCGCTGCGCCCCGCGGTGACCATCGGCGCAGTCACTGGAAAAATCAGCACTCCCGCGAGCAAACAACGACGCGCCGTGATCACGAACGTGACCGGTGCCTGCGCGAATGATTCCAACAAGCGCGCCATCGCACGGTCGTCTTCGTGATTATCGAGCACGATCAGCCGCGGCCCCGTGCGCGCGAAGAAGGCGTTCAAGCGGGGCACGCGCTGTTCTCCGCCCGAAAGCCCGAAGCGGAGCGCCAACATCTCGGTCAGCGTATAAAAATCCCAAGACCCCACCCGAAACCAGGAGGCGCGGCTCTCGAAAAAGCGGGCCAGCCGATGCGCCAAGGCCGCCGCCAACATCGATTTCCCGCTCCCGCCTGCCCCTACCAGAGCCAGCCGCGTTGGGGCAGTGGTCTCGATTGTCTTCGCGAGCGTCAACAGTTCGGTGGTGCGCCCTTTGAGGCCACGCGGCACGGGCGGGAGATCGAGAGCTGGCATCGCGGGCGGCGAGCGTACACCGAATGAAAGGGCGCGAATGAAAGGGCGCGCGTCCGATCGGCATCGAGGCGTCGGCAAGCGTGCAATCCCGCTCCCGCGTGCGTCTGCGTCCCAACGACACGCGTGTTCGAAGAGTCGCGTAAACCGCTCACGCGATTAGCCGATCGCGCCGGGTGCGCTTTTCGCCACCCCGGAGTGACGCAGTCGCGCTGCTTTTGTGCGCTGATGCGGTAGTCGACAGAAAAAATTCTGACCCGAATAGGTGAGCTGCTGAATCTGATTCTCTGATTGAGGCGAGTTCGAGCATCGCCGCCAGTGCGAGGGTTTCGTGAACGTGTCGACTCGGGACTACGATCCGCAATCCTACGCATATTTTATTTTGACAACAATGCCCCACGAAATTCTGATCGCGTTTGTGGTAGTCGAGCCACGAACCGCTAGTGTGATCGACAGAGGCGGTTCGCAGCGCGGCCTACCGCGCGAAACCGCCTAAACTGCAATCTTCAAGCCTGCGCAGACGACCTAGCGATCGCCCAGCGTTCGGCTACTAAAAGGAAGCCCATGATTACTTTTAAGCAACGCTCTCTTATTGGTTTGGCGGCACTCTTCGCGATCGCCTCGACTCAAGCTTGCGGCAGCGACGATCCGGGTCCGGCGACGGGGGCAGGCGCTCCCGGATCCGCAGGCTCGTCGGCAGCGGGTGCTCCGGCAACGGCAGCGGGTGCTCCGGCAACGGCAGGCGCTCCCGCGGGTGGTGGCGGTTCTGGCGGCGCGGCGGCAGGCGCTCCTGCAATCGGTGGCGCTGGCGGCGCGCCGGTGGGCAGCGGTGGTAGCTCTGGCGGCTCTGCTGGTAAGGGTGGTGGCACGGGCACCGCCGGTGGCTCGGCCGCAGGCGCGGGTGGTGGCGGTAGCAGCACGGCAACGTATGCGGCGGTCAAGACCATCTTCGCTGCGAGCTGCGGAACGGGCATGTGCCACAACGGCAACCCGCACACGGACTTCCAAAAAGGGGAGCTCCACACCGCGTTGACCACCGTGATCCCGAACACGCCCGCCATGCGCGACTGCAAGGGCTCCTCGCTGATCACCGCCAACGATGGCCCCAATAGCCTGTTGGTGAAGATCATCAAGGGCGCCACCACCTGTCAGAACAGCGGCATGTCGCAGAACATTGCCCGCATGCCCATGAATTGCGGCATGGGCGGCACCAATCCGGCGTGCCTGACCGAGGCACAAATCAAGACCATCTCGGACTGGATTACGGCCGGCGCCCCCCAGTGATGCGCTGATCGCGATCGATATCCCCAGACTGCGTGGCGCCTCGCTCGAGGCGCCGTCGCTACACCATCGAAACGCGCTTCATCAACGTCCCGCACAGCTTGGATTGCGGGTCGCGCGCGCGTTCGATGGCGAGGCCGGCTCTGAACACGGTACTGGCGCTTGCTTCGTCCCCCAGCACCACGTGGCAGATCCCGAGTAACTCGTGATCCGAGGGTTCGGCGTGACTCGCGACGAGCCCGGTCAATGGCCCCTGCGCGGCGCGGTGTGCTTCGATCATAGTGGCGGTTGCCGGCTTGGGCGCGCCCTTCATCAGCACCATCAGCTGGAGCGCTTGCCGCTGATCCTCCACCCGGTAGCCCGCGAACGCGGGACTCGCGAACAAATCGCGGTAGCCGCGATACGCGCCGTCGGTGTCTCCGCTCTTGGCGCGGCCGACGATTTCCTTGACCGAACGCACCAGCTCTTCGTTTGCCACGCGGGCAGCGTAGCCCGCGCCCTCGGCGAAACCAAGTGACTCGGTTTAAACCCGCGTAGCCCCCTCAGCCAGCGCTTTCCTGGCGCTGACGTGCCTGGCCGAGGTGCAACAGTGCGGCTGCCACCGTTGCTGCGAGCGCACACAGCGCCTCGCCGTTCGGATGTTCGTAGACCAGGTAATCCCGCGCGATTACGTCGTAACCTGCCAGGTGCCGCACGTGTCGCAAGGACTCTCCTTCGGCCAGGCGCAAGGTCGCGATCAGCGAGCTTGCCGCATCCGCGTCGAACGGCGCGCCAAATCGCGCCAATACTGCATACAGGGCGCCGTGCGGCAGACGCCAAACGCCATCCTCGGACACGATCTCGAGTTGCTCGTCCAGTTGTTGGCGCAAATACACCGACGACAGCTCCCCACTCGCCGACGAGAATTCGTGGATCTTGAACATAGCGCGGCCCTTCAGCCTAGCCCGGCCCGCGCGAGATTCGCACAAATGTCACAGTTCTCCTGCAAATTCATGCGTTTCCGAGTACGGCTACTGCGTCCGAAACGCGGATGGATGTATGTTGCGATGCATGAGCAGCGACACGTACCACGAGCCTCTGGAGCTCTTGTCCGAAGACACGAAAAACACGCACCGCGCGATTGTTTCGCTCATGGAAGAGCTCGAGGCGATCGATTGGTACCAACAGCGCGCCGAGGCCTGCAGCGATCCCGAGCTCAGCGCCGTGCTCGTTCACAACAAGAACGAAGAGGTCGAGCACGCGATGATGACGCTCGAGTGGCTCCGTCGCAAAAGCTCGGTCTTCAACGACAACATCGCCACCTACCTGAACTCGAGCGGGCCGATCACCGAGGTCGAGGAGGCCATTACCGGCAAGGTCGAAGGCGGCGCGTCCGGTAGAGGCGAGGGCGGCGCGAAGAAAAAGAGCGAAGCCAGTTCTGGAAAGTCGTACGACACCTCCGAGTCGCTCGGCATCGGTAGTTTGAAAGGTAATAAGTGATGGATCTGCTGAAGCGCCAAAAAGCTCCGATTGTCAGTGAAGCCTGGCAGCAAATCGACGAGGAAGCGCGGCGCGTACTGAAGTTGCATCTGGCCGGTCGCAAGCTGGTAGATTTTTCCGGGCCGCACGGCTGGGAGCTCGGCGCGGTGAACACCGGCAGGCTCAAGCACATCGAGCGCGGACCGGTGGAGCACGTGAGCCACGCGATCCGTGACGTGCGCCCGCTGGTGGAGCTGCGGACGCCCATCCTATTGCCCATTCTAGAGCTCGATTACGCGGCGCGGGGTGCTGTCGACTTGGACCTGGATCCCGTGGTCTTGGCAGCAGAAAGCGTAGCGCGCGCCGAGGACGAAGCCATCTTCCACGGCTTCCCCGATGGCCAGATCACTGGCATCGTCCAAGCCAGCCCGCACAATCCGATCGAAGTGCGCTCGAGCCAAGCCTGGCCCAGCGCGGTCAGCGCCGCCAAAGAAGTGCTGCGCATGGCCGGCATCGACGGTCCGTACGCGCTTGCGCTGGGTGTGGAAGCCTACGACGAATTGACCGCAGACGGCGATGATGGCTACCCGCTCCGCAATCGCATCGAAGAGCGCGTCTCCGAAGGCAACCTGATTTGGGCGCCCGCGCTCGAGGAGGGCGCGGTCCTGCTCTCGATTCGCGGTGGCGACTACGAGCTCACGGTTGGTCAAGATCTCTCCGTTGGCTACGCCTCCCACGACCGCACCACCGTCGAACTCTACCTCACCGAGTCTTTTACCTTCCGCGTCCTGGAAGACAAGGCCGCCATCTTGCTGCGCCGCGTGCGCTGAGCGAGCTCCCCAAAAAAACACCTACCAACTCGCGCTCGCCGCTCTGAAACGGCATTCCGTAGCGAACCAAGAGGGGGGCGCTCGCAATCCAGCAGCGCACCTCGGAACGCGCCGTATTCTGACCCCGGCCGCCCGGCGCGCAGTCAAGGCGCGGGTTCGTTTGCTGCGCCCGGGGCTGGATGGCCTTCGCTGTCTTTGAGCAGTTGGTCGTAGCGAGCCTGCTGATCGGGGCGGAGTAGCGCGCGGATCTCGCTGTCCATCTGAGATTTTTGGGCATGCAGCGGTGTGCCGCAGCGGTCCATGATCTCGCGGGTGAGATCGCGGCGCCGTTTGCCGTACTTTCGGAGGATGTCGCGCACGCGATCTTCCTGGGCATCGTCCAGCTTCAAGCGGTGCGCGAGGGCGCCCAGTCGCCGGTTTTCGAAGATCGCGCCGCGGTCTCGGAACATGATTCGGTAGTCGCGCTGCAGCAGGGCACGCGAGCCGGCGCCGCCGAGCAGAATGCCAAGCACGAACACGAGCAGCAACGCGCCATAGCCCTTGAGCTTCGTGCGCTCCATCACTCGAGCTCCATCGAGGCGTACGAGGTCGCCAGTTCGTCATCTACGGTGCCGTCGACTTGGACCGCCCAAACCACGGCCATGGCTGCGGCCAGCGCCGCCACCGGCAACAACCGGCGCGCGGAGAACCAAGTCGTTTCGAGGAAGCTCGGCGCGGCCTGCTGGTCGATGGCGTGCATGACGCGCGCCGAGAAGCCCGCGCTTGGCCGGAGTGCGCCCGTGGCGCTGGAAAGGCGCGCCAGGCGTTGTTCGATGTCTTCAGGCTCGGTCACGATTGCTCTCTCTTCTGGCGCAAGCTGGCACGCGCGCGAACCAAACGTTGTTCGACGGCTCCTTCACTCACGCCCATCACTTGGGCGATTTCCGTGTTGTTCAGCCCCTCCATGCTTTGCAGCACGAGCGCGGCGCGTTGATCCGGGGGCAGCGCTCGCAGCCAGTCGTCGAGTTCGGCGAGGGCGAGCCGCGCTTCTGCGCGCGCAGCGCCGTCCCAGCCTGGATCGACTCGTTCGTCACTCGCTTCTGCGCGACGTTTGCGACTGCGCTTGGCGTCGATCGCGCCATTGACGACGATCCGATAAAGCCAGGTGTTCGTGCTCGAGCGTCGGTCGAACTCGCCGGCGGTGAGCGCGCGGTACGCTTTCACGTACGCTTCTTGCACTACGTCCTCAGCGTCTGCTTGATTGCCCATGATCCTAGCGCCCAGCTGAACGAGCTTTTGACTCGTTGCGTCCACGATTTGCTGAAAGGCCGAGCGGTCCCCGCTGAGGACTCGATCGACGGCCTTTTCGAGTATGTCCAATGGTTCTCTCCGGCCCGGTCACGTCGCCTCTTCTTACGTGGTTCGACGGCGGAGCCCCTCGACTTCCTACGCAGCCGCGCATTTTTATCATGCGCATTCGGCCGAGTGGTCGGCTTTGGCCCGGCAACTCATTGAAAGCAATCACGAAAATAGATGCCCCCGAAAATCGGCAGAGCGCCCCGTAGGGATCACGGGTGGGCCGGCGTCGGATGAATTGAGAACAGAAGGAGAACATCAGATCATGCGCACTAAGATTATCGGTTCGCTCGTTACTGGCTGCATTGCTCTCTCGCTCGCTGCTTGCTCGGGCGCAAACGTCGAGCCAGTGGATCAGAGCGCGCAGGCGGAGACTGCTCATCTCGATGCACCCGGTGAGCATCATCGGAATGGCCGCCGTGGCCCGCCCGACGCCGCGGAAATGATCAAGCGGTTCGACAAGAACGCAGACGGCAAGCTCCAGCTGAGTGAGCTGCCCGAGCGCATGCAGGAGTTCGTGGGCAAGGCAGACACGAATGCCGACGGCGTGATCAGCGTGGAGGAGCTCACGGCGGGCCACGAGAAAATGCGCGCCGAGCATCTGGCCAAGGTCGACACCGACCACGACGGCAAGGTCAGCCCTGAAGAGCGCAAGGCCGCGTTCGAGAGCTTCGCGCAAAAGCGCTTCGCGAAAATGGACAAGAACAGTGACGGTGCCCTGACCAAGGACGAAGTGGGCGATAAACGTTGGGAGCACCTCAGCGTGGCCGATGCCGACAAGAATGGCAGCGTCACACGGGAGGAGATCAAATCTGCGGTGACTGCCGGTACTTTGAAATTCCCGCATCACGGTCGCCGCCATGGTCACGGTCATGCCAGTCCCGCTCCGGAAGGCGACGCCGCTGCACCCTCCGGCGCCGTCCCGAGTGATGGCACGTGATCGTGAGCCGCTGACGTAGGGCGGCTAGCGGACTAGCGATTTGAAGGAATCGTGCAGTGTGGCGCGCGGCGCGGTGAGTGCGTCGCTGTGATCCTGGCTGGACCTCTGTAGGAGGAGTTAACAATCCACGCCGCGCGCCGTTGAACGCTCAGGAGATTCATCCTGGTCGCCGTGCTGCTGAGTCGTTACGCTTGAGGGTCTAGCCATGGTCGCCCGGATCACGACTGCACCCGTCAGAACTGCGCCGGACACCGTCGGTGCGACCGAGCGCCTGTCCGAGGCAGAACGCAAAGCCGCCCGCGCTGCCGTACCGCGCACCGAATACTTGGCGGGTGCGGTGATCGCCGACCGCTACAAACTCGTGCGACCGCTGGGACGGGGCGGCATGGGCGTGGTTTGGGTCGCGCATTCCTTGGTGTTGGGCGTGGACGTCGCGCTCAAGTTGATTCATTCCGATCTGGGCGGCTCCACCGGAGCCACTCGCATGGCTCGTGAAGCCCACGCGGCCGCGCGGCTCGGACACCCGGCAATGGTGCGCGTGTTCGATTTCGGTTGGACCAGCCGCGCCGATCCATTTTTGGTGATGGAGCTCGTGCAAGGCGAGAGCATGGGCTCGATCCTACGTCGCGAGCTGCGCTTACCGGCGATTCAAGCGGTGCAGATGCTGTTGCCGTTGGCCGATGGGCTGCGCTCGGCGCACGACAAAGGCATCGTTCACCGCGACATCAAGCCCGACAACATTTTGGTCGCGCGCGACGAATTCGGTCGTCAACAACCCAAGTTGCTCGATTTCGGCATCGCCAAGGTCGATCAACCGCAGAACGCCGAAGAAAACAAGCTGACGCAAGAGGGCATCGCACTCGGCAGTCCGGACTACATGTCTCCCGAGCAAGCGCTCGGTCGCGAAGACATCGATCATCGCACGGATGTCTGGGCGCTGTGCGTCGTGCTGTACGAGAGCATTACCGGACAGATGCCTTGGGATCGCCCCAACTACAACGCGCTGATGCAGGCCATCATCCACGAGCCGCCCGCGCCCACCACCGAACTGTCCGCGGGCGATGCCGACCTCTGGTGCGTGATCGAGCGCGGCCTGCAGAAGAGTCCGGACAATCGTTGGGCGTCGATGACCGAGCTGGGCGAGGCACTGGCGTTGTGGCTGTACAAGCACGGCGTCAAGGAAGACATCTCCGCAAACTCCTTGCGCGCGGTGTGGCTCGACGGTTCGCTATCCGGCGTGCGCATGGATCTCTCCTCCTTGACGCGGCAGGGGGGCTCCTCGGGCCGAATGCGGGTGAGTACCGGCGGCGGCTCCCGGGACGACGAAACCGGCCCGCGTTTGGCGTCCACTCAGCGGCCCAGCGTGCGCGCGAACCAGTCGATCGCAGCGTCGACTCCGCCGCAACCGCAACCGCGCCCGACCCGGCGCTGGCTGTTGGTCTCACTCGTGGGCTTGGCGTTGGCTTTTGGCCTGGGTGCGGGAGCGCTGCTCCGTGGTGAGGGCGGCGCGTCCGCAATGTCGCCCGCCAGCGCCGCGCCTCCAGAGCCTCGAGTGGCGGCCACCAACCAGGTTCGCGAGCCAGCCGCGCCGGAGGCTCAATCGGCCTTGCCCGTAAGTTCCGCAGCCGCGGCCCCCACCGCTTCCCACGCGCCCAGCAAAGCTCAGCCGCGCCTGGTCACGAGTCCCGCGCGCAGCGCGCCTACCGGTCGGCCGCGCCGTGGAAAAAATTATGACTTTGGCTTTTAGAACGAGATCCATGAAATCCCTGCGGCTGTCGCTGTTGGGTTGGTGCAGCGCCGTACTACTGTGCGCCTCCTCGGCAGTTGCGCAGGACGCCGAGCTGCGCACGGCCGCGCGTGATCTGGCGACGCAGGGCGCCCAGGCCTTCGATGCCGGCCAGTACGCTCAAGCGAGTGATTTTTTCCGGCGCGCCTATGAGCTCGTTCCGGCCCCGTCGATCGCGCTGCTCCAGGCACGGAGTCTGGCCAAGCTGGGTCAGTTGCTCGAGGCGATCGACATTTACGAGCAGACCGCGCGCTTGAAGCTCCCGGACGGTGCACCGGAAGCGTACCTACAAGCCGTCGACACGGCGCGCAACGAATCGGAGGAGGTGCGCCATCGGCTGCCTCGGCTCAAGCTGACGCTGATTGGCGTCAGTAGCAGTGAAACCTTGCTCGTCAGTATGGACGACAAGCCGACGCCGCAAGCGCTGCTCGGCGTCGAACGCCCGAGCAACCCAGGGCAGCATCGCATCGAAGCGCGTGTAGCAGGCCAGCTGCGTGCGACTCGCGAGCTGACCATGGTCGAAGGCCAGAGCTATTTGGTCGAGCTCGATGTTCGCCCCGTGCAACCGACTCCGAAACCGGTCGTCGTGCCGCCGCCGGTCGAGTCACATTCGGACGCGCATTCTTGGCGAAAGACCGGCGGGTACGTCGCGCTGGGCGTGGGCGCATTGGGCCTGGGCATTGGGACTTACACGGGGCTCGTGGCGCTGAATCACAAATCGGATTTGGACGCGGTGTGCAAGCCGGCTTGTCCGCCCACTTCTGCAGCCGAAGTCGACGAGTTTCGCAGCAATCGGACGATCTCCTACGTGAGCTTTGGGGTTGGGATTGCGGCGGCGGCTACAGGAGTCGTGCTGCTCACGCTCGGCAAGCCTTCCGAGCAGCATCTCGCAATCCGCGCTCTGCCCACGGGGTTGCAGATCGGTGGCCGTCTGTGAGCTTGCGCCTTGCGAGCGCTCCTGCGATTTCGCTGGCCCTACTGCTTACTGCTTGTCCACTGACGGATCACTACTACTTGCTCCACGAAGCAGCGGGCGTCGACAACGGGGGCGCTTCGGGCTCGTTCGGCGCTGGCGAATCGGGTGGGGCTGACGCGGGTGAATCTTCGCGCGGTGGTGCCGTGAACACCACGTCGGGTGGCGGGGGTAGGCCAGAAACCGCGGGCAGCCCTGGCTGCGCCAATGGCTGCAACGCGGCGCGTGCCTGTCTTTCGAACGGCTGCGAGAGCGGCTGGGTCGCGATGTCGCCGCCGCCGGAATCGCTGGTCGCGCGTTCGAAGTCTGCCTCGGTGGCCATGGGCAAGGCCGTGTTCATTTGGGGTGGCCTCGACAACAACGGCGCCGCGCTCGGCAACGGCGCCATTTACGAGCCCGCGAACGACACCTGGACTCCTCTGCCCATGGAACCGGGCTCGCCAACTCCGCGGATCATGGCCACCGCGGTTTGGACCGGCAATTCGTCGAACAAGGTCATCGTCTACGGCGGTACGGACGCCAGTGGTACCACCGTGTATCGCGACGGCGCCGTGTTCGACATCGCGGGAAACTCTTGGAGCGCGTTGCCGAGCAGCGCGTCGACCAGCAAGCGCAGTGCACCCTTCGGCTACTGGGATGGCACGCACGCGGTCTTTTTCGGCGGTTTGAATGCGACGCCCGCCGTGGTGATCGGTGCCGATCGCTTCGATCTCGAGAAGTGGTCCGTATCAACGGTCACCGGTGATCCGGGCCTTCTTGGTTTCTCGGCGATCGGCTTCGATGGCACCGTGATGTACTTGCAGGGCGGCGTGATCGGGAGCACCCGTCAGGACAAGGTGTACGCTTACACCAGCAGCACGGACAAATGGGCCACCCTGAGCCAGAGTCTATCCGCTCGCACCGGCGCGTTCGGTGCTTGGGACGGGACACGATTCGTGGTCTGGGGCGGGCAAGACGACCTTGGCCTGCGTGATGATGGAAAAATGATGTCTGGCACGAGCTGGAGCGACATGAGTTCTTCCGGCGCACCCAGCGCGCGTCGGATCGGCTTTCGCCGTTCGGGTTGGGCCTTCCAGGTGAGCTCCGGAGTGATCGCCGTGCTCGGTGGACAGACCTCGATCAGCGGCACCAGCACCACCAGCGGCACATTGGCCAGCAACGGGGCGACCTACGCGGCGGAGAGCGGGGCATGGTCCGCGATCCCCAACTGGCCCTCGGGGGAGCCCCACGAGTATGGCATCGGCGTGTGGACCGGCGAAGAGTTCGTGATCTGGGGAGGTCGTAGTCAGAACGTCTCCACTCTGACCGGCGAGCGCTGGGCGCCCTGAGCCCTACTCGCTGCCGAGACCGAGACCGGGGCGCGTTCGCTCTTCTTCGTGCGCGTCGTAGTCGGCGACGCGCTCTGCACGCAGCACGTCGCTCACGGTCGACAAGAGTAGCGCGACGTTGCACGGCTTGCGCAGGTAGCCAGCCGCTTTGCCGACGCTGGTCGAGTTCTCGCGCACGAAATCTTCATGCCCCGACATGAACAAGATGCGCGCCGTGGGGTCGATGCTCAAGATCACGCGTTGCGTTTGTTCGCCGTTTAGGAACGGCATATCCAGATCCAAAATCACCAAATCAGGAGGGCGCTCGGCATCGGCGTAGATTTGCGTGGCCTCTTTGCCGCCTG
Organism: Polyangiaceae bacterium; assembly: GCA_035273265.1. Classification (GTDB taxonomy): domain Bacteria; phylum Myxococcota_A; class Polyangia; order Polyangiales; family Polyangiaceae; genus PMG-095. The sequence goes on from DATEPG010000475.1 coordinate 14,326, forward strand.
GCGCTTCCAGAACCTCGTGACCGGCCTGGCGCAGCAGCCGAGCGGTGCTGCGCCGCACCACCTCCTCGTCGTCGACCAGCAGAATGCGGGCCGATGTTCCCGGTTGCGGCCGCAAATCGCGGTGGCCACTGGTGATGCGCACGGGCTGGGGCTGACCCGTGCTTGCCGGCAGGTAGATGAAGAAGCTGGTGCCCCTTTCGGGGGTGCTCTGGACCTCGATGTCTCCGCCGTGCATGTTGATCACTTCACGTGCGGTGGATAGTCCGAGGCCGAAACCCGCGCCTTCGGGCTTGGTCGTGAAGAATGGTTCGAAGATCCGGGCGCGCGTCGCGGCGTCCATGCCGGTACCCGAATCGGTGATCGCGATTCGGGCGCGCGCTCGTTCAGAGGGCGTGGCGGCGACGAGCTCGGCGCGAATGCGCAGCGTGCCGCCCGCGGGCATGGCATCCCGCGCGTTCAGGCACAGGTTCATGATCACTTGGTGAAGCTCGGCTTGATCGCCGGAAACGATCAGGTTCGGCTCGATCGATTGCTCCAGGACGATCGCGCGGTCGAAGGTGTGATGCGCCAGGCGGATCACCTCCTGGCAGACGAGCGATAGATCCACCAAAGCGTGACCTCGGCTTCGCCCGCGCGCAAACTTGAGAATGCCGCGCGCGAGCTCGCTCGCCTGCAGCAGAGCCGTGCGAATGTCCGAGACGCTGTCCCTGACGTCAGGAGCTCCAACCGGGCGATCCGGCGGCAGCCGGCTCAAAAAGTCGATGCTCGCCGAGATGGCGCCGAGCATGTTGTTCAGGTCGTGTGCCACTCCGGCGCCCACGCGGCCGAGCGCCTCCAGCCGCTGCCTTTGCAACAGCTGATCTTCGATTGGATCGAACGGGGCAAACAGGATCAGCACGCGCGGCCCGACTTGGACCTTGTCGCCGAAGCTCAGTACTTGCTTTTGAATCGGCACGCCGTTCACCTGCGTGCCATTCCGGCTGGCCATGTCCTCGATCAGGTACACACCGGTGTGGCTGCGGGTGATGCGCACGTGGCTGCGCGATACCTCTGGATCCTCGAGCACTACGCCGCAGTCAATCGCTCGCCCCAGTACGACATCACCGTCGATCTTGAACTTTTGCCCAGCCTGCGAACCTTCCAGCACGATCAAGCGTGCCGGTCCGCCGCTGATGACGTGTTCTTGGGTGATGCGCTGTCTGGGTTGTGGCAAGGCGGTGCCGGGTCCTGTCGAACGAGCTACTGACGATCAGCTTGTCACGTTTTACTCAGGAAATCCCGCGGACGGACACGGCGATGCGCAGCTGGTGAGACTCCCCGGCGGCCAATGTGACTCGGGTCTTTCCCACATTGGCGCTTTCTACACACAGCATTCCCGGCCAGGCAAGAGCTCCCAGGTCGGGCATTTGTGCCGCTCTTTCGCGCCATGGGTTCCAGACGACGGTGGCCGCCGAGTTCTCCTTTTCCAGGATAATCGCGCGTTTTCCCGCGTGATCGTCGATCGTGCAGGTCGACGTGCTTTGATAAATGCGATCCGTTTCTGCCACCAGGCGTAGCTCGCGCGGGCCCTCCGTGAACACGCCCTGCTCCCGCACCTTGTCGATGTAGCGCGCGCCCTCGAGCCCGCGCACGGACGTTCGTGTCACATCAGTGACGCCGAAGTAGCTGTGCAAGGCCTCTTCGAACGCGAACGGCTGCGTGTCTCGATTCGTGACGGAAAACTCGAGCCCCAGGCTTTGCCCGAGCGCTACCCGCAGCCGGGCCGTGAAGGCGTGCGGGAACAAGGCCAGCGTTTGTTCGTCGCTTTCCAGCACGAACTCGAGCTCCGAGCGTCCGGCCGAATCGAGGCGCGCGCCGCGGTACTCGAACGTCCGTGTGCGGGCGAAGCCGTGCGCAGGAAACTCTGGCTGCTCGGCGTGCGCACCGAACCAGGGAAAGCAAATCGGCACGCCGCCGCGCAGCGCTTTGCCCGCTTGGTAGACCGCGTTCTCGCTCATCCAGATCACCGGCTCTTGGTCCGCTGGTTGCCAGGCGGCGAGCTGCGCGCCTTGTAGATACACTAGCCCCGCCGCGCTCGGGCTTTTTACGCGCACTGCCGGCAGACCGTTCACCGTAACCAGCTCGACCCCGGCTAGCTCGGGGCCGAATTTCGCATCGTTTTCTATCATCGCGTTCTCCTGACTAGCGGCGGAATGCGTCGAGGCGCCGGCAAGCTTCGTCGAGCTCGGCCTCGCGCTTGGCGTAGCTGAATCGTAGTAGGTCGTCGCCGCGTCCGCTTTCGAAAAACGCGCTACCGGGCACGGCCGCCACGCCGCTCAGGCGAAGCAGCGACAGCGCGCGCTCTTTGGGGCTCGCCCCAGGCAGACTGCGCGAATCGGCCAAGACGTAGTAGGCACCCTGAGGCACGTGCGGCGTGATCCCGGCGCGCGAAAGCGATGCGCACAGCTTCTCGCGTTTGCCCGCGTATTCTAGCTTCAACTCATCGTAAAAGGACTGGGGCAACTGTTCCAGCCCGCGAGCCACACCCATCTGCAGTGGGGCCGGTGCGCACACGTACACCAGATCATGCACCTGGCCCAATTTGTGGCACAGCTCGGCCGGTCCCACGAGGTAGCCGATGCGCCAACCGGTGATCGAGAAGGTCTTGCTGAAGCCGCCCAGCGTCAGGGTGCGCTCGCGCATGCCTGGGAGCGTGGCGAACGAGACGTGAGCGCGCCCGTCGTACAGAAAATATTCGTAGATTTCGTCGGTGATCACGTACAAATCGAACTCGCGAGCGAGTTCCGCGATCTGCTCGAGCTCCGCGCGCGTGAAGACTTTGCCCGAGGGATTGCCGGGCGTGTTGACCACGATTGCGCGCGTCTTTTCATTGATTGCCTGGCGCAAGGTCTGGGCGGAAAACGACCAATCTCGCAGATCGAGCGGCACCAAGCGCGGGGTCACGGACACCGCGCGCAGCGTGTCCAAGTGATAGCCATAGTAAGGCTCGAACAACACGACCTCGTCGCCCGAGTCGAACAAGCCGAGACACGCCGCGTAGAAGGCACCTGTGGCGCCGCTGGTGACGACGACTTCGGTCTCGGGATCGACGCTCGCACCCGTGTCGCGCGAGACCTTGCTGGCGATGGCTCGACGAAGCGGCGAGAGACCGTCGTAGCGGGTGTAAGTATTGATGCCTTCGAGCATCGCCGCTGCGGCGCCCAGGCGTACCGGCTCGGGCAGTTCGGTGTCGCACACGCCCTGGGACAGGTTGATGCCGCTGACCTTGGCGCACTCCAGGGTCATGTTGCGAATTTCCGATTGACGAAGGAACGCCAGCTGATTCGAGCTGCGAAGTGTCACTGAGCAGGGCTCCGATTGGGGTTCGCGGTGAGGTAGCTCTGGGCACTCTTCAGCATGTCTGCGCCGGGTTGGTTCATGTCGAGGGGCAGCGGCGCCGCGGTGATTCGTTCGACTGCTCGATGCGCAAAGTAACGTATCAAGGGGTACTCGTTGGCGAGTTGAAGCACCACGAGCGGTAGCCAATCCCGACGGCGGTCGCGGCCGGCGATGGCAACCGCAGTGCCCTGTTCATGAGGTTTGCCATACCTCAGGGTCGCCTCGAGCGCGTTCACGCGCAAGTCCTGGCCATACAGCCGGCGCAGGGCCGCGCGGTCGTAGCGCTTGTGCCACAGCCGCTCCATGGTCGACGCGAGTTGGTCGACGCTTTTGTCCGTGTGGCAGAGCGCGCATTCCAGGGGGCGATCGCCTTCGACTCGCTCGCGATCCGTAGGCGAGCCGATGCGATGATAGCGGGTGAGCTCGTAGCCGAGACCCAGATTTTTCTTGGGCATGTGGCAGTTCAGGCAGCGGCTACCGGCGCTGTCCGGGGCGTGATGGGTGTGCGCACGCAATGCCGCAGCGCCTTGCAAGTCGCGATGACAGCTCGCGCACAGCGCGTCGCCGGGTGGGGCTTCGAGCGCGAGCAGGGAGCTCTTGGCGTCTTCACCGTGCGGGTCGTGGCAATGCACGCAATTGAGCTGCTGACTGCAGCCTCCGAGTAAAAAATCGCGTGCTTCCCCGGAATTGATCGTGCTGCCTCCCGGGTCGTGACGGCGTGTTCGACCCTCCCAGGTGTACGGGTAGCGCGAGAACAAGACGGTGTGGCACTTGGCGCAGGCGCGGTTGACGTCTTGCGCGTGGCTGGGCTCCGCGCCCGTGGCTGTCGTGACCCGTAGAAAGTCGCTGCGTAAGGCCAGCGTGGGGCGAACGGCACCCGGGTTTTGCACGTGCTCGCGCGCGCCGCCGTGACACGCTTCGCAGCCAATGCCGAGCTCGGTCAGGTGCTGTTCGTCGAAGCCGTCGCGCGTCGCGTCGATGCTCACCGTCAAAGCTCGCTTGAGGCCGTAGTCGGCGACATCGCGCGGACTACC
>DATEPG010000476.1:0-4505 GCA_035273265.1 Polyangiaceae bacterium
TTGGCGCGCGACTCGGCCGATGCGAATTCGGTGTACGCCAAGATCCGCACCGGTTCACGGAGCGTGAGGAAGACGGCGTTGCCCATCAGCACGGTCTGGGGCGAGCCAGCCACCGGCGTTTGATAGTTCATGCAAGCGAGCATGATGTTGCCGTCGTACGCGCCCACGCACATCCCGCCCTGACAAATGCCGGATGCGCACTTGTTTCCGCAACTTCCACAGTTGTTTGCGTCGATGTTGAAATCGACACACTGCCCGTTGCACGCCTTGAGTGGGTCTTCGCACACCAGCACGCACTTGTGCCCGCCCGCGCCGTCTGGCGAGCACGTCGGGTTGGCCGTCGAGCATTCGGTGTTGCACGCTCCGCAGGCCTCCGGGGTATCGAACACCGGCTCGACGCACTGCTGGTTGCACTCCACGAGCGGCGCCTCGCACAAGCTCTTGCAGCTGTAGTTGTTGTCGGCATTCGGCGAGCAAATGGGCGTTGCTGCTGAGCACTTCACGTTGCAACCGCCACAGGCCTCGGGGGTATCGAAAATTGCCTCGACGCACTGACCGTTGCAATCGACGAGCGGTCCTTGGCACGCGGCCACGCAAACGTACTCGTCGTTGCCGTACGGCGCGCAGTTCGGTTTCGAGCTGGGGCACTTGGTTCGGCAGTCCCCGCACTGGGCCGCGGTGTTGTACGGCGGCATGCAGCCCGCATCGCCGTCTGGATTCGCGTCGGTCAGGCTACCCGGGTCGTCCTCCCCAGCGGCCCCGCCGTCACCGCCCGCACCAGAATCCGCGCTCGAGCCGCCATCGCCGCTGCCGTTGCCCGACGAGCCGCCGTTGCCCGATGCCCCGCCTTCGCCGGCGGGAACGCCGTCGCACAGCGCCTTCTGGCAAGTGACGTCGGGCTTGCACTTGCGCCCACAACCGCCGCAATTGTTTGCATCATTTTGGGCATCGACGCACTGGCCATTGCAATCGATGTGGCTAGCCGAACAACGACCTCCGACCACGCCGCTGCTGCCGCACGCAGCTGGAAAGGCCAAGCCCAGCAGAATTGCCCAAAAACCAAGGCGCTTACCGCGACTCTTGTTCATTTTGCGCCGCCCTTTTCGCTACCGGCGGGAGCCGGCTTCGGGTCTCCGGACCTCGTGGATTCATCCGCCGCGGGAGCGTCCTCCTTGCTCGGGGGAGCCGTCTCTTTCATCGGATTGAGCGAGGGAGCGCCGACGATCGGGGTGCCGTCCGCCTTCAGTTGGCGGCTGACGGTGAACTCGACACGGCGGTTGAGTAACAGCGCATACTCGCTCTTGGTATCCACGAGCGGGCGCGTCGAGCCGTAGCCGATCGAACTGAGGCGCGCTTGGGCGATGCCCTGCTTGACCAAAAACTCCATCACGGCGCGGGCGCGATCTTCACTGAGCTTCTGGTTGAAGTTGTCCGGCCCGCGTTCGTCGGCGTGACCCTCGACGGAGACGTGCACGTACTCAGGGTGCTCGGCGATCAATTTGCTCAAGCGCGACAAGAGCGGATAGCTGATCTTGCGGATGATGAAGCTGTTTACGTAGAAGTGAACGCGGTCGTCGAGCACGATCTTGTCACCCACGACGCGCACCTGATCTTCGTCGGGGCAACCGTCGGCGTCGGCGTAGCCGTTGACCGTTTCGGGCTCGTTCGGGCACAAATCCCGAGCGTCGGCGATGCCATCCTTATCGTTGTCCGGTTCCGGGCAGCCGTCTTCGTCTTCGAAGCCGTCCTTGTCTTCCGGAACGTCCGGACATTTGTCGCTCAAATCGCCAATGCCGTCTTTGTCGTTGTCGTCTTCGGGGCAGCCGTCCGCATCTTCGAAGCCGTCTAGGTCTTCGGCAACGTCGGGACAGTGGTCAACCTTGTCGGCGATGCCGTCCAAGTCGTTGTCGTCATCCGGGCAGCCATCGTCGTCTCGGAACCCGTCCTTGTCCTCCGCAACGTCCGGACATTTGTCCGTGTCGTCCAAGATCCCGTCGTGATCGCGATCGCTGTTCGGGTTGAGCCCAGGACCAAAGTCGTACATCGCGTGCACGCCGAGCAGGAGAATATTCGCGTCCTCGGGACGCACTTGCCCGTTGGGTTGGAACACGTGCACCAAGGAGAGCATTGGGCCGATCGCCCGTTGCCCCTTGTGATCCAAAAAGTCGTAGCCAAGCTGCGCGTCCAGCATGCCGCGCGTGAGTCCATTGGTCAGCGTGGCCCCCGCATCGGCGGCTAACCAGAGCCCCGCAGCGCTCGCTGATTGCCCCTGATAGCTAGCCCCGAACGGGCGCACGCGCAGGCCCAAGCCAAGACTGGTCGCGGACGCCGCTCCGCCCCGCTCGAACCTTGGGCTTTCGGGCGCGCTCCCTTGGCTGAGCCACAAGCTGTCGAGTTTGAGCTGCAATCCGAGCACCCGACCAAAAGGCAGCTCGAGCGCGACCTGCCCAGCGGGGCCCCAACCGAACTCGTCCTTCTGATAACCGCCGACAGCGTGCGCGGCCGCGGCCACGCCGTGCAATCTCAGCGGTTCTGCCTGCGCTCCCCGAGCGAGGAGCAAGGCGCCGCAAACCCAAGTCGAATAAACTAGGCGTAATCGCATCGTGAAAAGGTCCGACCCTTTCAGATACGGCGACGTCTCAGGATGAGATAAGGCTGCGGGCGCTCAGTGAGTGGGCAGTTGTAGGCAAGAACGCATTCTTGCCTCATTTCAGCCACCTGGCTGCGAGCGGAATTGGACACCCGACCAGCTCGCAACGTGAAGTCACTTCTTCTTTTTCCGAGAGATCTTCTTCACGCCGAGCTTCGCCTTCTCGAACTCCTCCTGTGCGACTTCGACAATCGCCTCCGCGACAGCGGTCACTTTTGCTTCCGCGCGCTTCATGGCGGCGACGATGCCGCCACTCTTGCCGCTACTGTCCTTGCTGGCCTTCTTCGGACCTGCCTTGGCCTTCTTTTTCGTTGCTGAAGCGGCGCCCGTGACTGCCTTCGTGGCCTGCTTCACCGCTTTGCTGGCCTTCTTGCTGACCTTCTTGGCGATTTTGGCTGCCTTCTTGACGGCGGATTTGGGGGCGGTCTTCGGTTTGGCTTTCATCGTCGCGATCTTCCACTATTTTGTGGAAAATTGGCAAATCGCCAGCAAAACCGGGCTTCGTTGGGCGACGTGACGGAGTGACATCCGTCCACTCCGGGTCCCAAGAAGCTTGTGGCAGCGTGTCACGATCGTCGTCCTCTTCGCTCATTGGCTCCTCGAATTCTGTCTGCTTCTCCGCAAAACACTTCGAGTTCTTGCAACCCGCGTACCAGACGAGAGAGGCCTGGGTCTGCCCTGATTGCTCAGGCACCCGTACGTGCCGGCCCGTGCCCGAAGAGGCAACGGACGCAGCGCCATCCAATGGAAGCGATTTTCCGCCTTCCGGGCACGGGCGCGGGCACGCTACGGAAGACCTGAAATCCGGGACAGGCCCTATTCCGGGCGCTTCACGTTGGGGTGCTCGTTGTAATACGCGTCCAAGCTCTCTTTGGAGATGCGCAGTTCGATCAAGCCTTCACGTCGGACCTTCGCCTGACAGCCGAGCCGTGAGCTCATGCGCACGTCGAAAGCTTTGTCGAGAATGTCTTCTTCGTCGTCCTCGGCCGGAGCCAGCAAATCCGCACCGGTCTCGACGTAAACGTGGCAAGTCGAGCAGGCGCACACGCCACCGCAAGCGTCACCTTCAGGCGCCCCGGACAGCTTGGCCGCTTTCAGCAACGTCGTGCCCAGCGGCACTTCGATCTCGACGCCGTGCTCTAGGAATCGAATCTTCGTCATCGCGGCTACCGCTCTCCGTGTTTGGCTACATGGGCATCCACGCCCGCCGCGTGCGCGACGCTCAGCTCGACTGCGCCCAAGTTTTTGCCGGCAATCGCCGCCTGAATCGCGCGATTCATACGCCGCCCCGCCCACTCGTGGGTGGCGTCATCCAGCGCGCTGATGGCACTTTCCACGACCGAAGCCTTGCTGGCCGACGAGGCCGCGCTACGCGCCGCGTTCAGCGCTTGCTCGATTCGATCCCGCTCGGCATCGTCCAGCAAGTCCGCGTCCGTATCGAACGCCTTGTCGGTTGCGAGCAAGATGCGCGTGGCCTCGACCTGGGCGTCGCGCAAGCGACGCAGCTCGAAATCACTCTCACCGTGATCCAAGGCATCGATCAACATCTGCTCGACTTCTTCGTCGGTCAGGCCATAGCTCGGTTTTACGGCTACGGTTTGTGTGATGCCGGTGGTGAGCTCCACGGCCTTCACGCTGAGCAAATTATTCTCATCCACGTGAAAGCTCACCTCCAGCCGCGCGAAACCCGCCGGCAGAGGCGGGATCCCGCTCAACTTGAAGCGCGCCAATGAGCGGCAATCACTGGCAATTTCACGTTCGCCCTGGACCACGTGCAGGTCGAAACCGGTCTGATTGTCGGCGTAGGTCGTAAACGTCGCTTTTGCGCCCGCGGGGATGCCGGTGTTTCGCGGCA
>DATEPG010000477.1:0-4197 GCA_035273265.1 Polyangiaceae bacterium
CGAACCATCGCCCGCGAGCTGGCCTTCGTCTCAAGCGGCCCTGTTCGGGCGCGCCGGCGGTCAGCGGGTGCTATTTGCGTTCGGCCCGGTCCACCGGGATGAGCTCGCGCAGCGGGCGGTGCTGACCGGTCGGGCAGGGGCGGAGGCCCGCGCGGTCTTCCTGGGGGACGGTCCGGCGACCCTCGATGCCCCGAGCCGCCGGCTGCTGATCCAAAATTGGGCCTGGCTCGTGTCTCCGAGAAAGCCGGCAATCCTTGAAAATTTGGCTGGAAATGCCCTGCCGGCCAATGGGCCAGCGGTCGGACGTCCGGCTCCATGATCATGGAGTGGTACGGGCGCTCAAATGGGTGTATGAGGCGCGCCCTCCTGATGCCGCGCTAGCGGAGTACGGATCGCCGCTTGACATGGCAAGTGGCGCGGCTACCCTCCCGTTCCCCCAAAACCGGCCCCCCATTCACCCGGCCGTAAAAGGGCTTTTTTTCGATGCCTACAGTACAACAGCTGATCCGTCTCGGCAGGGAAGTCATCAAGACGCGCACCGCGTCCCCTGCGCTCCGTTCTTGTCCGCAAAAGCGCGGCGTGTGCCTGCGCGTGTACACGACCACTCCGAAGAAGCCGAACTCGGCGCTCCGTAAGGTGTGTCGCGTGCGCCTGACGAACAGCATGGAAGTGATCAGCTACATCCCGGGTGAAGGTCACAACCTTCAGGAGCACAGCGTGGTGCTCATCCGTGGCGGTCGCGTGAAGGACTTGCCGGGCGTTCGCTACCACGTCGTCCGTGGAACGCTCGATGCGTCCGGCGCCGCTGGTCCGAGCAGCACCAACAAAGCTACCCGCAATCGCAGCCGTTCGAAGTACGGCGTGAAGCGTCCCAAGCAATAAGCGCCACGTAAGAGACTAAGAGGATATCGCGATGCCCCGCCGTAGAGACGTTCCGAAGCGCAAGATCACGCCCGATCCGAAGTACAAGGATAAGCTGGTCGCCAAGTTCACCAACTCGCTGATGATCGGTGGCAAGAAGTCCACCGCCGAAGGCATCCTGTACGGTGCTTTCGACGTGATCAGCGCTCGCTTCAAGGAAGACCCCTTGGAGATCTTCCGCAAGGCGCTCGACAACGTGAAGCCGCGCCTCGAAGTCAAGAGCCGCCGCGTCGGCGGTGCCACTTACCAGGTTCCGGTCGAAGTTCGTCCCGAGCGTCGCGTTGCCCTGGGCATGCGCTGGCTCGTGAATTACTCGCGCGACCGCGGCGAGAAGACGATGCGTGAACGCCTGGCAGCCGAGCTGGTCGATGCAGCTCAGCTCCGCGGCAACGCCGTCAAGAAGAAGGACGACACGCACAAGATGGCTGACGCGAACAAGGCGTTCGCTCACTATCGTTGGTGAGTTCGTTCTGTCGGGTTTGAGCTAGTTCGAGTTAGGGCTTCAGCGCGTAGGAGTTGCTCCAAGCAAGATGAAGAAGACGACATAGGATCGGGTTGTTCGAACCGCAGTACTCTGAACGGAGTACGCACATCGCAACACCCCGAACCCCTTCCAGCCGGTATAGCGGTTCCCGAAAAAGGGAGCCCGAAGGTTGGAGGGGGTTTCGTCTATGCACCGTCCGAAGCGACTTGAAGAGCCAGAAACCCCGCCATGGCCCGCGAAACCACGCTCGAACGCACGCGCAACATCGGCATCATGGCTCACATCGATGCCGGTAAGACGACCGTTACCGAACGGATCCTCTACTACACCGGCATCAACCACAAGATCGGCGAGGTGCACGAAGGCGCCGCGACGACCGATTGGATGGAGCAGGAGCAAGAGCGCGGCATCACCATCACGGCGGCCGCGATCAACTGCTTTTGGACGCCGCTGTTTGGCCCGAACGAGGCCAAGAAGCACCGCATCAACATCATCGACACGCCCGGCCACGTCGACTTCACGATTGAAGTCGAGCGCAGCTTGCGCGTGCTGGATGGCGCGGTCGCGGTGTTCGACGGCGGCAACGGCGTCGAACCGCAGAGCGAGACGGTCTGGCGCCAGGCCGATAAGTACAACGTTCCGCGCATCGCGTTCGTGAACAAGCTCGACAAGACCGGCGCCGATTTCCAGATGAATCTGGATTCGATGAAGGATCGCTTGGGCGTCACGCCGGTGCCGGTGCAATGGCCCGTTGGTCAAGAAGAGCTGCACATCGGCGTGGTCGACCTGATCCGGATGGAAGCCGCGATCTTCGACGACGATTCGTTGGGCGCGAAATACGCCTGGCAGCCGATCCCGGCCGACCTCAAAGACAAGTGCGCCGAGCTGCGCGAGTCCTTGATCGAAGCTTGCGCGGACCTGGACGACGGGATCATGGCCAAATTCTTGGACGGCCACTCCGCAGACGTCTCCAACGAAGAGATCTACGCTGCGATTCGCAAGGCCGTCGTCGGCTTCAAGTTCGTGCCCGTGTTCTGCGGCTCCGCCTTCAAGAACAAGGGCGTGCAGATGCTGCTCGACGCGGTGGTGAATTTCCTGCCTTCACCGATCGACATTCCGCCGGTGAAGGGGCTCGACCCCAACAAAGAGGGCAAAGAGCTGGAGCGCCCGGCCGACGACAACGCGCCGTTCGCCGCCCTGGCGTTCAAGATCGCCAACGACCCGTTCGTCGGCAACCTGACCTTCTTCCGCGTCTACTCGGGTAAGCTTTCCAGCGGCACCGCGGTGATGAACACCTCGCGCGGCAAGCGCGAGCGGCTGGGTCGCATCCTGCGCATGCACGCCAACAAGCGTGAAGAGCTGAAGGAGTGCTACTCCGGCAATATTTACGCGGCCGTCGGCCTGCGCGACACGCGCACCGGCGACACGCTCTGCGACGAGAAGGCGCCCATCCTGCTCGAGAAGATGATCTTCCCGGAGCCGGTGATTTCGATCGCCATCGAGCCCAAGACTCAGGCCGATCTGGACAAGCTCGGCGTCAGTTTGGGCAAGCTAGCCTACGAAGACCCGTCCTTCCGCACGTACACCAACGAAGAAACGGGCCAGACCATCATCGCCGGCATGGGCGAGCTGCACCTGGAAATCATCGTCGACCGTCTGCGCCGTGAGTTCAAAGTCGAGGCCAACGTCGGAAAGCCCCAGGTTTCTTACCGCGAGGCCATCAGCAAGAAGGCCACGGCAGAGGGTGAATTCATCCGTCAGTCGGGTGGCCACGGCCAGTACGGGCACGTCAAGATCGAGATCGAGCCCGGTGAGCGCGGTTCGGGCTTCGTCTTCGAGAACGCGCTGGTCGGCGGCATCATCCCGAAGGAATTCGTGCCTTCGATCGAAAAAGGCATCCGCGAGGCCATGGGCCGCGGGGTGCTGGCCGGCTTCCCGATGAACGACGTCAAAGCTCGCCTGTTCGACGGCAGCTACCACGAGGTGGACTCGTCGGGTCCGGCCTTCGAGGTTGCCGCCTCCATGGCGTTCCAGGAAGCCGCCAAGCACGCCGGCTTGCAGGTTTTGGAGCCGGTCATGGCGGTCGAGGTCGTCGCTCCGGACTCGAATTTAGGTGACGTAATCGGCGATCTGAACTCGCGTCGCGGCAAGATCCAGGGCATGAGCCAGCGCGGCAAGAACACCCAGGTCGTCACGGCCGAGGTGCCCCTGGCCACCATGTTCGGTTACTCCACGGACCTGCGCAGCAAGACGCAAGGGCGCGCGACGTACACCATGCAGTTTTCGCATTTCGAGCCGACGCCGGCCGCGGTGCAAGAAGAGATTGTCGCGAGAATTCGCGGGACCAACTGAAACGCGAGAATTCGCGGGACTAATTAAGGAGCTGGGAAGCAATGGCCAAGGAAAAGTTCGTACGAACGAAACCGCACGTAAACGTCGGCACGATCGGTCACATCGATCACGGCAAGACCACGCTCACCGCAGCGCTGGTCAAGGTGCAGTCGAAGAAAGGTCTCGCCAAAGAGATCAAGTATGCCGACATCGCCAAGGGCGGCATCGTTCGCGACGAGACGAAGACCGTGACGATCGCGGTCAGCCACGTGGAGTACGAGACGGTCAACCGTCACTACGCGCACGTCGATTGCCCCGGCCACGCGGACTACATCAAGAACATGATCACCGGCGCCGCGCAGATGGACGGCGCGATCCTGGTGGTGTCGGCGTTGGACAGCGTGATGCCGCAAACGCGCGAGCACGTGCTCTTGGCTCGCCAGGTCGGCTTGACCAAGATC
>DATEPG010000478.1:0-12528 GCA_035273265.1 Polyangiaceae bacterium
AAGCCAGAGGATCAGCGCGCTGAGCGCGCTCGTTTGATCGAAGATCGGCGTACCGGACGTGTCTCCCAGGTGGAGATCCGAAACGACGTAGAGCTCCTCGAACGTTGGTTGGTGATTCACGACAGTCCTCGTCGACTGCACTCGACCCGGTACCTGCGATCCATGCGTTTGTCCGAGAGCGTAGGCAGTCGCGCGACGCGTGGGAAGGTGTTCCTCACGAACGCGCTGCCCGCCGAAGGAATGACTACTACCGCGCGTCCTCCGCTCGTGCTCGGCTCGTACTCGCTCGGTCCGCCGTAGCCCCCCACGAAGTGCGCGTGCGCCGCAGGTTCCCCCCCGGCACACGCCGCATGGCCTCGACGACGAAAAGACTAGGTCACGCCGCCCAGGTAGATGACCTGGCCGGTGATGTTGTCGCTACCGGGGCTGATGAAAAAATCACAGACGTTGGCGCAATCGAAATTCGTGCCCAAACGCTTGATGGCGAGGTTGTTGACCACCGCGTCGATCTTGTCTTGGGGCACGCCCTTGATCATGTCGGTCATGATCGGCGTGGCTCCGAAGGAGTTGCAGGTGATGCCCCACTGCCCGAGCTCGAAGGCCAAGATGCGAGTGAAGGTGACGACTGCGCTCTTGGACGCGGCGTAGATCGCCTCGCCGGCCAGCGCGATTGGCGCAACAATCGTGGTAAAGTTGACGATGCGCCCGTATTTGCGGCGAATCATCACCTTGGCGGCGTCACGACAGACGAGCATGGTGCCGGTCACGTTGACGGAGAGCATGCGATCGGCGGATTTCGCCGGGGTCAGCAGGATGTGATTCATGCTGGCGATGGCCGCGTTGTTGAGCACCACGTCGATGCGGCCATGACGCTTGGTGATGTCGGCGATCATCAGGCGCACGGCGCGCTCGTCGGCCACGTCCACCTCATGGTGGTGGTACCCGGGGTCCTTGAGATCGCTCGCGCCGCGGCTGCAGCCTTCGACCGAATAACCCTTCTGTAGATAGTACTCGCACAAGTAACGACCAATGCCTTTACGGCTACCGGTGACCAGCATGACCGGCTTCTCGCTCACGATGCGCTCGCTCACGCCGCGCTCACTTCCGCGACCATGGCCACCAGGTGATCGGTCAAGACTCCGACGGTGCGAAACGGACTGTTGCGCTGAGACATGGCCTTGTCGTTCGCCAGGGTCACTGACGCGCCGTGCTCACCTTCGACACGCTGCTCCACCTCGACGATCAGTGAAACGACACCGAGCGAGTCGAGCACGGCGTCCTTTCCGACGAGCACGGTCTCCTCGGTGAGGGCAGCCGGTGCGTCCAGCCCGCTTTGAGCGAAGACTTCTTGGATGCTTGCGTAGACGATATTGAGGGCGGCTGTACGTTCGATCATTGGCTTTCAAACTCCGACGCTGCTCACCGTGCGGCAGCGCCATCGGAAACGAAACAGAAGATTTGCCATGTACTCCGGAACGCGGGAAGCGTCTAGACTAGAGTCAGTGGCATCCACACACACGATGACTAGAAAAGAGGCTTTGCGGCTCGAGTACTTGGACGGCCTCAGGGCCCTGGCCGCGCTCTACGTGGTGCTTTTTCACGCCGGGGACTGCTTTCTCGATGCCGAGCGTCCGCTTCACGGCTTTGCTCGAAACGTGCAGCGCGGCCTGAGCTTCGGGCACGATGCCGTGGCCGTGTTCATCGTGCTTTCTGGCTATTGCTTGATGCTGCCGGTGGCGCGCGCCGACGGCGTTTTGGTGCGCGGCGTGCCGGATTACATCGCTCGTCGCGCGTGGAGGATCCTGCCTCCTTACTTCGCCGCGCTGCTCGGCTCGCTGCTGCTGATCGCTGTTTCGCCGGTGTTACAAACACCCACCAAGACCATCTGGGCCGACAGCTTCCCGGCGTTCGAGTTCGGCCCCATCGCCAGCCACCTGTTGCTGATTCACAATCTTTTTCCCGCCTGGATCCACACCATCAACGGTCCGCTCTGGAGCGTGGCGACAGAGTGGCAGATCTACTTCTTCTTTCCGTTCTTCCTGCTGCCCATTTGGCGACGCTGGGGCGCGGGGGCAAGTTTGCTGTTCGCGTTCGCGCTCGGCAGCGCGCTGACTTTCATCGCACCCGCTGCCGCCAACAGTGCGGCGACCTGGTACCTGGGCCTGTTCGGGCTGGGCATGTGTGCAGCGGGGATCGGCTTCGCCTCGCGCCCCGCCGAAACTTGGCTGCGTGAGCGAGTGCCCTGGGGCTGGGTCTGTTTGGCAATGCTGGCCGCGGTGGCTTGCGGAGTGACCGTCTTGATCAAGTACTGGTTCCGCTTCATGCCCTATAGCGACGCGCTCGTCGGTGCAGCCACTGCGAGTACCCTGCTCTACCTGACCCCCCACGCGATGCGCCCTGCCGAGCAGCAAAAACCGCTGCTGCTTCGGCTGCTTTCGTCCGGACCGCTGGTAGCTCTGGGTAGGTTTTCATACAGCCTGTACCTGACCCACCTGCCGATCGTGGCACTCTGCTACTTCCATTTGCACCGGCGGGATCTGTCGCCCAACGCCGAAATGCTCAGTCTGATCGCGCTCAGCTTGCCGGCGTCGCTGCTGTTTTCTTACGCTTTTTTCTGGGTTTTCGAGCGCCGCTTCGTGGGCGCCCCGCCGGCCTTTTTTCGCCTACGCCGCAGCTGAGCCGGGTGCCGGGGGAGGCCCCCACGACGCCCCGACTATGCTAAGACCCCGCCCGTGTTCGAAGCGCTCAGCAAAGGCTTTCGTGAAGCTCAAAACCGCCTCGCCGGTCTCACCGAGCTAAACCCGAAAAATGTCCAGGCCGCCCTGAAAGAGGTGCGGCTCTCACTACTCGAGGCGGACGTCGAGCTCGGCGTCGTCAAGCGCTTCTTGGCGACGGTCGAAGAGAAGGCGCTCGGCCAAACCGTGCAGACGCGAGTCCGTCACGGCGGCGAGACGCACAAGGTCTCGGCGGGTGACCAGTTCGTGCGCATCTGCCACGACGAGCTCGTGGCCATGATGGACCACGAAGGTGAGCCGGTGACGTTCGCGGCATCCGGCCCGACCGGCGTGATGATGGTCGGCTTGCAGGGCTCCGGTAAGACGACCACCACCGCCAAGCTCGCGCGTTGGCTCGAGAAGCAGGGCAAGTCTCCGCTGCTCGTTGCCGCGGACATGCAGCGCCCTGCGGCCGTCGAGCAGTTGAAGGTCCTCGGGCAGCAGCTGTCCATCCCGGTGTTCAACATCGAGGGCGGCACGCCCCTGGAAATCTGCAGCGCCGCCCGTGAGGAGGCGAAGAAGCAGAACAAGGACGTGATCATCTACGACACCGCCGGTCGCCTCGCGATCGACGAAGCGTTGATGGCAGAGCTCAAGTCGATCAAGTCGGCCGTCTCGCCGCAAAACATCTTTCTCGTGATCGACGCGATGATCGGCCAAGACTCCGTAAAAACGGCGCGCGGCTTCAATGATCGGCTGAGTGTCACGGGCGTGATCCTGACCAAGCTGGACGGCGACGCGCGCGGTGGCGCCGCGCTGTCCGTGAAAGAGGTCACCGGCGCACCGCTCGTGTTCGTCGGCATGGGCGAAACCACGGACAAGCTCGAACCGTTCCGCGCCGAAGGCATGGCCAGCCGCGTGCTCGGCATGGGTGACGTCGTCGGTCTGATGCAAGACTTCGAAGAAGTCGTCGATCAGAAGAAGGCCGAAGCCGACGCGGCCCGTATGATGCAGGGCCAGTTCACGCTGGATGACTTCTTGAACCAGGTTCGGACCATCCAAAAGATGGGCTCCCTCAAAGACCTGATGGAGAAGATCCCGGGCCTCGGCGGCATGATGCCGCCCGGCGCCGCCGCGAACCTGGATGACAGTGAGCTTGGCCGAATCGAGGCCATGATCCAATCCATGACTCGCGCCGAGCGCGATGATCCGAACGTGCTCGTGCGCGAGCCTTCGCGCGTGGCGCGCATCGCCAAAGGTTCGGCGCAACCCGCAGAGGGCGTCAGTGAGCTCGTGCAGCGCTTCTTGTTCATGCGCCAAATGATGGGTGGCATGGGCGGCGGTGACGCCGGAGGGCTGCTCAGCAAGATCCCAGGGATGGGCGGCTTGAACATGGCCCGCAACATGCGCCGCGCCATGAAGAGCGGGAAAATGCAGGACATGATGCAGAACATGGGCGGCGTGGGTGGCATGGGCGGCATGCCGGGCCTGGGTGGCATGCCGGGCTTCCCGGGCATGCCTGGCATGGGCGGCTTCCCTGGCATGCCGGGCCTGGGCGACGCCGGCGGCTCGAAGATGCGCGTCTTGTCCAAGGGCGAAAAGAATCAGAAGAAGAACCAGCGGAAGCGCGAACGCGATGCGCGCAAGAAGAGCAAAGGCAAGAAGTAGTGAGCACCATGCGCTGGTCGGCTGTGCTGTGCGTGAGCGTGGGCGTGCTTACGTCGTGTGTAAAACCTGCGCCTACCGCCGAGACGCACGACACGAAAGCGGAGGCCGAGCGGCTCAAGGAGTTCGTGTTGGACGCGGCACCGGCCGACATCGGCACGCATCTGGACGTGGACTTCTCGGGCAAGGTCACGTTGTTGGGCGCGCGAGTGGAGCCTACGGACGGCCTCAAACCGGGTTCGAAAGTGAAAGTCGTGCTCTATTGGCGAGCGCAGCAGAAGCTCGACGCGGGCTGGAAGCTATTTACCCACATCGTGGATGCCTCGGGCGAGCGCCTGTTGAACATCGACAACGTGGGGCCGTTACGTGAGTTGCGCTCGGGTGCGCAGGCCTTGCCGCCGAGCGACTGGTTGCCGGGCAAGATCTACGTGGACGAGCAGAGCTTTACCGTCCCCAACACTCTAAAGACCGAGACGATTCAGATTCTAACCGGTGTCTTCGGCAAGCACGGTCGGCTCGAGATCACCGCGGGTCCGCGCGACACCACCCGCCGCGCGATCGCGGCCACGCTCCCCGTCAGCGGCCTGCGCGGTCCGGTCAAGAGTGCGCGCGTGCCGGTCATGCACGCGGAAAAGCTGGCCCCCAACGTCACGATCAAGCTGGACGGCAAGCTCGACGAACCCGCGTGGCAAACCGCCGCCAGCACCGGGCCGCTCATGGACGTGCGCACGGGCGCGCCGAACAAAGCATTCCCAGTCAACGGCGAGGTCAAGCTGCTGTGGAGCGATGCCGGCATGTACGTCGCGTTCGCGGTCACCGAGACGGACCTGATCGGGGGCTTCAAGAAGGATGATCGAGATCCGCACTTGTGGACCAAAGATACCGTCGAAATGATGGTCGACCCCGACGGTGACGGCGACAACAAGGACTATTACGAGATCCAGATCAATCCACAGAATCTGGTCTTCGACTCGCAATTCGACGCCTACAACGAGCCGAAGGTCGAACCGGACGGCCCCTTCGGTCATCAAGACTGGTCGGCAAACTTGAAGAGCGCCGTCAGCTTGGACGGCACGCTCGACAAGAGCACCGATCAAGATCGGGGTTACACGGTGGAAGCCCTGGTGCCCTGGAAGTCTTTTAGCAAGGCAGCCAAGCTGCCGCCCGAAGTGGGCTCCTCATGGCGCATCAATTTCTACGCCATGAAGAACAACGGCGGCGTTGCCTGGTCCCCGATCTTGGGTCAAGGCAACTTCCACAAAGCCTCCCGCTTCGGTCGCGTCGTCTGGACGCTCAAGGGCACTCCGGCGCCGGCAGCGAGCGCCAGTGCGCCTGCCCCCGCAGGCTCTGCGCCGACCCCAAAACTCGGAACTCTCGCCGTGCCCAAGGCACCGAAGCCCGCGCCAACCCCGCCCAATCCGCCAAACTGACCCTCCCCAAGCTCGCGCCGCCGCACCTTTGAAGTAAGCTGCAAGGGATGCGGAGGAGGTGGTGGACGGGGACCTGGGGCATGCCGATCTGGGGGCCAGCCATCCTTGCAGTCGCTGCCATGTTCGGCTGCGCGCGAGTGCCGACAGGCCCGATCGTGCGTGACGGGCGCGGGGGTGCGCCAACTGATCCGCCCAATGTCACTCGCAAGATCGTGCGCTTCGAGACGGGCCGTGAAGGAGCGAGAAGCAATCTCGACGCCTCCTGGCTCGCGCAGCGGATGCGAGACACTCACACGCCAAGCGTGAGCATTGCGCTGATCAACGAGACGGCGATCGAGTGGGCTCATGGCTATGGCGTGCTCGCGGCAGGCGAGGCGGTCAGCACGCCGGAAACGCTCTATCAAGCTGCGTCACTCAGCAAGGCAGTGAGTACCTTCGCGACCTTACGACTGGTCGAGGGCAACCAATTGTCGCTCGACGAAGACGTGAATGTCGCCCTGCGCAGCTGGCAGGTCCCGGTAGCGGAACAAAGCCGACTTCAGCCAGTCAGCTTGCGTTCGATTCTTAGCCACACCTCTGGGCTCAGCGTCAGTGGCTTCGTCGGCTATGAACCCGGAAAGGCCGTGCCCAGCCTGAAGCAAATCCTGAACGGTACGCCGCCCGCCAACTCCGCGCCCATTCGAGTGACGTTCACGCCAGGTTCGCGTCAAAGCTACTCGGGAGGCGGGTTCGTCGTCCTGCAGCAAATCTTGTCCGATACGCAGCGTGAGCCTTTCGAGCAGGCGCTCAATCAGCTCGTTTTCGAGCCGCTCGAGATGAAGCACAGCTTGTTCGCAGTGCAACTGCCCGGGGAGCTTGCGCTGAGTGCGGCTCGGGGACACGACGCACGGGGCAACGTCCTACGGGGCAACTGGCATCTCTATCCCGAACTCGCCGCAGCTGGATTGTGGACCACGCCAACGGACCTGGCGCGCTTTGCGTTGGGGCTTCTGCAGGCGCGCGAAGGCAAATCAGCGCTGCTCAGCCGAAGCTCCGCCGAGCTCATGACCATGCGACAATTCGGCAATTATGCTCTCGGTTTCGCGGTGCGCGGAGCTCCGCCCAATAGCGCGTTCGGGCACGCAGGAGCCAATGCCGGCTTTCGCTGCTCGATGTTGCTGTTTCCCGCGCGCGGGCAAGGAGCCGTCGTGATGACCAACGGAGAGAGCGGTCACGTACTCGTGCGCGACATCATGCACGCCCTCAGCCAACTGTACGGTTGGCCTGCGCTCACTCCGCAAGACGAGGGCCGTCCCTGAATTGCGGCGCCCCTCGCAAACGTGCTGCTGCCCGAATCTCCTTCAGAAGTGCGTCGCCGGCCAGGCCCGTTCGTCCGGGCACGGGAACTCGCTTCAGCGCTTGCCGCACGTCGATGCGGAACCCTTTGAACGAGCCGAAGAAATAAACCGCCAAGCAGCCAAGACGCCAAGAGAGAAAGGAGATTTGGGGTTCCCTTGGCACCCATACGGGCTCCATGGGGCTCCCGCCCCACCCTATCTTCTCGGTTGCACCCTTCTCGGTTGCACCGACGCGCATCGCTAACCCCCAAATTCCCGCGCCTATCGCCGGGCATTTTTCGAGAGTGGGACGCCCTGAGGACTTAGCGTCTTGGCTGCTTGGCGGTTCAAATTCAGGGAGCCGCTCACGGAGCTCTCGGCTCATGCAGAAAGGCGCTCAACGCGTCCCAGGCGCACGCGCGTGAACTCAGCGCCTAGAGAGCTGCGCTGCTGGAATGCGAGCGCCCACTGTCCAAGCTCGTAGGCGTCAGAGCTTGTATTTGCGCTGGGTCACGCCTTGGGCGTCGGCGCAGTGGCTGATTTTCGGCGCGGCCTCGGCCAGTTCGCTTTGCGCGAAATCTAGGATGCGAGCGGCTTCAGCGGCGCCGTTCGGCGTTCCGATCAGGGATTTTGCGCGCGCGGTTTCAGCCAGCGCGAACACGTGCTGGCCGTAGCCATCGACGCAAACACGCTGCAGCTCGCACAGCTCGGCGGTTTGGCAGGTCACGCCCTTGAGCCCGTCGAGCAGCTGGGCTTTCTGGGTGTTGGACGCCTGACGTAGCTGATCGATGGCGTGGTTCAGGCGACCCGCCTCGGCCTTTTCACTGGCCGAGGCGCCGAGCGAACACTGGCTCAACAAGAGGAGCAGAGCGAGCGAGCGAATCAGTCCGCGGCCTTCGGCGGCGGACCCATTTGGATGCGTTCACCGATGTAAGCGCCGATCAACGTGAAGAGCACGCCGAGCGCCGAGAGCAGCACGTACATGAAGGCGGGCATCGTCTTGACCGTCTGGTTCACGTACAGCAAGAACGCGGTCGGAATCGCCACCAAGAACACGGCGACCATCGGCTCGACGAAGGTCTTACCGGGGGAGATCAGGCCGATCAACATTCCGCCCAGGAACCAGACCGGAATCGCGATCCGCATGCCCGCCGAGCCTTCGAAATCGAACGCCGGCACGACCATCGGCAAGCCCATCACCAGAGCTGCCGTCATCACGGACATGATCGCGATCGAGACGCCGAACCAGAGCAGACTGAAGCCCTCTTGTTGATAGCGACGTTCGAGCTCCTCTTGCCGTGTCAGGGAACGCTTCAGATCTTCGATCTTGGCGCCACACGACACGCAGCGATTGTTGGCAAGCGGAGGCGTGTTGGAGAAACCACACGACGGGCAGATGATCTTGCTAGCGACAGCCATTGGGACCCCTAATGGTACTCCGGTAAAAGTACACGGTTGCCGGTGAAATGTCTGTCGGGTGGTCTCGGCTGTCGATGCCCGCGGGAGCACCTACATCGGTACGGCCGCTGTATGGCCAGCTGGCCGGCAACCGAAGCGACCGATTCTGCTACGCTCACCTGGTTTTTGGGGGCACGGGTGCGAGACTGCCGGCCGCCGCTTACGTAAGCTCTCGCTCTCCTCTCCGACCATTTTCTCGGCAACACATCCGCGCCACGGAACAAATCGGGCGCTCGGATGTCGGACAATGAAGGCTGCACTCGATGCCCCGCTACCCGTCCACCCCAGATTTGCTCGGTACCCGCGCCGCATCGGATCACGACCTCGACCTCGAGGCATTGCCGGCTCCACGTCGGCCTTGGCGGCGCGCTACGTTGGTGGCGCTCACGTTATCGGCGCTCGGCTCACTCGGGTTGGCCTTCGAGCTACGCGGCGAGGCCGCGTTCGCGCTCGAGAGTGGTCCGCCGATCGACCTGGGCGAGCTGAGTCAATTCCACGGCTCGAACGAGCACGCCAACACCTGGGTGCGCGGCAGCGGCGCGCTGCGCGCGGACGGCGCGGTACGCTACGCGCGGCCGCTCGAAGACGACACCTATCGCCTGGCGCAGATCGAGGGCAACGACAAGCTGTGGGTACAAATCAGCGTGCCGGTCGACCCCAGCGATCCAGAGGGCGCGCATTTCGTTGCGCCTTCTTCGTTCGTGGGGCGTCTGATCCCCGTCAGCCGCGCGGGCATTCGCCATGGCATGGTGCGCGCGGCCGTCAGTGACGCCTGGCAAGGCAAAGTGACGGACGACGCTTGGCTCTTGGTCGACGGTGAGGCACCACAGACCACGCGCTGGGCGCTCGGTTTGTGCGGCTTGTTTCTCGGCTTTGCCACGTTCAGCCTGATCGGCCTGGCAAAGTTGACGCAGAAGGTGAGCTGAGCAAGGACGGCCGCTGCCCGCTGCCATGCCTCGAAAAAACGCGCGCCATCGCCTCGCCCCGGTCGACGTCCTGATCATCGGAGGCGGAATCATGGGCACCAGCGCAGCCTGGGAGCTCGCGCGCCACGGCGTCCAATGTCTAGTGCTCGAACGCAGCGTGCCCGGCGCGGAGGCGTCCAGTGCGGCCGCCGGGATCTTGGGCGCGCAGGCCGAGGCGCACGCGCCGGGTCCAATGACCGAGCTTTGCTTGGCCAGCCGCGCTCGTTACCCGAAATTTGCGGCGTTGCTGAGCAAGGAGACCCAAATCGACATCGGCTACCGAGCGTGCGGCGTGCTGCGCGTCGGCTTCGAGCGCGCTGCGGTCACGGACTTGATGCGAGCAGCCGCGTGGCAGAGCAAGCAGCGACTCTCGGTCGAGCGACTCGCGCCGCGCGAGCTCCGCGCGCTCGAACCCGCGCTGTCGCCCAAGCTCTCGGGGGGCCTGCGCTTCGCGGCAGATTCCCGTGTGGAGCCCAAGGCCTTGCTGCGCGCGCTGCAGATCGCGGCCCTGGCACGGGGAGTACGCTTCCAGAGCGGCGCGTTCGTGAGGCGTGTGGCGCTGGAAGACAGCCGCGCCGTGGGTGTCGTGCTGGAAGACGGCAGCGAACTCTACGCCAAGAACGTGGTCGTCGCGGCCGGCAGCTGGACCTCGTTGATCGACGGGCTCGGCTTAGCGGCAGGACGAGTGATTCCCGCCCGCGGGCAAATAGTCGAGCTCGAGTTGCCCACGCCACCGCTGTCGCACGTGGTGTTCGGTCCTGGCGCGTATTTGGTGCCGCGCGACGACGGGCGGATCTTGCTCGGCTCGACGCTCGAGTTCGTCGGCTACGAACGCGAGGTGACTGCCGGGGCCGTGCGCGATCTACTGCTTCACGCGACTGCGCTCGTACCTGGGCTGGAGCGCGCAGCGCTGCGCGCGACCTGGTCGAACTTCCGCCCCTACACCAAGGACGGCTTGCCGCTGCTCGGTCGCACACGAATCCCAGGCTTGTTCTTGAGCACGGGTCACTACCGAAACGGCATCCTGCTCGCGCCGATCAGCGCGGAGATCGTGCGCGCGGCGGTGCTCGGTCAACGCGCGCCGCTGGCCATCGAGGCGTTCAGCCCGGCGCGGGGGTTGGACGGCCACGCATAAGCCCAGCTGCCGGGCGCTTATTCCTGGCTCGAAAGTGCGCCGCAGCGAGCCCGCTGAGCTGTGCTATGGACAGCCGCGCGATGACTGCCCAAAGCCCGCTCAATCTCGGCGTATTGGTGTCCGGCGTGGGCTCCAATCTGCAGGCGATCTTGGACGCGATCAGCGCAGGCACGCTGAACGCGCGGGTCAAGCTGGTGATCGCCAATCGCCCGGGCGCGCCCGCCCTGGAGCGCGCCCGCGCCGCGGGCGTCCGGGCGTTGACCATCCCGCACAAGGATTTTCCGACGCGCGAAGCGTTCGACGCCGCCTTGGTCAGCGCGTTGCGCGCGGCCGACGTGAATTGGGTCGTCCTGGCCGGCTTCATGCGCGTGTTGACGCCGCAATTTTTGAAAGCGTACCCGGGACGAGTGATCAACATTCACCCCTCGCTCTTGCCTGCCTTCCCCGGCGTGGACGCCACGAAACAGGCGCTCGACTACGGCGTGAAGCTCACCGGCTGTACGGTGCACTTCGTGGATCACGGCGTGGACTCTGGCAGGATCATCGCCCAGCGGGCGGTTCCGGTCGAAGCCGGTGACGACCTGTCGTCGCTCGCACGGCGCATTCATGGCGTCGAGCACGAGTTGTTCGTCAATGTTTTGCGCGAGATCGCGGCTGGCCGCGTGGTTCCGTTCGAGGGCTGAGTGACATCGCGGCATTACGACGTCATCGTGCTGGGTCGCTCTTTGGGCGCGCTCGCGGCAGCCGCCGTGCTCGCGCGGCGCGACTTCAGGATTTTGCTCCTCGGACAAGGCCAACACGGTCAAACCTATCGTTTCGAGGAGCACGTGCTGTGCCGGCGGTCTTTCACGCTCTTGGCCGGCCCTTCTCCGACGTGGCGGCGCATCTTGCACGAACTCGCGCAGAGCCCGCAGTTTCGTCGCCGGGCAGCGCCGCTCGATCCGATGTTCGTGGTGCTCAGCGAGGGACGCCGGATCGAAGTACCGCCGGACATGGAGCTGTTTGGCCGCGAAATCGAGCGAGAGTTTCCCGAAGTGCGACAATTGGTCGACGAGCTGTACGGCTCGATCGCGACGGTCAACGCAGCGGCAGACGCGGCCTTCGAGCGCGACGCGCTCTGGCCGCCGGGAAGCCTGTGGGAGCGCTTCGAAACCGGCCGGATCGCTGGCAGCTTGCCGCTTTCGCTCGATCTCCTGGGCAAGTTCCCGGGCGGCCACGCCTACCGGGAGATCACCACCATCCCCGCCAGCTTCGCCTCCAACTCGGCGATCCTGGGCGGTGAATTTCCGTCCTTCGCGCTGGCACGGCTGCACGGCGCTTGGACGCGCGGCGTGCAAGCGCTCGCGCGCGGGGAGGACGAGCTGGCGGAGTTCTTGTGCGAACGTATCGCCGCACACGGCGGAGTGATCGAACTCAATCGCCGTGCCACGTCGCTGGTTATTCGGCGCGGTGTAGCCATTGGCGTGATCGAAGACGGCGAGGAAGCGCCCACCGGCGCCGGCGCCGTGCTGTCCGATCAATCGGGTGAAGCACTGGCGGCGTTGTCGGGCGGTGAGGGCGTCACCAAGTCAGCACGTGACGATTGGCCGCGCTTGAACGCAGAGGCGGGACGCTTCGTGGTCAGCTTGGTGGTCAATACGCGGGGCCTGCCCGGCCCCTTGTCCAAAGAGGCGTTCGTGGTGCCAACCGAGCGAAAGCGGAGGGATCCTCGGCACCCGACCGTGCATTTACAGCGCTTCGAAGCCTCGGCGTTCTCCGAACGGCAACAGGCCAAGGACGAAACCCTGCTGGTAGCGGAAGCGATTCTACCTACCC
Source organism: Polyangiaceae bacterium (assembly GCA_035273265.1). Classification (GTDB taxonomy): domain Bacteria; phylum Myxococcota_A; class Polyangia; order Polyangiales; family Polyangiaceae; genus PMG-095. The sequence continues at coordinate 12,499 of DATEPG010000478.1, forward strand.
GCGGTTCGCTCACGTTGCTGGAGGCACGCG